>NZ_JACSMK010000005.1:0-225028 GCF_018618595.1 Exiguobacterium sp. s133
GACTTGCATGTATTAGGCACGCCGCCAGCGTTCGTCCTGAGCCAGGATCAAACTCTCCATAAAGTGTTTGACTTGCTCGTTTTTGTGACTAAAAGTCACGTTGACGAAGCTTGCGCTTCATTCATTGTTTGTATCCGAAGATACGTTTTTTGCCTCATCGTTCAGTTTTCAAAGTTCGTCGTGTCGTGTTAGCGACTTTAATAAGATATCATGGAATAACTTAACCGTCAATCCTTTTTCTTATTTTTTTAATTTGCTTTCGTCGTTCAGAACGTGTCGCCCTGTCGACATGTATTAATATACTATCTCAAAATAGTAACGTCAACAGATTTTAATAAAAAACTTTTAATTATTTTTTTCTTCTATATATAGTATTTTCGATTCGCGATAAAAAACATATGAACCAATCGTTTAAACGACTGGTTCATATGTTACGAGTTCCACGCCCGTACCTTTTGTTTGACGATAAGAGATGCGAATTAACCCTTTACGCATAAAGAAATCGACTAAACTACCTAAATCAACCTTCAGTTCCTGCAATCGTTCATTTTCCATTAGTTCATACATCGTCCACGGGATTGTTCTTTCACGCATCACTTCAAATAAATACTTTCCACCGGATAATACTTTCGATTGAAGTAGATGTTCCAGACCAATCAAAGCTAAATGGATTCGCAATTCAAGTGTTTCTTCACTTAATAGTAATTGCTGGTATAACTTGTACACTTCCGGATCATCCATGCGAGCTTGTTCCCAGACGACAATTTCAGGATGTGCTCCTTTTTCAAGAACGGAAAGCCGTGCTAAATGATGTAAAGCATGATGCACGTGCGTGTAAGCATCATAGTAGTTACCGCGACTAAAGAGATTACGCCCGTCTTGAAAACGACGTAGTAGTTTCGCAAAAGACAGTGACATTTGCAGGCAACGTTCTGCTTCCGGGAAATTCAACAGCCTTTTTTTCATATCAGTTAAATAATCATTGCGTTCAAAAATAATTGTTCCTTCGGATATCCAATGGACAGCTCGCCGATTCGCGTTCAGTACAATCCATCGTGACAGTACATCTTCATGGACGACATGAAGTGACACCTTGAGTGTATCTAGGCGGTAGTGTTTGATTGTCCATTCAATAGAGGAGTCCCGTGTAACAACTAGTAACAGTATATCAAATTGGTCCGTCAATGAATCCTTCGGTTGCTGTTTTTCAACAGCGATGATCCCTTGCGTTTCTTGATAGGCAGCATATTCGGAATAAATTGTTCTTGTGACTTGTTCCATTCAATTCTCACCCTTCTTCACTCATACTCATCCGTTACCATTTTCGACAAAAATTCATTGTTTCCTTCTTCAGGACATAAGCTACAATATGCTAGACTGTCGTTAGGGGGAATTCAATTGAAAAAACAACGCAAGAATAAAATAAACCGCGCCCGTAACTTGGCGATGTTCCTCGTTTTTGGTGGAATGCTCGTTATGTATGGCGGTCTTCTATTAAAACAATTTGAAATCATCATGGTTATTTTAATGCTACTCGGTTTTGTCATGGTCTTAGCAAGTACTGCCTTATATTTCTTGATTGGTTTAACTTCAACGAAAGCAGCCGTCGTCACTTGTCCGAACTGTGGAAAAGAAACAAAAGTCCTCGGTCGCGTCGATTTATGTATGCATTGCGATGAGCCACTCACGATGGACCAAGAACTTGAAGGAAAAGAATTCGATGAAAAATACAATAAACACAATAAACGAGCTCCCCGTTAAAGGAAGCTCGTTTTTATTGTACGTTTGATTGGCATTCAGGACACGTCCCGTATACTTCGAGACGATGACGATCTACTTTAAATCCAGTCAAATGTGCAGCGACCGTCTCGACATCATCGAGAACCGGATAATTGAAGTCGACGATTTTACCGCACCCTTCACATATCATATGATAATGACGTGTCGTAACGAAATCGAATCGGCTCGAAGCGTCTCCATAGTTCATCTCTTCAACGATTCCTTTTTCACGGAAAACACGTAAATTATTATAAACTGTCGCCACACTCATATTTGGAAAACGATGTTCGAGCGCACGATAGATATCATCTGCCGTCGGATGCGTATGTCCTGTCGTCAAGTATTCCAAGATTGCGTGACGTTGTGGTGTCATGCGAACGCCCGAGTCCCGTAAAGATCGTACTGCGTCATCTAGCATTTCGTTAGCCACGTCCATCCCCTCATTTCTATCTTTCATTGATTATTAGATTGTAATCTTTATAATTAGTCTACCTACATTATTCCCGTCCGTCAACGGCTCTGCTTCTGATTTGACGTCCGTGATACAATCATATCGTGATATTTTTCACGAATCAACGATTGGAGGAATCATCCATGTCAACCCATTCTACACGCCCGACATCCGAGGCGTTATACGACGTTGCCCAAAAATGTATCGTCGGAGGTGTCAACAGTCCATCCCGCTCTTTTAAGGCCGTCGGAGGAGGCGCCCCCGTTTATATGGAACGTGGAGAAGGTGCTTACTTTTACGATGTCGATGGCAATCGTTATATCGATTACTTAGCCGCTTACGGTCCAATCATCACCGGGCACGGGCATCCACATATTACGGAAGCGATTACGCATGCGGCGCAAAATGGTCTCCTATATGGTACGCCTCACCGTCTAGAAATCGACTTCGCACATAAGCTTCAACAAGCGATTCCGTCTTTAGAAAAAGTTCGCTTTACGAATTCAGGAACCGAGGCGGTCATGACGACGATACGAGTCGCGCGTGCCTACACGGGTCGTGAACTCGTCGTGAAATTCAGCGGCTGTTACCACGGACATTCTGATTTAATGTTGATTGCAGCAGGAAGTGGTCCAGCAACACTCGGTTCACCGGACTCTGCCGGTGTAACGAAAGCAACAGCGAAAGAAGTCTTGACAACACCGTTCAACGATGTTGAAGCCTATCGTCAAATCATGGCTGAATGGGGCGATCAAGTTGCCTGTGTCCTCGTCGAACCGATCGTTGGGAACTTTGGGATTGTCGAACCGCATCCTGGATTCCTCGAAGCCATCAATGAGATTACTCATGAGTACGGCGCACTCGTCATCTACGATGAAGTCATCACGGCGTTCCGCTTCACATACGGCAGTGCTCAAGAACTATTGAATATCCGTCCTGATATGACGGCACTCGGCAAGATCATCGGTGGTGGTCTTCCGATCGGTGCATACGGTGGTCGTAAAGACATCATGGAACACGTTGCTCCGCTCGGTCCTGCTTATCAAGCTGGAACGATGGCTGGAAATCCGGCATCGATGGCAGCAGGTATCGCTTGCCTAGAGTTACTTGAACAGCCTGGTGTCTACGAAGAATTCGAACGTCTCGGTGCGAAGCTCGAACAAGGGATTCTCGAGGCTGCTGCTACTCATGACGTCACGATTACAATCAATCGTCTAAAAGGAGCTTTGACGGTCTACTTCACGGATGAGACGGTCACTGACTACCTCGGTGCGGAGCGCGCAAATAGCGAGATGTTCGGTCGTTTCTTCAAATTGATGCTCGAGCAAGGCATTAATCTTGCCCCTTCAAAATACGAGGCGTGGTTCTTGACGACGGCTCACACGGACGCAGACATCGATGAGACGATTGCTGCCGTCAACCGTGCGTTCGCACAATTGTAAGCTGTTCATTCTTTATACAAAAAGGCTATTCCGAAAAAAACGGAATAGCCTTTTTTCATTCGACGAGCTCGAGGTTCTGAATCGCGTACAGTTCAAAATATGCGCCACGTTTACGCATCAACTCTTCATGACGACCGAGTTCCGTGATTTGACCATTTTCAATCACGACAATCTTATCGGCATCCGTAATCGTCGACAGACGGTGGGCGACAGTAAACGTCGTCCGTCCTTTCGCGAGACGCGCAAGCGAATCTTGAATCATCGATTCACTTTCTAGATCTAGCGCACTTGTTGCTTCATCCAGAATGAGAATCGGTGGGTTCTTCAAGAAGACACGGGCAATCGCCAAGCGTTGCTTTTGTCCCCCTGACAGTTTAACGCCTCGTTCTCCGACCGCCGTCTTGTACCCTTGCGGCAGCCGTTCAATGAACTCGTGTGCATTCGCCGCCTTCGCAGCAGCAATTACTTCTTCATCCGTCGCTTCCGGGTTCCCCATCTTGATGTTCATTTCGACCGATTCACTAAAGAGAATCGATTCTTGCATGACCATTCCGATTTGGTCGCGTAAGCCACGCAATTTCAAGTTTCGGATGTCGACACCGTCAAGCGTAATCCGTCCAGACGAAACATCATAAAAACGAGGAATCAGACTGACGAGCGTCGATTTCCCGCCTCCCGACATTCCGACGAAGGCGATTCGTTCCCCCGCCTGGACGTCGAGCGTCAACCGGTTGATCGCAAGTTCGCCATCTTCTTCATACGAGAAGCTGATGTCTTCGAACTGGACGTTTCCTTTAACAGCGACCGGATCTTTCGCATGTGCTTTTTCCGTAATATCATACGGTTCGTCTAAAAATTCAAACATCCGGTCCATCGAAGCAATCGATTGTGTCAACGTAGTGGACGAGTTGACGAGGCGACCGAGCGGTGCATACAGACGGTCGATGTAGCCGATGAAAGCGACCATCGTCCCGATTGTTACTTGTCCGTTCAAGACGAAAAAGGCAGCCGTACCAAAAATCAAAATCGGTGCAAAGTCGGTAATCGTCGAAACGACGACGTAGGTCCGTGCATTCCAGTTCGTCTGACGAAGTGCCGCTTTTAAGAAACCATCATTTTGACCTTTGAACGCTTTGTTTTCATGTGGTTCAAGGGCGAAACTGCGGATAACTGCCATTCCGTTGACCCGCTCCGTCAAATGTCCTTGGAGTTCCGCAAGTGCTGCTGAGCGATCGCGCGTCAAACTGCGGAGCCGCCCATAAAAGAACTTCACGGCAAAGGCATAAAACGGCAATGGGATGATTGCGACGAGCGTCAATTTCGGATTGATCGTCCACATGATGGCAATTGCGATAAAAATCGTAATCATATCGAGCCATAAGTTCATCAAACCCGTTACAACAAAATCTTTTGTTTGTTCGACATCGTTGATGATTCGGGAGATGACTTCGCCGGTTTTCGTGTTCGAATAAAAGCGAAGTGATAATTTCTGAACATGATCAAACAAATTATTCCGTACGTCGAACAAAATTTTCGACGCCGACCACTGTGCTAAATACTGACGGACGAATTCAAGTGGTGGTTTGACGACGAGGAAGACGAAGAAGCCCGCTCCAATCAAATACGCCAGTTCCTTACTCCGCTCTGCAAGCGGTACCGTATTATCGGTCAGGAGGTTATCGATGATGTACTTATACAGTAACGGTAATCCTAACGGAATCGAAAACTTGATGATTCCGACGAACACCGTCAAGAGGATTTGTTTTTTGTACGGCTTGACGAACTGCATGTAGCGACGAATCGAACCTGGTGTCTTATTTTTCTGTTGTTGAGTTTCCTTACCCATGATGATTCACTTCCTTCAATTAAAAAAAGACGATGGCGAACCATCATCTCCGATATCTTGTTTCATATTCACGATACCACGTTTCAACGAATGCCGGATTGAACGGACCTTTCCGACTTCGAATCCACTGGATTAAAATCTGGACGTTGTCCTTCAGGATACGATCAATCGCTTTCGGATAATTCATTTCCCGGCGATGTTTCTCGTACTCATCCTCATCCAAAATCATATACGACATGTCCGGATACACCTTAATGTCTAAATCATAATCAATGTACTTGACTGCTCGATCCTTTTCATCAAACGTCGAAGGTGACCCTAGGTTACAGTAATAGTAGATTCCATCCTCTCGAATCATACAGATTACGTTAAACCAGAGTTCTGTCGAAAAATAACAAATCGCGGGTTCGCGTGTCCGCCACTGACGACCATCCGATTCACTGACCATGATTCGATCATTGAATCCAATCAATTCTTCTTCCGTCGATTTAAGCACGAGCGTTTCTTCCCAAACTCTGTGTAAGCTGCCATTATGTTTGAAACTTTGAATCTCAATCTTGCTACCTTCTTTTGGGAATCGACTCATGTGCTACTCCTTTCTGAAGCTTTTTTATTCAATTTTTCTATACTCTCGTGCTTATTATACCCATTTTCAGAACACATGAAAAACGAAAGGGTACTTTTTCAGAAAAATGACTGTGATTTATTAACTAAAGTAGTCTAAAATCGCGCGTTTCCGTTGATCGAACATCGGTTTGAGAATCAGTAGATCGACAATCATTTTCGGAAAATAAGATTTATAGAGTAATTCATCAATCATGTAGACCCCGTCCGGACGCTGTTCGACACGGTGGAGATGACACCAAGTAGCGAACGGGAACGGGACCTTGACTCCTACATCAACGAAAGCATGTTGACCGACAATCGGAATCAGTGACTCCCACTCGACGAAAATGGGCGGAAGACCGACTTTAAGCTGAATCGTGTTTCCGGCGATTGTCCGCGTATCACCAATCGTTTTCACTTTCGGGAAAACCGTCATTCCCGTTAATGCTTTCGCATCGCCTAAAAACGTCCAAGCCTGCTCTAACGTCGCTGTTACTTTCGTTTCCGTACGAAATGTATTCATGTAGTCTCCTCCTTTAATAGACGATCGATTTTCATTTGTGCGACTGATATCGGCTGCTTGACGTACGTTGCTTCATCCATCAGTACCGTTCCTTCAGGTTGCGTCGCGACACGGTAAATACTGACTTCCCAAATCCGGTGTGAAAAGATATGTTTAATCTTCCCGACATACGTTCCGGGTACGGTTTCCGTCGATTCGACTAACGGATATTGCCACATACCCGCGAGCAGTCCCGTATCCGGTCGCTGTTCGACTGCAACTTTCCCTGCTTCTTCGTAGACGAGAGCGTCGTATTGAATCGTCTGCGTTTTTCCTTTTTTCGTTTTGACCGGTAACTCACCTTGGGCATTTCGCTCGTACGCAAAACAGACGTCATTGACGGGACATAACCCACACATCGGAGACTTCGGTGTACAGACGATTGCCCCGAGCTCCATCAACCCTTGGTTGAAGCTCGACGGATCAAGCGGATCAATCAGTTCATGGACCGCTGCCTCGAACAGTTTCCGTGTTTTCGGTGCGGCGATGTCTTCATAAATCCCAAGCACCCGCGATAAGACGCGCATGACATTTCCATCGACTGCCGGTTCCGCCTGACCGTAAGCAATTGACAGGACTGCTCCCGTCGTATACGGTCCGACACCACGTAAGCTTTCAAAAATTTCTTTTTCGTCAGGAACAATTCCGCCATATTTTTCAACAACTTCTTGAACGGCGATTTGAAGATTCTTAACACGGGAATAGTATCCTAAGCCTTCCCAGTATTTTAAGACTTCGCTTTGCTCTGCCGCCGCTAAATCGTGCGGCGTCGGAAAACGGTCCGTGAAGCGATTATAATAAGGGATGACGGTATCGACACGCGTCTGTTGTAACATGATTTCACTAATCCAGATGTGGTAAGGATTTTTAGTTTCTCGCCATGGTAACTGGCGTTGTTCACGTAAAAACCATGCGACCAATTCGGTTGTGAACGTTCGTTTGTTAAAGTTTATGAAATATTCTTGAACGGGGATCAAATGTCTACCTCTTTTCTACAAAAATACGTTATAGTGAATGAAAATTACCCGGAACGCTTACACTTGTTTGTTTATCCGTACCATTACTACTTTTAGAGGAGCGAATTCGCATTGGATACTGGTACACATATCGGAATGGGACTTTGTCTCGCCGCCATCGCAACACTTGAACCGGATGTCGCAGCAAGCGCAACACTCTTTGCTGCCGTCACGACCACTGCCTTAGTCGGATCGCACGCCCCCGACTTTGACACGGTTTTTAAATTTAAAGGGAACGGTGCTTACTTGACGCAACACCGTGGAAAATCCCATGGATTGATTGCCCTACTCGCTTGGCCGTTACTCTTATCAATCGTCATCGGTACCTTATTCGGCGTACCACCTACTTCATTATGGCTGATGGCGCAGATCGCTGTCGCCCTTCATGTCTTCGTCGATCTGTTTAACGCCTATGGTACACAAGCTCTGCACCCCTTCAAACAGACCTGGATTGGTTGGGGTGTCATCAATACGTTTGATCCGTATTTATTTACGATGTATTACGGCGCTTTCGGGATCTGGGTCCTGACACGCGCGACCATCGTTATTTTCCCGATTTTAATCGTCATCGTCGCGATTTATTACGCCGTGCAGTTTAAACTCCGAAATGATGCCCTGGCGACGGCAGCCCGTTACTATGGCGGGGCCCACAAGTTATTCATCTCACCCGGAATGAAGTGGGACGAGTGGCACGTCGCAGCACGACTGCGCGACGACTATTCCGTCGTCAAAATCAACTCTGGTGTCGTCGTCGAATGCGGAAACTTCCGCATCAAAGAGGAACCGCATGGGGATGTACTCTATGAAGTCGTCAAACAAAATGAGGACTTGAAAGCTTTCCTCGCCTTCTCAAAAATCCACACGTATACGGTATCCCGAAAAGACGGCATCGTCGAATATCGTTTCACGAACTTACGGTACTTCACAAAAGATGTCTACCCATTCGTTGCCGTCGTCCGAATCGATGAGGCGTCCCAACAAATCGTCAGTTCCTATACGGGTTGGGTCTTTAGCGAACGGACGCTGCAAAAGAAACTGATTATCCCTGCTTTATAAACAAAAACTCCGTGTCCGTGGTCAACCGACCAAGACAGGGAGTCTTTTTCTGTTCATTTACTGGACGTCGCGTCCGAGCATCAAGTGCTTAAACTTTTCATTCGATGTATTGAAGCGGTGCAACATCGCGCCATGTTGTTTGATTTGTTGCTCGACGAACCGGACGGCGACAGCCTCACCTTGATATTTTTCGCCTGCCCGGGCAAGCGTCGCCTCGAAATCTTCCCAAAGGACTTCGACCCATGTCAATGCCTCGATTGGCGTTAATACCGGATTGACGGCTTGTAATTCTCCTGCTAGTTGCTCTAGTGCCGCTGTGCGGTTTTCTCCCATCATACACCCTCCTCAGAATGAATCAGCGCAAGCGGAATCGCGACTTCATTGACGGTTCCTTCAAAATGCCCCCAACCCATGACGCCGTTGACGAAATGTAATTCGAATACCGCCTCTTCCCCTTCGACTTGGTAAAGTTGTCCGGTTTCGAACTGACTTGCATCGACGAGATAACTTTGTGCCATCGCGATTTTCCGAATGACGACTTCGACTTCACTCATGTTCCCATGCTGCTCCGCTTTTCTTTTTTGCTCGTTTAGTTTCGTGACGAGCATTTCTAATTCGTATTTCGATAATTGACTCATCCGTGTTTCCATCAAAAAACTCCCCCTCTTCGTCATTAGTATATACGAAAAGGAGGAGTCATATCATGGTGTTAGCTCGATTTCAGCTCAAGATTCCGTTTGCTTTGAAGGGCGTACATCTTCGCGTAAATCCCTTTTTCCGACAAGAGCACGTCATGTGTACCACGCTCCATGATTTGACCGTGATCGAGGACGATGATTTCATCGGCATCTTTAATCGTCGACAACCGGTGCGCGATGATGAAGGTCGTCCGTCCTTTCGTCAACGTCAGCAAGGCTTCTTGAATCATCGCTTCCGTCTCAGAATCGACACTTGCCGTCGCTTCGTCAAGAACGAGAATCGCGGGATCAAAGGCAAGCGCACGGGCAAAACTGATTAATTGCCGTTCCCCCGCAGACAAGGTCGCACCTTTTTCGATGACCGGTTCGTCTAAGCCATGCGGAAGTCGATCGATGAAGCGGTCTGCTCCGACGGCAACGATTGCCTGGCGGACACGCTCTTCCGAAATCGATGGATTATCCAGTGTAATGTTCGAACGAATCGTTCCTGTAAACAAGAACGGATCTTGTAAGACGATTCCCATGTGGTCACGGACCGCTTGTTTCGGTAACGTCGTAACATCTTGTCCGTCAATCAGGAGATGACCGGACGAAGGATCATAAAAACGCATCAACAGGTTCATGATTGAGCTTTTCCCACTCCCCGTATGCCCGACGAGGGCGATGGTCGCACCAGGACGTGCCTCAATCTCGATTTGACGTAAAACCGGATACCCCTCTTCATAGCTGAATCCGACGTCTTTAAACTCGACGCGCCCTGAGAAACGGGGAATCCGACCTTGTTCGACCGGTTCACCTTTTTCGTCGAGCAACTGGAACATCCGGTCGGCCGAGACGAGTGCTTGTTGGAGCGGTGACAGTTGATTCATGATTTGTGTGACCGGTTCGAACAGACGCGACACGTAATCAATGTAGGCATAGAGAATTCCGAGTGATAAAAATGTCCCGTTCGTTAAACTTTGACCGGCAACGACCCAAATCAATAAGGCGAGCGTCAAGTTTTTTAAGAAATACGATAAGTTGTGTGACATCAATGCATCGAGCCGTAACAATTTCGCACGGGTTTGATAGTTTTCTTCATTTTTCTGTTCGAATTCAGCGAGCACTTCTGCTTCACGGGCGTACGACTGAATGATCGGCATCGTCTGGATGTTTTCATTCAATTGTCCGTTCATATCCGCGACGAGTGCCCGGACTTTAAAGTTGTTTTCCGTCGCAAACTTTTGGAACAGTTGAATCCAAAAATAGACGATCGGGATAATGGCTAAGGAAACGAGACCCAGCCGGACATCCAGGAAGAACATCGCGACGAGAATCCCTGCCATCGTGATGATGCCTGAGAACACACGCGCCAGGACACCGAGGTAGAGATCCCGGATCGTCTCCGTATCGTTCGTGACACGACTGACGATTTTACCAATCGGTGTCTGATCGAAGTAACGGACCGGCAAGCGTTGCAGATGTGAAAAGACATCAAGCCGCATCCGTTTAACGATTTTATGCGCTGAGCGTTGCAATAAGATTTGTTGGACCCAGTTCAGGCCCGCTGCGATCAACAGCAAAATGATATAAAAGAACGATAACCAACCAATCGCCTTTAAGTCCGAGGCATAAAAATCATAGACTTGTCCTTGCGTGAGCTTTTCGACACCGGCGTACCGAAACGTTTCCTCTCCTCGCGTGACAGTTAACGTGTCCCCCGCGACTTGACGTTCGCCACCACTGACGACTTGTTCCGGAACGAAATAATACCCCGCCTTCGACTGGACGATCGAGATCGGACCGATGACCGCCGACTTCGGAACGTCTTGCGACTTCGCAAAACGTCGTCCGTCATAACCGACCGTCCCCCCCGATTCGACTTCCACCCAGTCTTTTTCGATTGCGACGATGTGTTCGTCGATGATGATTTTTGCGATATACGGTCCTGTCAGTTCAGCTCCGACCGCTAAAATAAGCAAGAAAAGCCCGAGAAAGATTGCGCGTTTCTCATGCATCGCATAGCGGACGAGTGAACGAATCGTCGTTTTCCGTCTGACGGGATCGAGTAAATAATTTTCTTGTTCAGTCAATTTCAGCACCTCCTGCCTTACGTTTCTTCACTTTGTCGTTCGAATTGTTCTGCATACCAGCCACGTCGTTCCATCAGCTGTTCATGCGTTCCCCGCTCACTGATCACGCCGTCTTGTAAGACGAGAATTTCATCCGCATGCGCGACGGCAGACAACCGGTGCGCAACGATCAATGTCGTTGACTGATGACGGTTCGTCCGGATCGCGTCGATGATTTGTGATTCCGTTTTCGCATCAACGGCTGACAACGAGTCGTCGAGCAACAGCAACTCCGGTTTCTTCAACATCGCCCGGGCAATCGACAAGCGTTGTTTCTGTCCACCGGAAAGCGTGACTCCCCGTTCTCCGACCATCGTTTGTAACCCTTGGTCAAGCGTCTCGACATCCGTCGTAAAGGCCGCTAAACGAATCGCTTCTTGCAACTCAGCTTCTGTTGCCTCACCCGCCCCGAACAAAATGTTATCGCGTACGGATTTTGAGAAGAGTAGATGCTCTTGCGAGACATAGCCCGTCCACCCGCGGACGGTCTCCAGTGCGACGTCTTCATAGGGGGTTCCATTTACTTTCAACATGTCTCGTCCAATCGGATACTCCCGTAAAAATTGGCGTAAGAGCGTTGTTTTCCCAGATCCAGTCGGACCGACGATTCCAATCGTCTGTCCGTGTTTGATTGTCAAATCAATCCCGTGTAACGACGGATGATTCATCTCTGGATACGTAAACGTCAAGTTAGCCAGAGTAATCATTTCCGGTCGCACAACTTCGACTTTCGGTGTCGATGTGATCAGCGGTTTGACACGCATCGTCGCTTCTAAGCGATCGAGACTCGCCGTCCCGCGCTGGATGACGTTGATGAGCTCACCGAAGGCATACATCGGCCAAATCAACATCCCGAGGTAAATATTGAAAGCGACGAGCTGACCGAGCGTAATATCGTTCGTAAAGACAAGGTACGTCCCGAACGATAGACCAATTAAATAGCTGACACCGACCAATAACTTGATGATCGGTTCGAATAAGACGTCAATTTTTGCGACATGCATGTTTTTTTCGAAGACATCCGTCGTCGTGTCATCGAATTTTTTGACATCAATCTCTTCTTGGACGAACGAGCGGATGACACGAAGTCCGGAAATCGATTCGACGACCTGGTCATTCATCGTTCCAAACGCATCTTGGGCGACGATGAAGCGGCCGTGAATTTGACTTCCGAGCTTGTTCATCGCATACGCGAGGAGCGGCATCGGAAGGAGTGCCGCGAGCGTCAGTTTCCAATCAATCGCGACCCCCATCACGACGAGGGTAATCGCCGTCATATTCAACGAATCGACAAGCGTCAACACACCGAATCCGGCTGTTCGTTCGACCGCTTTTAAGTCATTCGTCGCAAGCGCCATCAAATCTCCTGTTCGGTTCTTTTGATAAAATGTCGGCGTCAATTTCAGTAAATGTGTAAAGAATCGGCTTCGTAATGTCCGTTCGAGTAAAAATGCCGTCCCGAACAATTTCGCGAGCCATAGATACGTCAAAATAAACGAAGCGATCGAAATTACGAGCAGTCCGACGACATATTGAATCAGTGTCGTCCGGTCCATCGACCCGGACCGTAACCCGTCAATCACTTTTCCAATCAGCCACGGCGGCGTTAAATCAATAAAACCCGTGATAATTAAGAGTACGACGGCAATCAGATAAGATGTTTTGTGTTCTTTTAGAAACCAACTGAGTTGGCGAAATAATCGCACGATGGTTCCCCCCTTTGTGTCATGTTATGGTGTTCCTTTTTTCCGAACGCACAAAAAAGGCATACTGATTTCCGGAAGCAGTCCGAGAATCAATATGCCTTGAAAAGACGATATGAATCAAAAATATGGTCTGCGCGCTCGGGGAACGGATTCCCTGTCAATCGCACACTAAAATGAGTGTTTATACGAGTTCGAGAGTCTCCGCCATATTCAACTGTCCAATAGTAGATGCGATAACAAGTTGCTTTTTCATGTGACGGTTCCTCCTTTTCTTAATCTGAGCGTAGAATAGCACAATTGTCGGACAATTGTCAATTTTCCATCTTGCTATTTAGGAGAATGAGTTTTCAATTTTTTCAAAAGGAAAGACGCTTGTCAGATTCCTTCTTCTTCTTGCTTGACCTGTTCGATGACTGTTGCCACGATTGCATATGGGAACCCTTTTCGAACGAGTGCTTGTTTCGTTTTTTGTTCTCGGGCAAATGGCTCCAGTTTATGATATTTCGGATAATATTTACGCGCTTGATAGAGCGCCGCCTCTTCTTCCGCGTCGACTTCGACTTCCTCAAAGACGATTTGAAACCCTTGTTGCGTCACTTCTGACGAAAAACCACGTTGCATCAGAGTTTGTTGCAGTTTCTGTTTCAATTCCCGGACCGAACGCCGCGCTAATTCCTTTTGTTTTTGGCGCAAGAACTTGACGACCTTCTCAAGCTCTTCTTCTTCCGTAAACTGTCGTAACGCTTCATCGATAAACTCTTTTTTTACCTTCAATGCTGCTAAATCACGCCGGATTCGTCCTGGACCTTGGGGAGTCGTCGCTTTTTTCGTCGCCGTATAGGCAAGGGCAAACTGCTGGTCATCGATATACTTTTGTTCCGTCAGGCGCTGAATCGCATGTTTGATTGCGTGTTCCGGCGTTTCCTTTTCGATCAAATGCGTTTCGACTTCGCTCGTCGCCCGCATCCGGTAAGACAAATGGTTCAACGACAACCGGTAAGCTTTTTGTTCTTCTTCCGCCGTCAACACTTCCTTGACGAAGTCGTCATCGATTTCCTTATCACGCTCAAGGTTATATTTAATTAAGATGTCAACATCGACGGCAAACGCATACTCTTCTTTTCCGTCCCGTTCGATATAGATATTAAACCGTTCATTATTTTTCTTTTGGGTTGAAATCCGTTTAATCTTCAAGGGGGTATCCTCCTATATGAAACTGAATACTTAACGATAACATGCTTCCTCATGTTTGAGTGAAACTGACAAACGGGAACATATGTACAAGATTGTTGAAAGGGATGATACAGATGAAGATTGCGATTACAGGTGGGACAGGAATGATTGGGCAGGCGCTCTCGAAACGATTGATTGCGGAGGGGCATCATGTCTATATTTTGACCCGGTCCGTACAAGACAACACAGAACACACTACTTACGTTGAGTGGTTGACGTCGTCCGCCGCTCCAGAACAGCAGCTTGAAGGTATCGATGCCTTTATCCACCTGGCTGGCGCTTCCATCAATGATGGTCGCTGGACGGAAGAACGGAAACAAACGATTCTGCAAAGCCGGATCGATTCGACGAAAGAGTTAGTCCGCATCAACCAGGCATTAACAACGAAACCGACTGTCGTCCTCTCCGCTTCCGCTGTCGGCATCTATGGACAGGACCGGCACCAGACATTCACGGAGGAACAGCCACTCCCGCCGACAAGTGACTTCCTCAGTCAAGTCTGCGTCAAGTGGGAAGCGTTAGCCCAACCAATCGCTGACCTCGGGATTCGGCTCGTCCATCCGCGGATCGGTGTCGTCCTTAGTAAAGAAGGCGGAGCCTATCCATTGATGCGCCTCCCCTACAAGCTTTTCGGCGGCGGGACGATGGGCGACGGAAAGCAATGGGTCTCTTGGGTTCATATCGACGACCTCGTTGAATTATTCATCTTTGCCCTTAAAACAAATCAACTCACTGGTCCGCTTAACATTACGGCACCGCATCCGGAAACGATGCGTCAGTTCGGAAAAACAATCGGAAAAACGTTACAGCGCCCCCACTGGTTACCGGCTCCGCGCTTTGCTCTCGAACTCGCACTCGGTGAAAAAAGCGTCATCGTCCTCGAAGGAGCACGCGTCATTCCGAAAAAAGCACTCGAAAATGGGTTCAAGTTTCGGTATGCTGAATTAAAGGATGCACTAAGCAACTTAGAGCAGACAAACTAATACAGGGGCTGACGAAACGTTGAACGTATTAATACGCAATGCACACATTTTCCCGATCACAGCAGATAGTTTTTATGGTGATATTCGCATCAAGGATGGCAAAATCCACGAAATCCACGAGTTACTTGACGTTCAAGACAACGAACGTGTCATCGAAGCCGAAGGACGCTTTTTATTGCCGGGCTTCATCGACGCCCATACCCATCTCGGGCTTTATGACGAAGGAACGGGAACGGTCGGAAATGACGCCAACGAAACGATTTTCGCAATGACACCGCACCTGCGTGCGATTGACGGCGTCTATCCGCTGGACGAAGGATTCAAGGAAGCGATTGAACATGGTGTCACGACCGTCCAAGTCATGCCGGGCAGCATGAACATCATCGGTGGTGTGACGAGTGTCATCAAAACGCACGGACGCTTTATCGACGATATGATTTTACGGAAATATGCCGGTCTGAAGATTGCGCTTGGTGAAAACCCGAAACGTGTCCACAGTGCCGGACGTGCAGGAGAATTGACGCGGATGGGCATCATGGGCATGCTCCGCGAAGCGTTCCTCGAAGTGAAGATGCAACGGACGGCAGATACGTTCGCTCACCGAATGATTGAACGCGTCCTGAATAAAGAGATGCCACTTCGCGTCCATGCACACCGGGCGGATGATATCCTGTCTGCCATCCGCTTCGCTGAAGAATTTAATCTCGATGTCCGGATCGAACACTGCACGGAAGGTCATCTCGTCGCAAAAGAATTACAACAATTGCCGATTGAACACGTCACCGTCGGACCGACCTTCACCCGCAAATCAAAAATCGAGCTTAAAAATAAGACATGGGAGACGTATCGCGTTCTCCACGAACATGGTCTCGAAGTCTCGATCACGACCGATCATCCGTACACGCCTGTCCAGTACTTGAACTTGTGCGCAGGACTCGCCGCTCGTGAAGGCTTACCCGTCGACATTGCCCTCCGCGCCATCACGATCAATCCAGCTCGTTCGCTTGGCGTATCGGATCATGTCGGATCGATTGAAGTCGGAAAAGATGCTGACTTAGTGTTATGGAGCCATTTCCCACTTGATTATTTAGCAAAACCGCTCATGACGATGATTGACGGAAACGTCATTTTTGAACACACGCATTTAACCTCGATGTCTTAAAAAATCAGCCTTTGATTTTAACGCTAAAACGTTGAAAATCAAAGGCTTTTTTCTTTGTGAAAAACAGTCATTTTCATTTGCAAAATTTGTCTTGTTTTTGTATGTTTTTTCACAAAAATTATTTACTTGCATTTTTAAAAAAAGAAGGTAATATTATCTTATCCGACAACTGAAGAAGGCATACCATGCGCGGTTCAAACGAGTCAGACAGGTAGCTTTCGACAATCATTCTAGCGGTCTTAAGAAGGAGGAATGGAAGTATGCTCAAGCAACGGGAGCTGAGCGACTGCGCTGATTTGTTCGAACTGATGCAGCATCAAGACGTATATCCGTACGTCCGCCAAAAAACACGGTACTTTGATGAATTTCTGTTTACTACAAAGCAGGCAATCGAAGAGGAAGAACGTGGTGAACTTGTCTCACGTACAATCCTGGATGAATTCGATCAACCAATCGGTACAATCAGTTTACTCGATATCGAAGGACATTATGGTTTTCTCGGTACATGGTTAGGTAAACCGTATCATGGAAAAGGCTATAACAACCTTGCAAAAGAAGCATTCTTTTCCGAGCTGTTTTTCGAACTCGGTTTCGAGAGTGTCTTTATGAAGATACGCCAGACGAATATCCGTTCACAAAAAGCAGCTGAAAAATTGCCTTATGCCTTTTGTGCGGATGAACTCCGTCCAACGTTACTCGAACAATTGAATACAGGCGAGACCCAGTTCACGCTGTATGAAGTATCAAAGTCGAGTTTCCACATGTATATTCATGGTCGTGAGCTCGAAACGGTCTACGAACAACAACTCGAAGCATGAGTGGCATCGCCCACTCGTGCTTTTTTTGTCGTACTTTTGATGCGGCGTGAAACGCTCAAATGGTATGATTAAAAAAAACTCACCGGTCAACTGGGTTCAAATCCCGTTTCCCGGATGAATGAGGAGCGATTTGAATGGCAGAACAGTTTAAAATACTCGTCGTCGATGATGAAGCACAGATGCGCGATTTACTCGTATCAAACCTTGAAAAAGAAGCTTACGTCACGACAACTGCGACGAATGGACAAGAAGCAATCGATAAAATTCAACAGGATACCTTCCATCTCATTTTACTTGACGTGATGATGCCTGAAATGGATGGACTGACGGCATGCATGCGGATTCGCGAATTTTCAAATGTCCCGATCATCATGTTGACGGCACGTTCGGACGAACTCGACCGGATTCATGGTTTAAAAATCGGTGCCGATGACTACATCACGAAACCTTTTAGTCCACGGGAACTCCTTGCGCGAATCGAAGCGACGCTCCGCCGGTCGCACCGTTTCGCTGTCGATCAATCGGCGTCGTTATCGATCGGCAAACTCGAACTCGATACAGAAAGCCGAAGCGTCCACGTCAGCGGTAAACCAGTCAGCCTGACACGAAAAGAATTCGACTTGTTGCACTTGTTCGTCCAACATAACGACAAAGTTTTTTCTCGCGAACAACTGCTCGACCAGATTTGGGGAGCCGATTATATCGGAAACTTACGGACGGTCGATACGCATATCAAAACACTTCGCCTGAAACTCGGAGAAGCTGGGGGCGCCATTCAAACGGTCTGGGGCATCGGCTATAAATTCGAGGAAGTATGATTAAACGCTACACGATCCGAAAGCGGATTTGGATCACAATTTGGTTCACGAGCGTCTTTTCGGCGATTCTCTTCCTGTTACTCACGTTTTATCTGTACGACCGGTTTTATCTCCAGACACAAGAAGACATCTTGCTGAACCGCGGTGAAAAATTGATTAACATCTATGAATCGGAAGGCCTGTCCGGTGCTTTTTATGACGGAATGACCTATACGAACGAGCTGACGGAATCAAAAGTCTTTTTCATCGATTTCTTACAAAAGAATCCGGGCGGACTGCGTTTCCTGACGAACGAAGATATCGAACAGCTCCGAAACGGCCAAACGGTCGTCTCGAGCCGGACCCATCCGATTGAAGGCACTGATATTTTGATGACGGGATTTCCAATCATCGAAAACAACCGGTTAGTCGGGACGTTGATCCTCTACCTTGAACTGGGACAGATCAGTGAACCGTTCCGCCCTCTGCGGCTGATGATTTTCTTCATGATCGGCTTAATCGTCCTCAACCTCGTCATCTTCGGTCGACAAATCATCGATACGATCATTCGTCCATTGATTGACATGAAACGGGCCTCGACGGTCTATGCCCAAGGTGATTTTGATTACCGGATTCCGATTCAATCGGATGATGAAATCGGGGAGCTTGCCGAAACATTGAACAAAATGGCAGAATCACTTGGCGAAGTCGACGAACAGCGAAAAGAGTTCCTCGCGAATGTCAGCCACGAACTCCGGACACCCTTGTCCTATATCCGTGGTTATACGGAAATGATGCAAGATGAACATTTAGACACGAAGACACGCGATCAGTATTACCAAATCATCGAACGGGAGACGGAACGTCTGCAGCGTCTCGTCAACGATTTACTCGACCTCGCGCAACTTGAACGGGACTCGTATCCGATGACGAAACAACCGCTCGTTTTCAGCCAGGTCCTCGAAGATGTCGTCTACCGGATGGCACCGATCGCGCAAGCAAAAGGCATTCAACTCGTGACAGACTTTGATCCGAGTCAAATCGTCCTCGGTGACAATGACCGGTTGGAACAAGTCATCGGAAACCTGATTGACAATGCCCTTCGGTACACACCGTCTGACCGTTCGATTTACTTGACGACGAAAACGGATGGCAATTTGACCATCTGTACGATCCGTGATGAAGGAGAAGGAATTCCCCCTGAACATTTAGAGCGTTTGACGAAACGTTTTTATCGTGTCGACAAATCGCGGACACGTAAAGATGGCGGGACCGGTCTTGGCCTCGCGATCACGAAGCACATCATCGATCGCCACGATGGAACGCTTGCCTTTACGTCATCAATCGGACAAGGAACGACCGTCACAATCACGCTTCCCCTCTTACCGGATGAAGACGATGGATTTGCATAACAAAAAAAGTCATCCGTTTTCACGATTGTTTTTCAGAAGTGTTTGCTTAAAAGGAGTGTTTCTTCATCGAAACGAGATTAATTGATTTACTTCAGGGTGCGGACCATTTCGCGGTTCTGATCAGCTTGCTCGTCAGCTTCATCGTCAGTATTTTTGGTTTCTTACCGAGTGCTTTCGTCACCGCTGCAAACGTGCTTTACTTCGGTTACTGGGAAGGGTTTTTGTTATCCTTCCTAGGTGAGGCCTTTGGTGCATTCATCGCTTTTTACTTGTACCGGTTCGGCGTCAGGCATCTTACACCAAAGATTGACTCGGTCCGCGTTCGAAAATGGACCGACCGGCTCGCTGAAACGAACGGACGTGATGCGTTTTGGCTGATCGTTTTACTGCGTGTCTTGCCGTTCATTCCGTCTGGCCTCGTCACGTTACTGAGTGCGGCTAGTCGTGTCTCTCCGCTCGTTTTTTTCATCGCAAGTACTCTTGGAAAGATTCCTGCTCTCTTCATCGAGGTCGCGAGCGTCAGCTGGTTCATTAGAAGCGATGCGGTAATCCAGTGGATTGTCGTCGGTGTCGTCATCGTTCTGTATGCGGCTCACCACGTCTACAAACAGTATCAATCCAAACAAAAAACGCCGTCTTCTTGATTTACTTCAAGAAGGCGGCGTTCGTACGTATTAGAACTTTTTCTTTTTCTTTTTCTCGAGGACGACGATTGCTTCGACATGTGCCGTTTGCGGGAACATATCGTACGGTTGAATGTAACTCACTTTATAATCAGCCTTCATCAAGTGATCACAATCGCGGGCAAGCGACTGTGGATTACACGAAACGTAGACGATTTTTTTAGCTTTTGACGAAATCATCGCATTCAATAGTTGTGTATCACAACCCGACCGTGGTGGATCGACGATGAAGACATCCGGGACCCAACCTTCTTTGACCCAACGCGGAATCCAAGCTTCTGCTTTCCCGACGACGTAATGGGCGTGATTGAAACCATATTGCTTCATGTGTGCATTCGCATCTTCAACCGCTTCTTCAATGATTTCCATACCGCGGACTTCTTTTGCTCCTTTTGCAAGCCAAAGACCAATCGATCCTACTCCAGCATACGCATCGACGACACGCTCTTCACCCGTCAGCGCCGCTGCCCGAACGACTTCTTCATACATCCGTTCTGCTTGTTCCGGATTCAATTGGAAGAAGGCACGTGGCGAAAGTTGATACGTGAATTCACCCATCTGCTCTTCAATCTTTTCGACACCACGAAGAACTTCTGTTTCTTCTCCGAAGACACGTGACGTCAGTTTGTCATTGATGTTTAGCGCGACCGAGATGACACCCGGAATATTGTGAATATCACGTGATAGTCCTTCGAGATCTTTAAATCCATCTTTAAACGCGACGAGGACGACTTGAATCTCACCTGTTTTGATTCCTGTCCGGACGACGATGTTACGAATGACACCATCTTGTTTCGCAGAATTGTAGACCGGTACATTGTAATCATTTAATAACTTCGTCACGGCATTGTTGACGCGTAACGTTTCTTTATTTTGTACGATGCAATCATCAATCGCGACAAGACGATTTGAATTCGCTGAATACAAACCACTGACGATTTGATTGCCTTCTTTTCCGACCGCAAATTGCGATTTATTCCGGTATTCCCATTCTTTTGTACCGATTGTTGAACGGATATCTGCCTTTTCGATGTTCAACTTCGTTGATTTCGAGAATGCATTTCGTAACATCTCTTCTTTGTAACGGAGTTGTCCTGCATAGCTCATATGTTGAAGCTGGCATCCGCCGCATTGACTGTAAATCGGGCAGAGTGGTGTGACACGATCCGGCGAGCGATCATCACGTTTGACTAGTTTTGCATTTGCGAAATTGTCGTGGACTTCCGTGATTTCAATCTGTGCTGTTTCTCCGACGAGTAACCCCGGAATGAACACGATTTGTCGTTCGAGTGTCGCAATCCCCTCGCCATTGATTCCCATCCGTAGACACGTGACGGAGCGGATTTCTCCGACATTTAGTTTAATTTTCGTTGCCATTCTCTTCATCCTTTCCATGATACAAATGAAAAAGCGGTTTCGATTAACCGCTTTCTGATCCCTCATGTTCCTTCATATCTTTTGCATAACGAAGTACCTTGGCTTTTAACTGGTCCAAGGAAACTGCGAGTCGTTCTAAATCCTCGATATCTGATGTTTCATCCAGTGAATCGATCGTGTGGCATAGAAGCTGCATTCTTGATTTTAGCACATTCATCTGGCCAAGTTTATCAGTTCTTGCTTTTCCCATTATTCAGACTTCCTTTCTTCTTATAGATTCCGTCGTTATTTTAGCATACGATACGAAGTGGAGCATTTATGAAGGAGGAATATAACCATGTTACAACAATCAACGATCACGATCGAAAATGATCCGTGGGAAGCCTATCGCGATATCGAACAGTATGGTCAGGCCATGCTGACGAACATCGAAGTGACGACAACAAAACTCTGCAACATGCGGTGTGAACATTGTGCCGTCGGCTATATGTTAGCGAGTAGCGAGAACCCAGAAATCCCCGTCGAACTATTAATCAAACGTCTGGATGAAATCAAACATCTCCGGGCTTTTTCGATTACAGGGGGCGAACCGATGCTATCGACGAAATCGGTCAAGGAATATGTTGTCCCTTTACTTAAGTATGCCCACGAACGCGGCGCTAAAACCCAAATTAATTCAAATTTAACACTTCCACTCTCACGGTACGAATTAATCATCCCCTATCTCGACGTTTTACACATATCCCATAACTGGGGAACGGCGGACGATTTCATCGATGGTGGTTTTGCGATGATGGAACGGAAACCGTCACGTGAAGCGCGGACGAAGTTATTCGAACGAATGAAGGAGAATGCACGGATTTTAAATGCCCGTGGCGTCCTTGTCTCCGCCGAAACAATGATTAATAAACGGACACTCCCGCACCTCGAAGCGATTCATCAAGAAATCGTGGATATGGGTTGCGTCCGTCATGAAGTGCACCCGATGTATCCAGCAGATTTCGCTTCAATGATTGAAGCTGCCAGTCTTGATGAGATTCGCGACGGGATCCATCGTTTGCTTGACGTCCGTGACCCGAACGTCTGGATGCTCTTCGGAACACTCCCGTTCTATGCCTGTTCGATGGAGGAAAAAGATTTAGCTCTTCATCGCCGTCTGCGTCAAGAAACGAATGTATCTGTCCGAAACGATCCCGATGGACGCTCACGCCTAAACGTCAATATTTTTGATGGTGAGATCATCGTCACGGACTTTGGTGATGAACTCGCTTCTCTCGGAACGATTCATGATACCTCTTTCAACGACGCCTATGCTGAATGGCAACAAACTGAACTAAACAAAAGTCTATCGTGTCATTGCCCGGCCGTTAAGTGCCTCGGACCGAATGCGCTCGTCAAGAATGCCTACTATCCAGATGTCGACTTCCTCAAGCAATCAAGTCGCTTATAACAGCCGACAGGTTTTACCTGCTTCCAAACGGGGAAAAGATTGTCACAAAGTTGACACACGTTCTTTCGCTGAAGGGAGTTTTCATAATGGAATGGCTCGTCGGGATTGTCACCATCATCGGGATGTTCAGTATGGTACTCGGAATCATGATGATTGGAATTCGTTCTTCCCACAGCATCGAACATGATGAAGTGTTCGATCAGACGGATTGGGACGAACACCTTCTGCATATGCCACGCCCAACACGTTTTGAACAGACTGAAAAATAGGAACACAAGCGCCCCGCTGTACAATCGTGCAGGCGGGGCGTGTTATGCTTAATTCAAAAAATGAAAGGCAGTTGTTTTGTCGTGTCTCGTCGCTTCGCCCTGATTTTATCGATTGTCTTTATCTCCGGCTTTACGCAAGGATTATTGATTCCTTTGTTGTCTATTTTACTCGAGCGTCAAGGAACACCTGCTTACATAAATGGTCTGAGTGCTGCCGTCCTTTATATCGGTGTTATCGTCGCTGCTCCATTGATGGAAAAACCTTTACGACGTCATGGCTATGTCCCCGTCATCTCTTTCGGTCTATCGTTAGTCGCCGTCGCTGTGTTCGCCTTTCCGTTGTTACCAAGCGTCCTCGCCTGGATGGTATTACGCTTCATCGTCGGGTTTGGCGATCAAACGTTACATTACGGTTCGCAAGTCTGGGTGACATCGATTACCCCCAATGAAAAGTTAGGACGGACGATGTCGCTTTACGGCATGGCATTCGGGCTTGGCTTCGCACTCGGTCCCCTTGCCGCTCCACTTGTCGATTTAATTGACTGGCTTCCGTTCGTCTTAACCGGGACATTGACCGTCATCGTCCTCGTCTTGTTACGTCGCTTGCCGAATGAAAAACCAACCGACATCATGCCGGAAGAATTACAAAGTGCAGCCTCCCGCTATCGTCTCGTCCTCGCGAGTGCCTGGTTTACGTTACTGCCTGGCTTCACATACGGATTTTTGGAAGCGACATTGAATGCAAGTTTCCCCGTTTTCGCGACACGGAACGGGTATGCCTTGTCCGAGACGAGTGCCTTAATCACGACGTTCGTCGTCAGTTCGCTCATCATGCAACTCCCGCTCGGACGGCTAGCTGACCACTTTGGAAAACGGCGGACCTTAATCACTGTACTCTGCATCGGGGCAAGCGCGTTTCTCGCGGCTTGTTTCCTTTTTGAAAGTTACGGTGCCTTGTTCGCCATCTTCGCCTTTAGCGGCATGGCACTTGGCTCGACGTATTCGTTAGGGGTCGCTTACATGACCGAACAATTACCGAGTCATTTATTACCGACCGGCAACCTCCTAGCTGGTATCTCCTTTAGTCTCGGGTCGATTCTTGGACCGATTGCAGGCAGTGTCTTTGTCTTACTTCCTCCTGCTTTTTACTTTAGTTTATTTGTCGGCGTCCTCTTTACACTTGCTTATTTATTATTTCGCTCGACAGCGAAGCCGACACAAATTAAATGAGACCCGTTTTTTAATGTAGAAGAAAGAAGGGAGTGCCGCTCGATGCGACACTCCCTTCTTTCTTTACCGTTTCGTTTTTGTTCAGTCCATCGTAGTTCGTTGACTCCTATACACGAGACGGTATCACTTGACGATTCCAACTTGCCGAAAACGTTGCCAGAGCTTTTCATCGATTGCGTATGGTTGATTTTTCGCTTGCTTCAACTCTTCCGTCTCCAATAATACGATGACCTCTCGACCATTGATCGACCAAACTGAATCGTACCCCTTTTCCGCCTCAATAATTTCCACATCGACCTCGCCATGGGTTTCCTTGAGTTGCTGGCTGACGCACGTTACGACGAACCGAGCGAACTCATCCCGGGGACGGCGATTTGCCATGATCTTTCGAACGATCTCATTACGTTCCACTTTTCTCATCTCCTCTCGTTTTCTAGTCATACTAGCCTTTTTGGCAAGGCCGAATCGGTGTTTTATGACCGTACAGAAAAAGCCGAACAAGTCGGCTTCAGCAACGAACGATTAAGAATGAAACTTTAATTGAGACTATTCTCACACGATTCAGATTCTTCGTCAACCACGCTTTTGAAACCAGACTGGAAGATACGTCGAGACAAGAATCCCTGATACAACAAAAACCAATCCAAGGAGCGCTTGAGGCGGAATCGTCTCGCCGAGAATCAGGGCCGACAGACTGACACCGTAAATCGGAACGAAAAACATGAATAATGAAACACGACTAACAGGATTGTACTTCATTAATAAATTCCAAAGTGTAAACCCTGTCGCCGACAAAAAAGCGAGATAGAACAACATCCAGGCCGTCGTTTGTGTGAAGTGGAACGGGAACCATTGACCATTCAGCACCGCACCTGCGATGAACAGGCCGATCGAACCAATCACCATTGCCCAGCCCGTCATCGGCGCGACCGGATAAACAGCCGAATACTCTTTCGCAATCAAGTTAGCAAATGCCCCTGAGATCATTGCACAAATCAACAAAATCTCACCGACACCGAACGTGACACCCGCCGCCCCTTGTGGCCAGTTTGCTAAAATGACACCCGTGAACCCTAAGAACAACGCTAGTCCTTTAAAACGATTCAAGCGGTCGTCTTCATAACGAAAGTGTGCAAGTAACATCTGAAAGAACGATGTTGAACCGGCAATGATTGAGCCTTGGACACCTGTCGATAATGACAACCCGATGTAGAAGAAGACATATTGTAAAAAGGTCAAAAAGAATCCAAGACGACTATAGGCATACGCTCTCTTTTTCAAAGTAATCGGCTGTTTAAAAATCAGGACGCTGACGATGAGCAATAAAACTCCTGCCAGAAAAAAGCGATAGCTCGCAAACAATAACTGCTCTCCATATTCTGAAGATGTGATTGCTAAAAGTTCATAACTCTTTTTAATGAACGGAAAGGCGCTCCCCCATAAAAGTGTCGTAAACAATGCAAAAACAACCATCCCGACCGGATGGGTTAAGATTTTTTTCATTTTTTTCAGTTTCCTTCCCTGTTTCTTTTCACTGAGGCATGGTATAGTAACTTTACAGATAATAATAATTATAATCTAGCGACAATGAAACTCATTATCATTGACTTAAAAACGTTGGTAATAACCATTCTCATTGTTTTAATATAATGATTTCATTTCTCATTTATAATTTGGAAGGAGCTTTTTTATGACTACCTCTACTACTACCGATACTCATCAGCGTTCCGCAATTCGTCATGCTATCGAGGAGCATCACGAATTGATTTTAGCACTCTTTAGCGGAATATTAATTTTAATTGCTTACGCTTTCGAAAAACTACAAATTCCGGCAACTGTCTACGTCACACTTTACTTATCCGCCTATGTGATCGGAGGCTATGCGAAAGCTAAAGAAGGATTGACAGAAACGTATCAAGAAAGAACATTGAATGTTGAATTGTTGATGATTTTAGCAGCAATCGGTGCAGCAGCCATCGGCTACTGGATGGAAGGTGCGATCCTAATTTTCATCTTCGCGTTATCCGGTGCGCTTGAAACGTATACGATGAACAAAAACGAACGTGCTCTTCAAAGCCTGATGTCACTACAACCAGAAGAAGCAACACGATTGAACGCAGACGGAAAACTTGAAGTCATCGGAATTGAACATCTCTCGGTTGGTGATATCGTCTATGTCCGTCCCGGTGAACGAATTCCCGTAGACGGGACGATCATTCGTGGTCAAGCCGCGATTGAGGAAGCTTCGATTACGGGTGAATCCATTCCTGTCGAAAAACGGACCGGTGACACGGTTTACAACTCAACCGTCAATATGAACGGCGTCTTGACGATTGAGATGACGAAAGCCGCTGATGAATCGTTGTTCCAAAAAATCATCCATATGGTTCAAAATGCGCAAAGTGAACAATCACCTTCTGCTCAGTTCATTGAGCGGTTTGAAAGTCGTTATGTCAAGGTCGTCCTTGTCGTCGTCACATTGATGATGGTTCTCCCACATTATCTTGTCGGTTGGAGCTTTGAAACAAGCATCTATCGTGCCATGATTTTACTCGTTGTTGCGTCACCTTGCGCCCTCGTTGCCTCAATCACACCAGCTGCCCTATCAGCCATTGCAGCTTCTGCCCGGAATGGTGTCCTGTTTAAAGGGGGCGCCCATATTGAGACGTTAGGTCAAGTCAACACGATCGTCTTTGATAAGACAGGTACACTCACGACCGGTAAACCGATTGTGACCGAAAGTCATTATGCAGAGGATGCTAATCAGTTCTTGCTCAAACAAGCCGTCGCCTCGATCGAAGCGCAATCAAATCACCCGCTCGCTCAAGCGATTGTCGATCATCTTCAAATCGAGACGCAAGAACCGTCTGCTTTTAAAGACGTGACAGGATACGGCATTGAAGCGACGGTTTCCGGCGTGACGTATCGGATCGGGAAATATGGTTTCCATGAAGGCTTAAATGACCCGTTTCGCTCGATGGAACAAACATTAAAAGAAAAAGGAAATACAATGGTCTACGTCAGTAACGGCGAATCCATCGTTGCACTCTATGCACTCCGTGATACGATTCGTCCTGAAGCAAAAGCAGCCATCACTTCTCTCAACTCGCTCGGCATCACGACAATCATGCTGACAGGCGACAACCCTGTCACGGCAGCTGCAATTGCAGAAGAAGCCGGTCTTACATCGTTTGTCGCAGAATGTCTACCTGAAGATAAAGTAAACTACATCAAACAATACCAAGCAGATGGACAAACTGTCGCTATGGTTGGTGACGGAATCAATGATGCTCCTGCTCTTGCCCTTGCTCATGTCGGAATCGCGATGGGCGAAGGAACAGATGCTGCATTAGAGACTGCTGATGTAGTCTTGATGAAAAATGACTTAGGTCGTCTCGCTTACGCTGTCAATAAGGCACGGAAAATGAACCGTGTCGTCAAACAAAACATCACGCTCGCAATCGGCGTCATCTTAATCTTGATTGCCTCGAATCTCTCTCAATTTCTCATCATGCCGTTCGCTGTCGTCGGGCATGAAGGATCGACGATTCTCGTCATCCTCAACGGCTTACGTCTTTTACAAAAAGACGCTCCCACACCTGTAGAGATGACTGCCAGCTTAAAAAAAGTCGCAGCTTAATTCAGTGATTCACTAAAAAAGACTCTAAAAACCGAGCAACCGGTTTTTAGAGTCTTTTTTTTATCACCCGAACGTATTCGTCGGAATCGAGTCGAGATCCGCTTGTTCTTTCAGACGTTTTTCTTCCATTTTTTTCGGATCAGCCTTCTTCATGAAACGTTCCCATGAAGCATTTAATTCTGAACCCAGTAAAATAATCAATCCTGTGAAGTAGAGCCATAAGAGAACGATGACGACACTCCCGAGTGAACCGTACGTCTGGTTGTAATTCGAGAAGTTCGATACGTAAAATCCGAATCCAACGGACAGCAATTGCCAAACGATGACACCGAACACGGCACCTGGAATCGCCTCTTTCATCGTAATCGGACGCTTTGGTGCAACACGATAAAAGATGGATAAGATGACAATCAGTAATATTGTCGAGATTGTATACCGAAGGACCGTCAAGAGAACTTTTTGCCCCATATCAATCGGTAAAACGAAATCTGCTAAGTAACTAATGATCGGACCACCGAGGACGTTTAAGATGATTAGCAATAACATCCCAATCCCGAGAACGACCGTCAAGATTAAGGCGATTCCACGCGAAGCAACAAAGCTCCGTGGAGAAAAATCTCCATAGGCGTGATTGGCAGTTGTAATCAAACGATCGACACCTTTAGATGCTGACCAAATCGCTAAAATCGCACCAATCGAGAGCAGACCACCTTGAGGTTCTTTGATTGCTTGGAAGATGACATCCGTGAATGTATTCACTGATCCACCCGGTGCTAAATCGCGAAGTTGCGATTCAAGTGTTTGCTGGTCAATATCGAAAAATGATAATACTGAAATAACAAAAATGATACCTGGGAAAATC
This sequence comes from Exiguobacterium sp. s133, assembly GCF_018618595.1. Classification (NCBI taxonomy): domain Bacteria; kingdom Bacillati; phylum Bacillota; class Bacilli; order Caryophanales; genus Exiguobacterium; species Exiguobacterium sp. s133. The sequence goes on from NZ_JACSMK010000005.1 coordinate 29,190, forward strand.
GATAAAAACCAATAATAGGCGAGCGTTCCAGCGTAGTCTGTAATGTTATGATCAGACATCCGCTGCTTTAAATTAAGTGCTAACCCTTTTGGGTCACGTGTATGCGCCATCCTCATCATCTCTCCTTAATTAAAAAGAGGCAGTCTAGGACTACCTCATCATCTTCCTATTTATTTCCCTGTTTAGTTCAACTAAAACCTCAAATATCTTCTAGTCGAATATCATAAAATCGTTCTGTCATCTCTGACAATTCCTTGACGAGAGAAGTCGGACGAACCGGTAACTGTTTTAGTTCGCTACGTTTGACCCAAAGCGGGGTATACCCAGATGATGTATCTTCGAACTCTTCTCCAGTCCCTGTACCAAATACTCCACCCGTGATTTTCGCCCAGTAATATGGATTGTCTAAATCGTTAAAACGAACGATTGCTGCTACCCCTTCGAGTTCGACATCGACACCTAATTCCTCATGAGCTTCCCGAATCGCCGTTTGTTCGAGCGTCGCCCCCTCTTCGAGACCACCTCCGGGGAAAACGTAATACGTCACGTCTTGTTTATCCCGGCGAATCAAGGCAACCTCATCTGCTTCATTCAAAATGATGACGGCACTTCGTTGTATTGGCATGGCTATCCTCCCCACATTTACATTAGACATAGTCCGGTTACTTATCGAATCGTCTCTAACATCTCAGGAACTAAGCCGTTTTCTGTAGAAGCGATGACTTCGGCCGCGACTTTCATTCCGAGCGTTAAGGCGTCTTCTGCTTTTTTTGCGTCTGTTAACTCCGACAAAACAGCTGAGAAGAATGAGTCTCCCGCTCCAGTCGAATCGACGACCTTCACTTTTTTTGTTCCGATGTGACCAGATGTCGCACTGCGGCGATCAACATAGACTGCACCAAGCTCGCTCATCGTCACGACTGTGAACGGTGCCCCTTTTTTCGCCAGTTCATTTGCCACATGAAGCGCATCCTGAACCGTCACGATTGATAAATCAGATAAGATTTCTGCTTCTTCGCGGCTGCAGATAAATCCTGTGAATCCTTGCAAAAGGTGACGATTCCGTTCGATGACACTGAGGTGTCCGCACACTCCGAACAACGGCAACTCCATTTTTCGGCAGAGATGAATCAACCGTTCTAAAACGGTCACGGATAAATCTAAATCGATCGCGACTGCATCGACTCCATCTAGGGCGTAGACGGACTGGCGAAGAATCGCTTCTTCTAATAATTTTGCGTCAGGTTGCTTTGAAATCGATGTCTGGAGGTCACCCTCGTTATCCATGACGGCTAACCACATACCCATTCCGTTGTCGTCAAGCATTTCGACGTGATCCACATTTGCACCGTATGATTTTAGTTCTTCCAACACGCCGACACCGATTTGGTCGTTCGTAACCGTCGAGATAAAGCGAACATCATTCCCGAGAACGGCTAAGTTCTGCGCTACATTCCGTCCTGTACCACCATTTGAAAACGTGATGTCTCCAACGTTTTTCGCATCCTTATGCAATGGAGCGAACGAAGTTCCTTTTATGTCGACGAATACTTTTCCGATTACCGCGATTTTATTCATTCCAGTTCCACCTCTAAAAAAAATTCATGATTCCCGAGTATCCACTCGAATATTTCAGGCACATTGCTTCAATTATAGTAAAATTTTAAATCTGTGACAACCAATCCTACTCTTACGAGTAACTCGTGCATGGCAAAAAAATACCCTGCTGCCCGTATTCACGGCAGTAGGATATTTTAAAGGTATTATTTTAGAAGTTAGCGAACGTCAAGCTAATCGCAAGCAACAATCCGAAAATTGTATTTACTTTTCCCGTCTGCGCCATTCCCGGCATCAATTCTTGTGGTTCAAGGTCGTCCCAAAACAGCTTCACGGCCTTGATCATCAATGGAATACTCAGTAAGGCAAGTAACGCGAACCAGGAAACGTTAAACGCAACGACGGCAACGATTAACGAAATGACGGCAGCAACAAAAAAGGCGATCAGGACGTAGACTGCCGCCCGGTGACCGACGAGGCAAGCAATCGTTTTTCTTCCGTTCACTTTATCGTTGTCGAGATCACGAATATTATTCGCTAGCAAGATCGATCCAATCAAAATCGCGACTGGCACTGAAATCGCGACCGCTTCCGTCGGGACATAGCCAATCTGGAGATAAGCCGAAATGGCGATGATGACGTACCCCATGAAGAATCCGGCGACGATTTCCCCGAACGGCGTGTATGCAATCGGGAGCGGTCCCCCGGTATAGATGTAACCGACGAACATCGAAACAAGTCCGACTAAGAGCAGCCACCATGTTGTCTCAAGACAGAGATAAATCCCAAGCAGTGCAGCAATGCCATAGAGTGATAAGGCGAAGGCAAGAATCGTCCCCGGCTTGAATCCGTCCCGGACGATTGAACCACCGATGCCGACCGACTCTTCATTGTCGAGTCCCCGCTTGTAGTCATAGTATTCATTAAATAAGTTCGTTGCGATTTGAATCAACACCGATGCGATCAACATCGCAAAAAATAGATCGAGTCGTAATGACTCGATACGTGGTGCGACGATAGCCGTCCCCACGACGACCGGTACAAAACTCGCTGTTAATGTATGTGGCCGTGTCATTCGCCAATATACGGCGATTGATTTATTCATATAATAAACCCCTTTCCCGTCTAAGTGTATCGGGTTTCGTTTTTTGCTGTCAATGCTCAATGAAAGATAGCTTATTCCTTCTTTTTTTTCAACAAAAAGTTTACACTTAGATTAAGTGAAACGTATCACAGTATCTACAGACTAGGGGGCAATGAGCGGTATGGCTTACGCTCAACAAGAGCTTAAACAACGTATTGAACAGGCCGTTGGTCATGCGAACGCATACCAGCGCTCTATAATCGCTTCTTATTCATGGGAAATCGAAGCGCAAGACGTCAATTCATTGACGTACGGAACAAAAGAACGCTATTACTTTACGACACCCGACCGATCGATGCGTGCCATCGGTTTCGGTATTGCGAAACAGTTAAAAGCGTCAGGACACGACCGATTTTTACGAATTCAATCCAAATGGTCGAATCTCAACCGCGATCATGTGGGTGATGATTTATTTGCGTTTTGCGGTTTTTCGTTCAGCGAACTCAAAAACCCCGATTATCGCTGGTCTTCCTTTGGAGAAGCCTCGATGACAGTTCCAAAGTTTTTATTCTTAGAACGGGATGGACGGACGACCGTTACACTATTCGCGATCGTCGACCCTCAGTCAAACGCTGAAAAAACACTCAATCAACTCGCTTCCGATTACGCCGAGTTACACCAACCAAAAACAAGTCGTTTCGTGACTCGGATCCGAATGACTCGCGACGGGAATGAGGCTTTTGAAGCGTCTTTCCATCAAGCGACACAACTTTTAAAAACATCGTTAAAGAAAATCGTGTTGGCCCGTGAGGTCGTGTACGAAATGGATCAGGCCGTCGACCTTGCCGGACTCGTCCGCGAACTCGAGCAGTCTCAACCGGGAAGTTATGTTTTCTTCTTCCAGCCGACCGTCGACGAGGCGTTCCTCGGAGCTACACCAGAACGACTCGTCTTAAAAGAAGGAAACCAAATTAAAACAGCTGCCGTCGCTGGTTCTGCGCCACGTCACGAAGTCGAACCAACAGATGATGCACTCGGTCTCGAGTTGCTCGAAGATAAAAAAAATCGTGTCGAACACTCAATCGTCGTTGACTCCATCACGAGTACGTTACACGATTTATCGACTCGAATCGAGAAACCGGATCAGCCGATGTTGCTTAAGAACCGCCACATCCAGCACCTGTATACACCGATTACTGCTACGTTGTCACCGGATGTGACGTTGCTGCAGATTATCGAAAAATTACACCCGACGCCTGCTTTAGGTGGCGAACCTAAACTAGAAGCAGTTCAAGCCATCCGTGAGATTGAAACATTCGAACGCGGTTGGTACGGTTCTCCTGTCGGGTGGATGGACGGTCAAGAAAACGGTGAATTCATTGTTGCCATCCGGTCAGGTCTTTTCACTGAACGGTCGGCAATTCTCTATGCCGGTTGCGGACTCGTCGACGGGTCACAACTAACGAGCGAACTAGAAGAGACGGAAACGAAACTTTCACCGATGCTTCAAGCTCTTTCACATCTGTGCACGTTAGAAAAGGATGATGTTTATGTTGACTAAGTGGATGCACACATTAATCGATACGCTCGTCGCTAGCGGGGTACGGGATTTCGTAATCAGTCCCGGCTCTCGCTCCACACCACTCGCGATTGCTGCATTTCTTCACCCGTCTAGCCGTACCCACGTCCTCGTTGACGAACGGTCGGCTAGTTTTTTTGCTTTAGGATTAACACGGACGGAAGAACAGACACGTCCCGTCGCTTTGATTTGTACGAGCGGGACAGCTGCGACGAATTATTTTTCCGCCATCACGGAAGCAAACATTTTTGAACTCCCGTTGATTGTTTTGACCGCTGACCGACCACACGAATTGCGTGGGGTTGGAGCACCACAAGTCATCGATCAAGTCGGTCTTTACGGAAAACAAGTCCGTCATGCATTCGATTTACCTTTACCCGAGGAACAAAGTCTATCGTATGTCGCTCATGTTGCAACGCGGTCCGTCCTGTTGGCGATGACCGAACCGGCCGGACCGGTCCATATCAATGTCCCGCTACGCGAACCGTTGATTCCGGAGCTTGATCCATTGCGGACTGGGCGAACTGTCGGAACACTCCCCCGTTTTGCCGAGCAAATGACGACTGACGAGCTCCTAGCTCTTCTATCTACAAAGCGTCTTTTGATTGTCATCGGACCACAACTTTCGACGGTCGATACAAAAATTATTTTGGATTACGCGAAACACTCGCGAATCCCCGTATTAGCGGATCCCCTGAGTCAAGGACGTCAGTACAAAACAGACACCGTTTTTGCCTTCTATGATACGTGGCTAAAAAATGAGACAGTCAAAACAGTAGCTAAACCCGACCACATCTTACGGTTCGGAGCAATGCCGACATCAAAACCTTACTTACTTTGGTCACATGATATTCCGACGACGGTCGTCGGTCATGCGGCAAATTGGCGTGCTCCGCAACTGCATACGAATCTGTTAGCCGGGCATCCGAGTCAGCTCCTGAGGATGCCCGTGACTGAGCATGATCCTGCTTATCTCAAGACGATCCAAAGAGCTGAAGAAACAGTCGGCACTGTCTTTACGACGCTCGATCAAGACGACCTGACGGAGTATAACGTCGTTCGTGCCTTAAACACCTTGTCGTCAGGCAGCTTATTCGTCTCAAACAGCATGCCGATTCGCGACATCGATACGTTTTTGCCTGCAGGTACACCGCTTCGCCTTCTCGCCAACCGGGGTGCGAATGGAATCGATGGGATTTTATCGAGCGCAGTCGGTGCGACATACGATGCACAGGAACGCTACTTGCTCGTCGGTGACCTCGCCTTTATTCATGACGTCAATGGCTTGATGATGGCACGGACTCGTCCGATTACCATCTTGCTCATCAACAACACCGGGGGCGGAATTTTCAACTTCCTCCCACAACAGCAACAGCTTGAATCCGAGGTCTTCGAACCGTTATTCGGAACAGCCCAGCATCTCGATTTCAGTCATATCGCAGCCGGTTATGGGGTCAAACATCAAGTCGTCACGTCGATTTCCGAACTGAAAACACGGTTAACCGAACCGACGACCGTCACACGAATTCTCGAGATTCGAACAGATCGTGCGACGAACGTCCTGAAGCACCGTACGATTTGGGAACAGACGAATCATGCGCTCACGGAGTGCTTTCAATGAAGTTACGTGACCATGACTACCATCTCGAAATCGAGGGGCAAGGTCCTCCATTGTTGTTACTGCATGGGTTTACCGGCAGCAGCGGGACATGGACGATGCTCAGTGCACGACTTCAGGAAACCTACACCGTCTATCGGATTGACTTGCTTGGTCATGGAAAGACGCCGCCTGCTGCATATCAGCGGATGCGTTTGACGGAACAAGCCAAAGACTTACAAGCGTTACTTGCGACAAGAAATGAACGATGGACCGTGTTAGGCTACTCGATGGGTGGACGGATTGCCTTGATGCTTGCAGCCTGTTCAACGCAAGTCCAAAAGACGATCGCTGTCAGTACGACACCTGGCCTAAAGACAGCACACGAGCGCCGTGCCCGGCGTGCAACAGATCGGCTTTTGCAACAGATGTTGCTTGAAGACGGACTCGAAGCATTCGTCCGGCACTGGGAAGCGTTACCGCTATTCGCAAGCCAGCAGCAATTACCGTCATTTGCGCAGCAACAGATTCGGTCGGAGCGTTTGTCCCAATCAGCAGAGGGGCTAGCCGCTTCACTCGCCGCGCAAGGAACAGGGAACATGCCGTCTTTATGGACCTGTCTTCAAGACGTATCCATTGAATGGATTGTCGGGGAACATGATGAAAAATTTAAAAAAATTGCGCACCAAGCGGCGGATCCAAAAAAAATCCACCAGATTTCGCATGCAACGCATGCCCCACATATCGACCAACCGGAAAAGTTTGTTACAATAGTAGAGAAACTACTCTTAACTTAAGCAAATGGGGGAATTTAGATGAAATATGCTCCAGAATGGGCAGCAGTCCGTAGTTATGAAGACATTAAATACGAAAAATGGAATGGGATCGCTAAAATTACGATCAACCGTCCTGAAGTGCGCAACGCGTTCCGTCCACACACGGTCCATGAATTAATCGATGCGTTCTCACGTGCGCGTGACGACCAAAACGTCGGTGTCATCATCTTGACAGGTGAAGGCGATCTCGCTTTCTGTTCAGGTGGAGACCAAAAAGTTCGCGGACATGGTGGTTACGTCGGTGAAGATGAAATCCCACGCTTGAACGTCCTTGACCTTCAACGTTTGATTCGTGTTATCCCGAAACCGGTCATCGCGATGGTCGCTGGTTATGCAATTGGTGGCGGACACGTCTTACACTTAGTCTGTGACTTAACGATTGCTGCTGATAATGCGAAGTTTGGACAAACCGGTCCTAAAGTTGGATCATTTGATGCAGGGTATGGTTCTGGTTACTTGGCTCGTGTCGTCGGCCATAAAAAAGCGCGTGAAATTTGGTTCCTCTGCCGTCAGTACGGTGCTCAAGAAGCACTCGACATGGGACTCATCAACACGGTCGTTCCACTTGCTGATCTGGAGCAAGAAACAATCCAATGGTGTTCTGAGATTCTTCAACATTCACCAACAGCTCTTCGTTTCTTAAAAGGAGCGCTCAATGCAGACTCTGATGGTCTTGCTGGAATTCAGCAACTTGCTGGAGATGCAACATTACTCTACTACACAACAGACGAAGCAAAAGAAGGACGCGATGCGTTCAAAGAAAAACGTGATCCTGACTTCGGTCAATTCCCACGTTTCCCATAATACGAAAAAAGGTTCAATGTCGTGAGACGTTTGAACCTTTTTCGTATCATCTTGAAGAAAGGATGTGATTTCCGGTGTACCCTTGGATTTATACACGCGCTAAGGAACAACCTAACGACTTAGCTCTAGTCACAGATCAAGCCCGCTTATCTTGGCAGGAATTATATACGGCAGCACACAAATTAGCAAGTGCCTGGGCAAGCCACCTTTCGCGTGGTGACCGGATTGCTCTTTATGGTCCTGCAAGTCAGTCATATATCATTGCCATCCATGCGGCACAACTACTTGAATTAACAATCGTCCCACTCAACGTCCGCTTAAGTCAGCGCGAACTGGATGATCAATTAAAACGAGCACAAGTCAAATATGTCATCTCCGACCGGACGCTAGATACCGATATCAAGATTTTACCGTTCCACTATGTGAACACGGCACCTGACATCATCGTTCGACATATGCCAAAACATTATGTCCAATCCATGCTCTTTACGAGCGGAACGACAGGTCGGGCTAAGGCAGTCGAACAGACAATGCTAAATCACTTTTCAAGTGCGATGAATGCAGCACGTCATATCGGTTCCTCGACGGATGATCGCTTCTTAATCGTTACCCCACTGTTTCATATGAGTGGTCTCGCTGTCGTTTACCGTGCTGTCATCTACGGCGCCCCGATCGTCCTTGAACCTCATTTCGCCCCGACGAAAACGATTGAATGGATTAAAAATGAACGGATTACCCATGTTTCCCTCGTTTCTGTCATGTTGGATCGGCTGCTTGAAGCAGGGTTGCGTCGCTATGATTTACGTGTCGTCTTGACGGGCGGTGGACCGGTCCCTTTACCGATTTTGACTCGCGCCCTCGATCGAAAGATTCCTGTCATGCAAACATACGGGATGACAGAAACCGCTTCGCAAATTGCGACACTATTGCCGGAAGATGCGTTACGAAAAATCGGTTCTGCCGGCCAAGCAATTGCCCCGACCGATATCCGAATCACACGCCATCAAGAAATCGAAGTCAAAGGACCGACCGTCATGAAAGGTTATTTTTCAGATGAGCAAGCGACCGTAGCATCTTTTACCGCAGACGGCTATCTCAAGACAGGTGACCTTGGACGTTTAGATGAAGAAGGCTATTTATACGTTCTCGATCGGCGAAGCGATTTAATCATTTCAGGCGGTGAGAATGTCTATCCGGCTGAAGTCGAATCTGCCCTGCTCTCGATTGACGGAATCAAGGAAGCTGGTGTCGTCGGTCGCTTTGATTCGACTTGGGGACAAGTCCCTGTTGCGTTTATCGTCAGCGCTGTCGATGAATCGGTCGTCCGTCAAGCAATCAGTCAGTTGCTCGCCAAATATAAGTGTCCCGTCGCCTATGTTTATCGTGACGCTCTGCCACGGAATGCGAACGGTAAACTGCTGCGTCATCAACTGAAGGACTTCGTATGAAGATCACACTTCGAAGCGCAGAAGTATTTGATGTCCGATTAACATTCCGTCAGCCGATGAAAACGGCACTCACTACTTTAAGTAATCGCCGGACGACGATTCTCCGATTGACGGACACAGAAGGCAACATCGGTTACGGGGAAGGTGTCGCCTTTGAAACACCTTGGTATACCGCGGAGACACAAGATTCGATTCATGCCTTAGCTCCCGTCCTCTATCGCTTGCTTAAAGGACCGCTCAATCATCCGTCAGAAGTCGCAACACGCTTTCACCCGATTCAAGGAAACCAGATGGCAAAAGCAATGTTCGACGGCGCCGTCTATGAATTGTTTGCTCGCGCGAGTAACCAAACGCTTGCCACGTATCTCGGAGGTGACGAAAACAAAGCCATCGCTTGCGGAAAAGCACTTGGTCGCGCGGAAGCCAGCAAGACGGTACGTGCCGTTGAGGACGCGTTACAGGACGGTTTTCAGCGTATCAAGCTAAAGCTAGACCCAACGGATACCTCCGTCTTAGCGCACGTTCGAAAACAATTTCCTGATGCGCCTTTAATGTTTGATGCCAACGGAAGTTTCACCCGTTCCGAGATGAATCTCCTGCAGGACTGGGATCAGTATGGATTAATCATGATGGAGCAACCATTTCGGGCAGATGATTGGTTGACGCATCAATATGCTGCGTCACTGCTCTCGACTCCTTTATGTTTGGACGAATCGATCCAAACGGTCACTGACGCTGACTTAATGCTCTCACTCGGTGCAGGTCAAATCATCAACATTAAACCGGCACGCGTCGGAGGCTTGACGAACGCCCTAGCATTAAGAGATAAAGCGACGTACTGGCTCGGTGGAATGTTCGAGAGTGGAATCGGGCGTCGGCAGACGCTTGCTTTCGCTACACTACCTGGTCTAGCGTATCCGATTGACATGGCTGGAACCGATCATTATTTCGCCGAAGATCTCCTTGAAGTCGACTATCGAATCGGGAACGGTCACATTCCATACGCCGAGCACGAGGTTTCACTCGAGCGGTTAAATCGCCTTACCCGGTCTAAAATCGTTCTTTGAAGACGTTAAGAATTCGCATTGCGCAAAAAAAGCTTCTACCTTTTCCGTTGCTTTCCTTGGGCGAGACGCGATAAAACGGCATACCTATGTAGACAAACTAGATGGCAGGTCACTTGAATGTGATTTTCCATCTTTTTTTGTTCTCTCTTTCCTTCCTAATCGTCTTCCTGTGGCAAACATCGCGCCGCTACAGCGAAGCTGCAGGGTCGCTCCTGTTTGCTTTCCACTAGGAAGCGATTAGATCGGAAACCGAGGTTTTTTTAGCCTTCCTTCATATTATAATTGAACGTGTCTTGGCGGACGCGACAGAAAAGCATGGCATACGTTGGACTCGCTACCTCGGGTTAAAAAAGTGACGATTCAGGCAATGCTCACTTTTGCTACCCTGAACCTCAAAAAATTGGCCAATTGGTCATGGAATTTCAGTCGGAATCCTAATGTAGTGTCATATTTTTTACACATACATAAGACAAACCCTCATTTCCAAGTGGAAATGAGGGTTTGTCTACAATCTACATTCTAAAAGCGCCGTCCCTTTGCGGAACGACGCTTTTTTTAGTCTGCCTTCGTCAAGATTTCGTATCCATCCTTCAAGACAACGACGCTATGTTCGAACTGTGAAACCAAACTTTTATTTGGCGTGTACAGTGTCCAGCCATCCTTTTCATCTTCCATACAAAATTCGTCGCTCGTCGAGATAAACGTTTCGACTGCGATGACTTGTCCTTCTTTCAACAAATCATTTTCTTCTCGGTTGAAGTAATTCGAAATCGACTCCGGTTCACCATGCAACGTTTTTCCTAATCCATGTCCAGCTAAATTCCGAATGACCGTAAAGCCATTTTTGCGTGTTTCCGCATAGATTGCTTTACCGATTTGATTGACTTTCGTACCTGCTTTGACTTTTTCAAGTCCTTTTTCAAGGGCAGACAATGACACCTCGACCAGTCGGACGTGCTCAGGACGCTTCGCTTCGCCCGCAATCACCGTTTTACCTGTATCTGAATAGTAGCCATCTTTGACTGCCGAGACATCGACGTTGACGATATCGCCTTCTTGAATGACATATGCACCAGGAATACCATGAGCCGCGACTTCATTGACACTGATACACGTTGCTCCAGGGAAATCATACATGACGATCGGTGCTGATTCCGCCCCATGTTCCTTCAAAATACGCGCTCCGATGTCATCAAGCTCTTTCGTTGTAATTCCTGGTTTGACGGCATCCGCCATTTCATCGCGTGCAATGGCGACGATGCGCCCAATCTCACGTAGTGCATCATAATCATAATCCAACATGTTTCATTTCCTCCTTATTCACTTAACCGTTCTTGATATAAATAACTTGCTGAAATATCAGCAAATAAGAACATCCCATTATTTAGCGGCATACTGAACGTTCGCGTTTGTTCACTCGAACTGAAATCGACGTATCGATCAGAGAGGTATCCCGTATGCCGTCGTTCCATCGCAACCGTGGTCCGAATGAAATACGGTCGAAAACTCCAGTTATAACCTTTGTAAAACGCATATGTTTTCCATTCACCGCTCTTTTTGCTAACGTTTGATGACTTTTGAAAGCCATTCGCGTCTGTGATGTAAAAGCGAATGAATTCGGGTTCCATTTTTTGAGCCAGCTTAATTAACCATTCATCCAATGATTCATCTGATTTTAACGACTGGCAGTACTCATTAAACCGAACCGTCCAGTCTTGTTCGAGCTGGAACAAACGATTCATCTGTTCCCGGTCATATTTATAGAACATCGGCACTTCATGTAATAAGATTTCCATGCCTGGGCATGTCGTCACCCAGTCAGGTGTCGTCTCACCGAGTAGATTTCCCATGTAATAGCGCCCACCGTGTTGCCATGCATACCGGAGTTGACCAAGATGGCTGATATTTTTGTAAAGAAGTGGCGCACCGAGTTGGTCACATAAGTGTTCCATCGTTTGTAACAGGTGCGGATAACTCGCTGAAACGGTTTTTTTCTCAATCATCGAAGATAAGTCGACAATCAGCATATCCGGCGACATGGCAAAAACGCGTTCTAAGCTCGTCGCCTCCGCACGATCAAGCGCAACCTTTAAGCCAGAGTTTTGATAGTACGCAACGATTCGTCCGAGTCGATCAAAGTCATCCACTTGGACATCGGTCAGTGTGACATATAACCGGTCTTCCGGAAAGTCGATCTGTGCGTTACGTAAGATACTCAAAAAATCTTCGCCACCATTTTCGAATAACCAATCAGGTCGACAGCGGATTAAGACAAATGAATGCGCATCGGCCGGGACTTTTTGAAAAGCATGGCGAATGACATGACTCATGACTTCTAACTGGTATTCAATTGGTACATCATCTTCTTGAAAAAATGGCTTCAGCGGCTCACCGCGAAAATGAGATTGGATTTCATACCCTTCCACTTTAAAAGGTGCCGCTCCAACAATTGGTTGGAACCACGCCTCAATCTGTTCGGGATGAACAATGACATCTAATGCATCCATTCTTCTCCCCCCTATTCTCTTGTTCTATCTTATCAAAAAAAAGACCACCCTGTAATCAGAGAGGCCCCGTCTTTAAAATAACGTTGTATCTTTTCTTAACGCAATGTACAAATAGACCCCAAATGTCGCCGTTAAATAGATAATGCTCAGAACACCGTATTGAATGCCTGTAGCACCACCCTTACCAATCGCTAAGACGAGAAAAATAATCCCGCCAAACAATAACGTCGCTAAAGGGATATAACGAAAGTGTCCTTTTGTCGTCTGCTCGCTAATTTTTTTAGTTGCGATGAGCAGTCCAATCAGACAAATGAATGCTGCTGCATAAATGGTATACACGAACGATTCAGCCCTCTCTATATCTTTCATTGCTCATTTTATCATGAGAATTCATAAAAAAGAACCGACTTGTCTGTGACAAATCGGTTCGGATTTTTTACTTTTCAAAACGTGGTTTACGTCCGCCACGGTTACGATCACTTTCGCTACGGTTGCTACGACCAGCGTATCCACCTTCACGACGATCTGATGACGATGAACTACGGTTTCCTTCAGAAGGACGACCACCTTCACGGCGCTCCCCACCACGCGGGTTGCTGCCACGGTATCCGCCACCACGGTTAGAAGAACCAGAACCTGATCCACCTTTATTGCCGTAAGGACGACGGTTACCACCGCCACCGTTGCTACCAAAACGTTTGACACGGATTGGTTCGATTGACGAAATTTGAACTGGAGTTGCATCCGGCTCTTTCGTTAATCCTTTAAGCGCTGCTGCGATTAATTCAACCGCTTCATACTCTTCAAGAAGTTCTTGCGCGAGTGTTGTATACTCTTGTGAGTTTTTCGCTTCTACACGTTTGATGAGTTCTTGTGCAGCAAGCTTCAAGTTGCCTTCCAAGATTTCGTCAAGTGTCGGTGCGTGACGACGTGACATTTTTTTGTTTGTTACACGTTCGATTGTTTTGATTTGACCAAATTCACGTGGTGTAACGAACGTGATTGCTGATCCCGTTTTACCAGCACGTCCCGTACGACCGATACGGTGAACGTAGCTCTCTGGATCTTGTGGTACATCAAAGTTGTAAACGTGTGTAACACCAGAAATATCAAGTCCACGTGCTGCAACGTCTGTCGCAACAAGGATATCGATTGTTCCTTTTTTGAAGCGACGAATGACTTGGTCACGTTTCGCTTGTGTTAAGTCACCGTGTAAACCGTCCGCCGTGTATCCACGTTGGATAAGTCCTTCCGTCATTTCGTCAACACGTTTTTTCGTACGACCAAAGATGATTGAAAGTTCTGGAGAATCTGTATCAATCAAGCGGCAAAGCACATCGAATTTTTGGCTTTCTTTTAGTTCGATGAATGATTGGTCGATGTTTTCGACTGTCATTTCTTTTGCTTTTACTTTGATGTGCGTTGGTGTTGTCATGAAACGATCCGCGATTTTACGAATCTGTGGTGGCATCGTTGCAGAGAACAAAAGTGTTTGACGAGTTGGCGGAAGTGTACCTAAGATTTTTTCGATATCTTCCACGAAGCCCATGTTCAACATTTCATCTGCTTCATCCAAGATGACTGTTTGAACGTGGTCAAGGTTTAATGTTTTACGGTTCATGTGATCCATTAGGCGACCAGGTGTCGCAACGACGATTTGTGGATTCTTGCGAAGCGCACGAATCTGACGATCGATTTGCTGACCACCGTATACTGGCAATGCATGAACGCGTTTCATTTCACCAATGCGGTTAAGTTCTTCTGCTACTTGAATCGCAAGTTCACGAGTCGGTGCAAGAATCAACGCTTGGATATGGCGCGATTTTGCGTCAAGACGCTCAATCGTCGGAATACCGAATGCTGCTGTTTTACCAGTACCTGTTTGTGCTTGACCGATTAAGTCAACGCCGCTAAGACCGACTGGAATTGTTTCTGCTTGGATTGGAGTTGCTTCTTCAAAGCCCATTTTTAGGACACCTTTGATAAGTGCCTCACTAAGATTTAATTCACGAAATGTTGTCAATGCTAAATACTCTCCTTTGTCATATGAAAAGCGTCTGCCACTAAACAGACGCTACCGTAACGAATACAATCGACTACCTATTATAGCAGAAGCCCGTCCTTAAAGATAGAGGCTATTTCTACTGATAATAATGTTTAGGGAAGTCACCATCATAATCGTTGCCATAAGGGCGAGGGAAAGGCATGATGCCCGGACCGTTCAACGCTTTAAATCGCGCCGCTTGCCCCCACTAGTGATGGGGTTTTATTTGGAAATGGTCGCCGGTTAAAACCAGCCGCAACCACCAAAATGATGAATTCCTAACTATTTATTCGAAACGTAGGTGCAGTTGGCTAGCTTACTTCGTTAGCCGAATACCCGTTTCATGTTTTTCTATTTTTTTATCTTTCAACAATCGACCTAGAGCACGTTTGAAGGCAGCCTTACTTAGGCCGAATACCTCATCAATCGTCTCAGGAGGTGTCTTATCACCATACGCCATCTGACCGCCATGTTCAAGTAGGTGGTTCAGGATTAAATCCGCATCGATGTCGATTGCCTCGTGAGCACGTGGTCTTGCTGAAAGTAATACTGTACCATCTGGCTTCACATTTGTCACCCGTAATTTCATAACTTCTCCGAGACGCGGCCACCGTTCCATCTCTTGTTCATGTAGAAAACCAATCGATTGATCGTTCACCCAAACGTTGACACCCGGGTCGCGTTGAGCAAAAACAAGTCCTTCAACGTCCATGTTATTCCACTCTTCCGGTGCCGGTTGCGCCTTGAGATTGAAATAGGCATAAGGAGCCGGGTCACCTAACAAACGTAATTTTTGGTCATGTTTCAAACGAATGTAAAGTTCGTCTCCCTCTTCCGGCCAAAATGTCCGGCGTTGCGGAAGATCGTCCAGCGAGACGAGAACATCCTTTTGAATTCCGATGTTCGCAAAAACACCTGTATTGTAACGTGTTCCGTTAATCGGTGCTTTGACGTAATCCTCAAATGACGCTTCCGGAATCGTCATCGATGAGGCGAGACGCCCTTCATTGTCTTGATAAAGGAATACTTCGACCTCTTCTTCTAGCATGAGCGATTTCGTCTGTTCATTTTTATGAAGTAAGATATCCTCCGTACCATCACTTAAAAACACACCAAATTCTGCTTCACGCTCTACTTTTAATGTGACAACCTGTCCTGCACGTAGTGCCATTTATGGTCATCTCCTTTCATTAACTTGGTTAAGCTGAAACACTCAACTAACCGTAAGTTCTTTTCATCACCTTCAATACTATACTCTTTTTCAACCTATCTCCGACATCAAATGGAAGCGAACAGTTGTGACATTTTTGTGAACGAATCTGATTTAAGTGATTTTTTTGAAAAAAACAGATATGATAAAAGAATAGGAAAAAGAAGGTTTAGTTTTGGTAAATATGGGGGAAAAACTATGTTTCATGACATTCAATCGCGTTCTTTCGCAAGACGCTTTACAAAAACGTTAGTATTCGCTTTTTTCGCATTTCTCGCAACGATTGGAATTGTATTCGCTGAAGGGTCGAGTAGCACTGATTTGTCTCCAAAGACACCTGCACTCCAACAAATCGATACACCTTAAAATCTACATCTCATCGTGTAGATTTTTTTATTTGTTTCCGAGTTTTTACTGGACGATAAAGGAAATCCTGCTTCGTTAGCGAATTGCTTTACTAGACACACTTAGTAGAGTGACACGAAGGAGGAAGTACTGTGTATTTTTACTTATTTACGACGCTTACGGGTCTCATTAGTACATACCTTAGTTTTATCACGGGATATTATACCGATTCAGTCGGGATTTTCGTCTTCACCCTATCCATTTGTCTTTCACTTTCATCTTTTAGACAATTAATTCGTACGACATATCATGGTTATCATGAATATATGCAATACCGCCGCGTCAAAAAACAGTTGGAGCGTATGAAGAAACGGGAACACTCTTATCAATTGTCTTACGAACAAAATGACACAGTCGCATCACTTGCATTATCAACGACAGAACAGCATGATAAATAAAGAGTTTGACTTCATGTTTTTAGGAGGAACCGATTCATTATGAATGAAATACCACTATCCAACGGCTGGACACTTCGTTACTCACCTGTCATCGACTTATGGCTAAAAGAAGACGGTGTTTTACTCGTCGATCATGAAGATAAGGTACGTTTGACACTCATCCTCGATGAAGAGACGATGGAAATCAAACAAATCGATAATACGAATGCCTCGTTTTCCATCGATCCGACGACGAGACGCCTGACATTCGAACTCGGCGAGAGTGAAGAGGAATCTGAACCTCGTTACTGGGAATAAAGAAGAAGACCGGGTGCGATACCTGGTCTTTTTTTGTACAATAATAATACACAGTAAAAAAGGAGTTTGATGCCATCATGTTACGCACGATCATCTGGTTCATTCATTTTGGGCTAGTATTACCTCTTACATTACCATTTTTGCCTGGCGCAAAACGTCGAACACACGCCGCTCGCTACGCGTATACACAAAAAGTAGCACACGTTTGGGCGAATTCGCTCCTTCGCTTAGCTGGAGTGAAAGTCCGTCTGACAGGGGAAGAACATATTCCGTCTGATCAACCTGTCGTCTTCATCGCCAACCACCAAGGGAATTTTGACATTCCGATTTTGCTCGGACATATCGCAAAACCCAAAGCCTTTATTTCGAAAATCGAAGTCAATAAGATTCCAATCGTCAATGTCTGGATGAATTTAATGGGATGTGTCATGATTGACCGAAAAGATCGCCGACAGTCTTTAAAGGCGATTCGTGCCGGTGTCGAGACAATCAAAGATGGGCAATCGATGATCATCTTCCCGGAAGGTACTCGCTCGAAAGGCGGACCGATTGCTGAGTTCAAAGCAGGTAGCTTCACCCTAGCAACATCTAGTGGTGCACGCGTCGTTCCGATTGCCATTTCAGGAAGCTATCGTGTCATGGAAGAGACTGGTCGGATTCGACCGGCAACTGTCGATGTGACAATCCTTCCACCCATCGACCCTGCTACAATGACCCAAAAAGAACTCGTCGCTACTGTTGAACAACAAATCAAGCATATTGTAGAAGGAGTCTGACATGCTACTTAAAGTAGATCAATTAAAAAAAGAATTTGCTGATAAAATCGTTTTTGAAGACGTGACATTTTCCGTCACACCCGGAGACCGGATTGGAATTATCGGTGTCAACGGGACAGGAAAATCGACACTGCTCCATATTTTAGCAGGAAAAGAGACAGCTGATTTCGGTGAACTGCATCATCCGAACGATTACCGGATACGTTTACTTTCACAATCGACAGATTATCCGGAAGATCAAACAGTGATGGAAGTGCTCCTCTCCGGAAACACACCGACAATCAATGCTTTACGCCATTATGAAACGGCTCGTTTAGCGCTTGAACAAGATCCGACAAATGAAACGTTACTCAAACGATTCATCGATGCCCAAACGGAAATTGATGCCGCAAATGCCTGGGATACGGAGTCTCGCCTTAAAATGATTTTAACGCGACTTGGCATTACAGATTTAGAAGCAAAAATCGGTTCGTTATCGGGCGGCCAACGGAAGCGTGTCGGCTTGGCAGAAGCTTTGCTCGACGAAGCCGATCTATTACTACTCGATGAGCCAACGAATGAACTCGATGCAGAAACGATTACTTGGCTCGAATCACAGATCAAGGAATACCGTGGAGCGATTCTGTTGATTACCCACGACCGTTATTTCTTGAATCGTGTCACGAATCACATGATGGAAATCGCGAACGGGACGGCCCATTTTTATGTCGGAAACTATGAGTCATTCCTTGAAAAGCGGGCTGAGCGCCGCGAACGGACTGCTTCAATGGAAGAGAAGCGCCAAAACATTTTACGCCGTGAACTCGCTTGGCTACGTCGTGGTGCAAAGGCACGGACGACAAAACAAAAGGCACGGATTCAGCGTGTCGATGCACTCCAAGAACTCTCTTATGAAGAAGAAGAAGCAACACTTGAAGTACAAGTCGGTTCGACACGACTCGGTAAAAAAGTCATCGAAGCAACGGAACTTGGTCATACATTTGGTGAACGAACACTGTTCGAATCATTTAGCTGGTTATTCGGTCGAAAAGAACGTTATGGCATCGTCGGTCGGAACGGGAGCGGGAAATCGACACTGTTGTCGATTTTAGCGAAACAACTTGAACCGACTCAAGGGGAAGTCGTGCACGGGGAAACGGTCAAAGTTGGGTTTTATGGACAGTTCGCCGAGTTCACGCACCCGGAACGTCGTGTCATCGATGAAGTCGAACGGATCGCCCAGGTGATCACGACACTTGATGGTCAAGAAATCACAGCCAGTCAGATGCTTGAGCAGTTCTTATTCAAACCGGAAGCACAGTATAAGCCGATTGGTAAATTATCCGGTGGCGAAAAGCGTCGACTCAAGTTGTTGACGATCTTAATGGATGAACCAAACGTCTTGTTCCTCGATGAGCCGACGAATGATTTAGATACAGAAACGCTGTCGGTTCTTGAAGATTATCTCGAGTCCTTCCCCGGGACGGTTATCACAGTCAGTCATGATCGTTATTTCCTCGACCGTGTCGTCAATCGGTTACTTGCGTTCGAGAATAGTACGATTGTCTCTTATTATGGGCAGTATACGGATTACCTGGAACAGCGTGAGGATGAGACACCTGAAGCAGCTATCGTGACTGAGGTAAAAGAAGTGGTAGCTGCTCCAACCGACATCCCGAAAAAATTGTCTTATCAGGAACAACAAGATTGGACAACGATTGAGACACAGATTGAAAACGCGGAAGCTGCGCTTGAGCAACTCGAACAACAGCTCGCTTCGGCAGGTAGCGATATCGGGCAAGTTAATGAACTCTATCAAAAGATTGAGCAAGGAAAATCCCAACTCGATCAACTGATGGACTATTGGTCTTACTTGTCCGAGAAGATAGAGGCGTACGAATCTTATAAAAAATAATTTGTTTTTGATTTATTGTCTATTTGACCGTATATTTTCCTTTCCGGAAAAATGCGGTCTTTTTTCTTCTGTTCCAAGTACGTTTTTTCCAAATTGAGGGTAATGAATTATATAGTTAAACTGTTACTTTCATTAGACAGGAGGTTTTCTCATGTCAAAAGCGTTCAAACGAATGACAGGAGGAATCGTCATTTATTTGATTATCTCGTATACCATCCTTCTTTTAATTCCAAACTCATTCGTCTTACCCACAGCCGTCTTTTCAAGCTTTGTCGGGTCTTTATTGATTACGAGTGCCGCCATTTTATTTTATAGAAAAACACCTTCACCAGAACTTAAATGGATCCTCATTGCTGTAAGTGCTTATTTCATCGGAGACTTAGGTGGAGTTGTCAGTGGTTACTTTTCGCTCACGTCTGTCAATTTGAACGTCCTACTCGACTTTCCCTATACAATCCATCTCTTGACGATTACCATTTTTTTATTCCGTCTTTTGGATATTGAACATTTCCGTTCACAAAAGCTTTTAATTCTTGATTCATTGACACTTTTTACTGTCGCGATGATTGCTGGATACTTGACAATTTTTAAACACATCCCCGAATACACAAGAACGTTCGCGGAGCAGCTCAGCTGGGATATCTATTCATTCTTGACCATTCTCCTGACTCTTTTCTTTTTTTTACTCTATGCTTCCGGTTTAAAAAAACCGGTCTCGTTGTTCGCTTTTAGTTTTTTAATGGGTGGAACGTTTTTATTAGGTATGATCAACTTTTTATTTTACAGCTTTTTATTGAACGATTTTACTTTTTACGCAATGCTTTTATTACCGCTCTATCCGCTGAGTAGCTATTTTTTCATTAGTTTCCTAGTAACTTGGCATTTACCGATCATCGCTAAACAACAATTATTGTTACTTCGGATTGAACAAATTCTTCGTCCTTCTTTTTCATACATCTTACTATTACTGTTAATTACCTATGTCACGTTTTCACCTGTCACGACACGCTTCTACTTCATCACAATCGCGACCACTTTTTTACTTTTCTTAACGCGGCAGCTTTTTTCTTATCGCGAAAATGTACGCCTTTTACGAGAAACGACTTCGCTACAAGAAAATTTGGAAACCATCGTTTCACAGAAAACGGAGTTACTTCGGTTACGCGAACAAGAATTCAAGGCACTGTTCCTCTCCTATCCGCAAATGGTACTTGAAGTAAATCAAGCGAGTCACATTCTATCCGGAAATCCTGCAGCCATTCGAGAAGGATGGATGGAGAAGTCATTGAAAGACGAACAGGTCCGTCTTTTCAAACAAGTAATGGAGGCGCTACATGCCAATAAAGGGGTCCCTTCCTTATCAAAAACGTTTTATATCCCCCATGACGAAGAGGACCTCATCTACACGATGACGTCGATTTGTATAGCCGATCAAGAACGTGTCTTTATCATTTTATCCGACGTCACAGAAGATGTTCGCCAAGAACAATGGTTGGAGAAATTAGGAAATCATGACGCTTTGACCCGTTTACCGAATCGGCGCTTTTTTGAAGAACAATTGCAGACTCTCCTCCCTACCATACGACATGGATCGTTATTGTTTGTTGATTTAGATGGTTTTAAAGCTATCAATGATACGTACGGGCATGATGCTGGAGATTTATTACTTCAAGAAACCGCAGGCCGGCTACAACAACTAATTCAAGGAGAGGAGCTTGTCGCCCGTTTAGGAGGAGACGAATTCATTTTATTCACCGTTCGAGACGAAGATGAGACGACTGCATTTGCGAGTAAGTTGCTCGCATCACTCAATGAGCCGTTTTATATTAAAGATCAAACGATGTCTGTCACACCGTCCATCGGTATTTCGCTTTATCCGAGTGATGGAAAAAGTTCGAATGTCCTTTTGATCCGTGCAGACGAAGCCATGTATCACATTAAAAATACGAACAAAAATAATTTTCAGTTCGCCGCTCAACTAAAACGCAACTAGGAGGAAACGCATATGCAACGATCCCCCTACTTCATCAGATGGTTCCCTTCTCTACTAATCATCTCTTTGATTTTAATTCTCTATTCATACACGCAAGGCTCATTCATGAACCACCTTGTCGAACAAATTCTAGAGTACTTGTCGTTTCTTTTAATCGGACTTTTCATCCTCATCGCCTATAAAAAAGAACGGTCACTCGTCGTGCCAAGACGAAAATTTTGGATCATTGCCTTCATCTCACTTATCTTCTCGCTAGCTGCTTCGATTTTTGAAACCATTAACTTGTTCAGTAATACGCTGTCTTTTCCGAACAGTTATAGCTTAATTTGTTTCTCCATTTCGCACTATATATTTTTAATCGGACTTTTTTACCGGATTGCTTCACAAAAGAGTTTTTCACAACATCTGCTTGCATTCGTGGATGCTCTAATCATCGTCGTTTTTTTAGGACTTGCTGCTTTTCATACATTAAGCGAACTGGCCGACCCGACAGCTAGTACGTTCCCGTACGATATGATCGTCGTCCTCAACACTTCACTCGGATTGTTTGTTCTCTTCTACTTCTTTTTTGTTCAAGAAACACACTGGGTTTCCCGAACGACGTTATCTCTACTATTCTTTTCACTGTTCATTCGTGGCATGTATGAAGTATCTGCTGTATACTTTCCAGATTTCACGGAACAATATTTAGTCTTTTCTCCTGTATTGATTCGTCTTGTTCAAAGTGCAGCAATCTTATGGCACCTTGATCACATCACTGAAGGTAAACAAGCGTCTCCTGTCGTTCAGAGAACTTGGCTGCCTTTGCTCGCAATTCCACTATTTTTACATTATGTCATCGAACTCGAAGGTAAAAAATTTGATGTGTTCATCATCTTATTGTTACTAATCATTCGACAAATCATCATCGCTCGGCAACATACGTTGCTCGTGCAAAAGTTAAACGAGCGAAACGAACAGTTAGCCGAACGCATCGAACACCGGATCCGGCAAATCAAAGAAAGTGAGCAACAAGTCCTGCCACTGTTTTCAAGTCATCCTGATCCAATCATCCGTTTTGATCAAAACGAAACAGCGACGTATGCCAATCTTGCGGCTCAAGCAACGTTTAAGCTTTCTGCCTTGTCAATCGAAGTACCCACTCACTCAGTCTTACATCTTCAGTCTTCCTTACAGCTTGATTCCAATCGTTATCTCGATGAATCCGACCGCCAATATGAATTAACAAAAATCCCCATCCACATCGCTTCAAAATCGGCCGGTCATTTCTTAGTCTTACACGACGTAACAGAACAAAAGGAGCGGCAGCAACGGATTGAATACCACGCGTTTCATGATGTTTTAACTGGTATCGGTAACCGTCGTTCGCTCGAACGGACATTCTTATCGATTGACCAGTCCGTAAACTATCTGGCGTTACTTGATTTAGACGGTTTTAAATTAGTCAACGATACGTATGGGCACGAAGCTGGTGATTATGTCTTAATCGAAGTTGCTCGTAGAATAAGTCTAGACCTCGAACGCGAAGAGTCAGTTTACCGGCTGGGTGGTGATGAGTTCGCCTTGCTAACTTCAGCGAAAGATGAACTTTCACTCCGACGTCGCTGTAAACATTTCTTACAATTATTGCGTCGCCCTTATGTTTATAAAGGGCAAACGTTACATGTCTCGGCCAGCATCGGAGTCGCTCCATTTTTCGAAAACGATGATTTAGAAAGTTGGCTGAAACATGCTGATCTCGCCATGTATCGCATCAAAAACCGTAAAAAAAACGATATTGCGCTGTACCATCAAGATTTTTAAACGAACAAACGCCCATTCACCCTAACTTAGGATTGAATGGACGTTTATTTTTTGCTGTTATGCTTCAGGTCGTGGTGCAATGTTTCCCTCTTCGATATCGAGTAATAAGTCAATCAACTCCGCACAAAATTCAGGATACTGACGCAATAGTGCGTCGTCACCGACTTCATCGACAAAATCAGCTAAAAGAACACGCACTTCAGGTACAAGTGCCCGTGCAACCTTCATATAGGCGATTGCGAATCGCCATTTGCCTGAAATGTAGAGAAGTTTGCCGACTAACAGATCGCCAACCGCAACGTCAATCTCTGTCAAATCGGTCTGATACGTTTGTTCCGACATGATGTCGAAGACGCCGTCTTCTTTTACAAGGAAAAGCGACGGAACAGGATCGGCCAGCCCTCTTAAGGCACGATACAGACTTTGAGACATATCTTCTTTGACTTGTTCTAAAAAACGACCATGCGGTGTTTTCCCTTGTTCATCGGTCTCATAAAAAATGGCCCAATCGACGAACAAGTCTCGGAATAACTCAGCATCTTTTAAATACCAACGTCCTTCCGTCGCGATTTCTTCGATGAATGCGACCCAATCGGTGCTTCGAGCAGTGGCTGCTTCTTGATATAAAGTTTTGAGCGCTGTGTTCATCTCTGCTTCGGATACAGTCGTCGGAAACGGGATAATCTTTCGCTCACTTTTCATCGTGTTGGTCCTTTCCGGTGTGGTTTCGCCGGACTTTTAAGCGCTTCCGGTTCCGTGACTTCACGTTTTGGAATCACTTCCCCGCCATAAATCTCCATCGGTTCAATTTCCACACCCATTTGTTTCGCTAATGCTTTCAGGTGTTTCAGATCATGATCCGTGACGAGCGCAAGGACCATACCCGACGCGTTCCCACGTCCTGTTCGACCTGAGCGGTGGACAAAATCATCAAGGGATTCCGGTAAATCATAATGCACGACATGCGTGACGGCATCAATGTCCAGACCGCGTGCAGCAAGCCCTGTCGTGACGAGTAACGGAAACTCTCCCCGTTTATATGAACGTAACGTCTCCATCCGTTCTCTTTTCCCTTTTTCGGCATCTAAAATCCGGTATTTCAGCGAAAACTTGCTTAATTCACCGTTTAACGGACCGAGGAAAGAACGGTTGTTTATGAACGTCAACACTTTGACCTGTTGCATATTAGACAAACGACGTAACATTTCCGGTTTCAGACGACGAGATGTTTCGATGTAACCGAACTTGACTTGCGTCGTCTCCGTCCGTTCAACTCGGATGACTTCTGGATCATTCGAAAGTGTCCGTCCCCATGCTGCTGTCCGTTCAGGCAATGTTGCTGAAACGAGTGCTAACTGGCGGTCACGAAGCGCACTGTTCGCGATGCGCGTCGCTGATGCACTCATTCCACTTTCGTAGATTTGATCAGCCTCATCTAAAACAATCAATTTTACTTTATGCATCTTCAACTTTTTTGAATCAATCAACTCAACTAAGCGTCCTGGTGTCCCAACAATAATTTGTGGTTTTTTCTTGAGACGCTCATATTGACGTTTTAATTCAACGCCACCGATGAACGCACCTGACTTAATCCCGCTTCCTTGGGCAAATAATTGGATGACTTGATGAATTTGCATGACCAGTTCTCGTGTCGGTGCCGTAATCGCGACTTGAACGTGTGGTTCATTCGGATCGATGCGCTCGAGGGCTGGAATGACATAAGCGAGCGTTTTCCCAGTTCCTGTCGGCGCTTCGACTAAGACATCTTTACCCTCACGGATTAGAGGAATGGCTTGTTCTTGGACGGGCATCATTTGTTCAAAGCGTGCTCGTTCCCACGCTTCATTAATAAAAGGTTTAGTAAAATTCATAACGTATCTTCTCCTACTCTCTTGTCTATCATTCTGTTACATATTCGAAACGATCATCGGTTTCAGTTTTAATACCGCGTAACGTCTGTGTATATTCATTTCCAGAATCGATTAACCGAATATGAAAAACGATTTCTGTCTCATTTTGTTGATCTGCACTTAACACTTCGAAACCTTGCGCCATTCGATCTTGCAGCTCAACAGCAAGTGTTTCGAAACCAGCAAGTACAGGATAAGTTGCTCTGACATCGATTGGGCGTCGAACTAATCGTGCGAGGTACTTCTGGTCGTAACCGATAAAGTCCTCGAAATCAAAATCGTCTTCAAACCGGAGCCAAAACCCGTCGTCTTCAAACTCGGTGATCATCCCGATCCGTTCTGTTCCTTCAGTTGATACTTTTAGGGAAACCCAGTCCCCTGTTCGATAGTCTGCTTGCTCTTTTAATGGCGAAAACTCCATTCACTCCACCTCCACGTTCTATATTCCCTTTTTCATTGTCAACGATACGTCCTAAAAATACAAGGTAGCGCCGCGTGACTTTTATCACACTAGCTTCTGTCTCTATCCATTCCACTACAAATTAATGATACAGCTACAGAAAAATCCTTTCACAGCAGTCGTTTTCTGTTTTTTGAACAAGGGACACTGACTGATACAATTTACTGTGAAGTAAGTCATAGCAACACTTTTACATTTGTTAAAAGATTCACATATACGTAAAACCTCTATCCCGAATTGTTTGTTACACTATTCACATAAGAGATGTATTAAGAACCGCTGACCTTACTAATGAAGGAGTGTTGATGATGTTACTTGAAAAAACACAAGCATGGCAACGATTCGAAGGTGGAGAATGGATGGAAAAGATTGATGTCGCTGATTTCATCCGGCGCAATCGCTCAGAATACACAGGAGACGATCAGTTCCTCGCCGGTCCGACCGATGCAACCAACACGTTATGGCAACAAATCATGCAGTTAACAGAAGAAGAACGAATTCGTGGTGGTGTCTATGCCGTTGATGCTGCAACTCCATCTTCAATTCTTTCGCACGGTCCAGGTTACCTCAATCCTGAACTCGAAAAAATCGTTGGTCTACAGACCGATGAACCATTCAAACGTTCGATTCATCCGAACGGTGGTATCCGAATGGTCAATGATGCCTTAGAAGCGTATGGTTTTAAATCAGATGACACTGTTACACAGATTTTTAGCGAGTACCGTAAAACGCATAATCAAGGGGTTTTCGATGCGTATACGCCCGAAATGCGTGCTGCCCGTAAAGCCGGTATCATCACTGGACTTCCTGATGCGTACGGTCGCGGACGGATCATCGGTGATTACCGTCGCGTCGCCCTTTATGGAACAGCTCACCTCATTGCTGCAAGAAAAGCGGATTTGAAAGCACACGGTGGATTTTTATCAGAAGCGATGATTCGTGATCGCGAGGAGATGAACGAACAACTCCGCGCCCTTCATGAACTGACAGAACTCGGTAAACGTTACACATGTGACTTATCACGACCAGCTGAAACGGCCCAAGAAGCATTCCAGTGGGTCTATCTTGCTTATCTCGCAGCAATCAAAGAACAAAACGGAGCAGCGATGTCGCTCGGTCGCGTTTCGACCTTCCTTGATATTTATATCGAACGTGACTTGCAAACGGGTCGGTTGACAGAAGAGAGCGCGCAAGAACTTGTCGACCACTTTGTGATGAAACTTCGCATCGTCAAGTTTCTTCGGACACCCGATTACAACGAACTCTTTTCCGGTGACCCGACGTGGGTAACAGAATCAATCGGCGGCATGAGTGAAGACGGTCGCTCGAACGTCACAAAAAGTTCGTTCCGCTTCTTGCAGACACTCGTCAACCTCGGTCCGGCACCTGAACCGAACTTAACCGTTTTATGGTCACCAAAACTTCCACGTGGTTTCAAAGAATTTTGTGCGAAGATGTCCATCCTGTCTAGTTCGATCCAATATGAAAATGATGACTTGATGCTTCCGATTTATGGTGATGATTACGGGATTGCTTGTTGTGTCTCAGCAATGAAAATCGGTAAACAAATGCAATTCTTCGGCGCCCGGGCGAACTTAGCAAAAGCCTTACTCTACACGTTGAACGGTGGCGTCGACGAAAAACTCAAAATTCAAGTCGCCCCTCCTTCCGACTTGATTTTAGATGACGTGCTCGATTATGAAACCGTCATGGCCGCCTATGATAAACAATTGGATTGGTTAGCTGAGCTCTATGTCAATACACTGAATGTCATTCACTTCATGCATGATAAATATAGTTATGAGCGCATTGAAATGGCACTCCACGATCCTGAAATTTTACGGACGATGGCTTGTGGGATTGCCGGATTATCCGTTGTCGCCGATAGTCTGTCAGCGATTCGTTATGCTAAAGTCACACCAATCCGAGATACGGATGGCATTACAGTCGACTTTAAAATCGAAGGCGATTTCCCGAAATTCGGAAATAACGATGATCGTGTCGATCAAATGGCCGTCGATCTCGTCGAACTCTTTATGGAAAAAATCCGGAAACATCCAACGTATCGTGATGCTTTACCAACCCAATCTGTTCTGACGATCACGTCAAACGTCGTGTACGGTAAAAAAACCGGGAATACACCCGATGGTCGTCGCGCTGGCGAACCGTTCGCACCGGGAGCAAATCCAATGCACGGACGTGACACACGTGGTGCAGTCGCTGCGTTGACTTCTGTCGGCAAATTACCTTATGAGCATGCCTTAGATGGTATTTCCTACACGTTCTCAATCGTTCCGAAAGCACTCGGAAAAGATGAAACAACACGTATCAACAATACAGTCGGTCTACTTGACGGCTATATGGGCGGTACGACTACCCGTGGTCATCACTTAAACGTCAACGTGTTCGATCGCGCCACTTTACTCGATGCAATGGAGCATCCTGAACTTTATCCACAGTTAACGATTCGTGTATCGGGTTATGCCGTCAACTTCATTAAGTTGACACGCGAACAACAAATCGATGTCATCAACCGTACATTCCACGGTGCACTTTAACTTTTCTGAAAGGACTTGATCACTATGACT
Organism: Exiguobacterium sp. s133; assembly: GCF_018618595.1. Taxonomy (NCBI): domain Bacteria; kingdom Bacillati; phylum Bacillota; class Bacilli; order Caryophanales; genus Exiguobacterium; species Exiguobacterium sp. s133. The sequence goes on from NZ_JACSMK010000005.1 coordinate 57,447, forward strand.
TACGGGACGGTTCACTCTGTCGAATCTTGTGGGACTGTCGATGGTCCCGGTATTCGTTTCATCGTCTTTACGCAAGGCTGCCCACTACGCTGCCAATATTGCCACAATGCGGACACCTGGGAATTCGGTTGTGGCCGAAAAGTAACACCTAAAGAAATCATCAAAGAAGCGAACAGCTATCGTTCCTTCTTTGACGCAACGGGTGGAGGGGTGACCTTCTCCGGTGGCGAACCGTTGGCTCAACCCGAGTTTTTAGAAGCCTCGCTGCGTGAAGCAAAACGAAACGGCTTGCATACCGTCATCGATACAGCAGGTTCGGTCGTCCCGAAAAACCTGGATCAAATCCTGGAATATACAGATCTCGTCTTACTCGATATCAAGCACATCGATGATGCGACGTGCCGGATTTTGACCGGGCGAAGTAACGTCAATACACTAACCTTCGCAAAATTGCTCGCAGAACGAAACATTCCCGTCTGGATTCGCCATGTCCTTGTCCCCGGCGTGACGATGACGGAAACGTTTTTACGCCAAACAGGTGAATTCATTCGAACACTCGGAAATGTCGAACGGGTTGAAGTCCTCCCCTACCACCAATTAGGTGTCTATAAATGGGAGGCACTCGGGCTCGAATATGCGCTAAAAGATGTCTTACCGCCTACCGCGGAGGAAACGTTTGCCGCGCAAGATTTACTCAACTCGTACTTGTCATGATTGATGTGACTTGATAGACTGAACACATAGTCTATGAAACGGAGGTACAATACCGAAATGAAGCAATCACTCGCTAACGTCTAATGATGAATGAACTCATCACTTTCGCAATCGCTTGCGGATGACTGACGCTACGAGTCTGCTCAATTTCGGTATATCCCTATTTCAGGTGGATACCTTCTTTGAATTGCACTCCCGCACACCATCCGTACGCTCAGGATGGTGTGTTTTCATTTCATCTCAACCGAAATGAAACAAAGGGAGCTGAGCTTATGCCAACTGAAGTATTATCCATCCATGATTTACAAATCGATTTTGCCGGGCAGTGTCTTTTCCACGATGTCACGTTCTCCATCCGCGACGGCGAACACGTCGCCTTGGTCGGACCGAACGGCGTTGGAAAAACGACGCTCTTGCGCGCCATCCTAAAAGAAATCATCCCGACGACCGGAACAATCCATCGCACGTATGACCGGATCGGGCTCTTAGCCCAACAAATCGAACCCTCGACAAGTGTAGCAATTCAAATCGTCGAACAGGCGGATGTAACCCGTTACGACTTACGTGAACGTGCCTTAACCACTGAAGCCGTGGCCGACTACCAGGCTGCCGTTGACGCAGATGCCTTCACGCTCGAAGCCGATGCGAGACGTGTCCTGAAAGAAGTTCAACTCGAGCAATCTCTTTGGTTTCAGCCTTTGAACACACTGAGCGGCGGCGAACAGACCCGGATTCAACTTGCATGTCTACTGTTGAAGAAACCGGACTTCATCCTGCTTGATGAACCGACCAACCATTTAGATGAAGACACACTCGAGTGGCTCGTCGTGTGGACGCGTCAAACGAAGACGACGATGCTCTATGTTTCACATGAGCGTGCCTTTATCGATGCGACGGCTGACGCCGTCATTGAATTGACTGAAGCAGGAGCGGCACGTTACGAAGGAAACTATGAGATTTACCGTACGTTAAAGGAACAAGAACGGACTGCACAGTGGCATCAATATGAGAAGCAAGAACGAACACGAAAAGAACTCACCCGGATGATTGGTCAATATCAAAATTGGCATCAAAAAGCGACGGCTAGTGCAAGTGAACGAGATCCGTACGCGAAAAAAAAGGCTGCAAAACATGCGACAAAAGTCAAAGCAAAAGAAAATCAGCTCGAACGCCTACTGGAACACCGGGTCAAAAAACCGGAAACGCCGTCCCACGTCCATGTCAGATTCGAAGGAGAACATTTTTTAGCGAAACGTCTCGTTTCAGTCGATGCTCTCTCATTCGACTATCCGCATCGCCGGCTCTTTCAGGATGTGTCGTTCTCCATCCAGCGTGGCGATCGAATCGCGTTGATTGGTCGAAACGGTTCTGGGAAAACGACGTTATTACGTCTTTTACTTGGAGAATTGGTGCCATCTGCCGGTATCATCAAACGGCACCCGACTTTAAAAGTCGGTTACTTTTCTCAAGTTCTATCCACCTTACCGAATACCGGCACACTACTTGATGCCTTGCTTGAGACGAGCGAGATTTCGGAAACAGATGCCCGGACACTACTCGCGTGCTTTTTATTTCGGCGGGAGACCGTCTATAAACCAATCGCTGAAGCGAGTATGGGCGAGAAATGCAGGATCGCCTTTTTACGTCTCTATTTTTCCGGCGCGCATTTACTCATCCTCGACGAACCGACGAATTATCTTGATCTTGCGACACGGGAACAAATCGAAGCGGCACTCGAAGTTTTTCCCGGTGAGTTGCTGTTTGTTTCCCATGACCGTTATTTTACCGATCGTTTATCAAACCGAACGATTTCCTTGACCGGTGACTTCACAGTCCATCCTGTCAGAACAAAGGCTTTACGGGAACAACGTGCTTCTGATTCGGATGGAATCCGGGCTGACTTACGGCGTTTGAATGAACTGACCGGTGAAATCGACTTTGATGTGTAATTGACGGAAGTCACATCACGAACTGATTTTTAGCACGATGATAAAAGCATGCTAACTTAAAAAGAAATACGGTACTTTTCCATGCGCCTCCCACATGCGTATCTAATTACCGCGAACGAAAAAAACGCTGATGATTCCCTGTAAAGAAGGGGAACATCGGCGTTTCGTTTACTTATCTTTTTTGATACTTTAATTTTGTATGTGCCTGCGCGTTTTTCTGAATCTTCTTCCACTTTTCTTTTTCGGCAGCTTGTAGCGCTACACTTTGCTTCCGTTCAGCATAGGCAATTTCCCGTTGCAGCTTCAGATAACTTTCCCAGCGTTCGTGCGGAAGACTTCCATCTTCCAATACTTGGCGGACTCGACACCCGGGTTCATTGCCATGTTGGCAATCCCGGAAACGACAGTTTTCAGCGAGCGACTCGACATCAGAAAAAGTCGAAGTCAGACCGTCACTTCCGTCCCATAGTCCCAGTTCACGCATACCCGGTGTGTCGACGAGCAACAGACCGTTCGCTAATCGTTTGAGTTCACGGTGCGTCGTCGTATGCCGTCCGCGTTGATCGTCTTCTCGCACGCCACCTGTTTCCATCAACTGTTCCTCTGCTAACACATTAACGAGTGTCGATTTCCCGACACCGGATGAACCGACGAGGACAATCGTCTCACGTGGTTCGAGAACATCTCGAAGACTTTCCAACCCGTCACCGGTCAACGAATCAATCGCAACATAAGGTGTCCCGAAGGCAATTCCTTCAATCTCAGCCAACTCGGACTCGACGGATTCCATCAGACTTCGTTTCGTCAAAACAATGATCGGCTTGACGCCAGCTTCCCAGGCGACCGTTAAATAACGTTCCAGCCGCCGGACATTAAAATCGTGACCGAATGCCATGACGAGCAAAGCTACGTCAACATTCGCACAAATGATTTGTTCTTCGACTTCCGTACCCGCTGCTTTTCTTGAGAATTGTGAGGTCCGCGGAAGAACTTGCTCAATCCGTCCTAATCCCGCTTCTCGCTCTGTCTGGATGATCCAATCCCCTACTGCGGGAAGATCTGCTTTCGTCAATGCCTCAAAGCGCATCTTTCCAGATAATTCACTAAGCGTCTCGCCAGCAGCCGTCATGACACGATACTGTTTTTGAAAGACTGCAGTGATCCGTCCTAAATTTTCATGTTCTCCTGCCTCATGTGCAGGTGGTTTACCCCATTCGTTCAAATGGTTTCCTCCTCTAATTTAAGGGAGGGAAACCCCTCCCTGTTCTCCAGTACGTGTTTGATTTACGTTGATTTGCACATTCATAAACCTCACTCCTCTCCAGTAACTTCCTTTGTATTTTATCATATGTAGCCACTTCAAAAACCGTTGGGCGATAAAGTCAGACCTTACTACTCCGCCTCAAGGCCGAGACGAATACGGTCCGAGGGGCGTCGTCGTTTTTTTCACCATCCCTTATCATAAAGGTATCAAGTAAAAGGAGGCTTCATCATGAAGCAATCAAAAGGCAAACAGGCTTTGATGATACTTGCTGGTATCGCTCTTCTCGCAGTCGTCATCGGGACACTCCCACATATGATTGGACTCGGGCTCGGTGGACTGCTTGCATTTTACGCCATCAGTAAGTTTATCCGTTCAACAAAAGTCATCGCAAAAATCGGTTTTGGTTTACTCGCAGCAGTCGGAATCGGCTTAGCCCTTTCAAACATTTGGGCGGTATTCGGTATCGCGGCAGCACTTGCCCTCTACATCGGTTACATGCGGATGAAGATGGAACGTGTGAACCCAAACGATTTATTTTCTCGCCGTCGTCGGTCAAACGCGTCTCATTTTGAGGCAGATTGGAAAGACCTCGATCAAAAACGCTTTTAATCGCTACTTATACTCAAGGAGGAATTCACAATGAAGAACGTATTCGACCAACTCAATGATTTTGCTAACCAAATGATGACGGAAGTCAAAAAGGCAGCCGAGCAAGGTGAAGTCCCGGCTAAAAAATTAGTCCGTCATATCCGGATTACCGAATCTGATTTAAAAGAAATCGACCGGCTACTCGAACGTCAACGGTCACTCCTAAGCGAACTCACACAAAAACAAGATGAAGCAAAAGAACTAGCTGATAAGCGGTTTGCCCAAGTCGAAATTGCTAAACAAGCTGAAGAGCAGGAACTTGCAGAACGCGCCGCTATCGAATCCAAACATTACGGTGAACAGTTCCGTTTCTTCGAAGAGTTGATTGTTGAAACGAAACGGGAATTGACGCAACTTGAACGGGAAGCACTCGAGTTGAAACTTAAACTCGAAGACTTGCAAAATAAACGCTATGAGTGGATGATGCGGGAAAACGTTTCTAATTTAAAATCAAAGATGAACCAGGTGCTAGAACGCGAACCAAATGCTACTATTAAACAAGAAGAACATCCGTTTACGGTAGCAGAACCGGATGTCGCAGAACAAACACCAGAAGACGACATCGATTCACGTATTGCGGAACTCGAACGTCGCTTCCAAAAATAAGTATTTTGACGAAGGAGGCCCTTGCCTCCCTTTGTCATGTCAGGGAGGAGATTGATCGTGCGACGATTAAGTACAAAACAATTAGTCGGCTACGTGTCGATCCTATTCGCGCTCGGATTATTTTATGATTTGATGACTGGAGCCGGAAACGTCTTATTTGGAATCTTATTCCCGTTCTTGTTGTATTATGTCGGGATTCATTTTCGGCGTCGCGGTCATGAAAAACTGGCCATCCTGTTTTATATCGTCGGTACGATTATCTTAGCTGGAGTCGTCTTGAGCTCGGCAGCTGTCGGATTCGTCATCGCCGGAATTTTGCTATATCTCGGAATTATCCTTGTCACCCGACACTCCGTCCGCGAATTTTTCTTTTCGAAGATTTCACCACGTCTTTATGAAGAAGAAGGCATTACGATCCAACCTGCTTACTCGTTTTCGACGCAGTCTGAAACACCTTACGTGTTAAAAGACTTGAGTGAACAGTTCATCGTCAAAGATTTAGAAATCGATTTAACGCATGCCTATGTCCCAGAAGGTGAAACACTCATCGTCATCAGTGGTGTCGTCGGAGATGTGCGTATTTTATTACCTTCAGGATATGACTATACGCTTGATACGTCGATTGGTTTTGGAAGCGTCAAAACAGATGTCCGCCGGATCCCGACATTTTTTAACCGTCGCATTCAGTTCCGGGCACCACAATATGAAGAAGCGACTCGAAAAGTCCGCATTCACGTCATGCTTGGCATCGGTAACGTGGAGGTGACCTCGATATGAAACGTGATCACTTCCCGCTCGGTGTCATCGCGCTCCAAGTATTGACCGGATTTCTGACAGCCGTCGTGACGACTGGTTTGTTTTTAAGTACACGCCAAGTCGATTGGCATGTACTTTTCGTCCGTCAACAAGATTTACCTGTCTTATTGCTTGTCGTCGGATTATCCCTGTTACTTCCGCTCGCAATCGGCAGCATCCACTACTTCTTTTTACGTCGTGACTTCAAACGTGTCACAACTGCCATCATCGAACTCGAGCAAGGAAAAGAAGTCACGATTGTCAACGGACCTTACTTCCACACACTGACCCGCCTCTCACGAATTGGGAAACGAATCGATGAACAGGTCGAGACGGTTCAAAAAATCAGTACACGTCCGCAACACGTCGAACAAGTTCGTGTCCAAGCCATCACGGAAGAACGGAAACGGCTCGCACGTGATCTCCATGACTCCGTCTCCCAACAACTTTATGCCATTTCGATGATGACGACGGCTGCCAAACAAACGATTTTGACGCAACCGGAAACGGCAGCGAAACAAATTGACTTAGTCGAGACGATGGCACAGACGGCGCAATCAGAAATGCGTTCTTTATTGCTCCAACTACGTCCCGTTGAACTCGAAGGGATGACGTTGCAACAAGGACTAACCCAACTGCTCGAAGAACTATCACGAAAACAATCGACGCAATTGAGCTGGAAACTCGAACCGATTGAATTACCGCGTCCGATTGAAAATGAATTATTCCGCATCGTTCAAGAAGGCTTAACGAATGCTTTACGCCACGCGAAAGCATCGCACATGAATATCGAATTGCGTCAATTCAATGAGACGATCATCTTGAGTATGAATGACGACGGTGTCGGCTTTATCGTCGACGAGAAAAAACTCGCCTCGTACGGGATCAACTCGATGCGCGAACGTACGGCTGAAATCGGTGGGACGATTCGCCTCGTCAGTGTGCCCGGTCAAGGAACGCAGATTGAAGTCAAACTTAGAAAAGAACGGATGGTGCAAGTATGATACGCGTATTATTAGTCGATGACCATGAAATGGTTCGCGCTGGAGTCTCTGCCTTTTTATCGACCCAACCTGATATTGAAGTGGTCGCAGAAGCTGCTGACGGACAAATCGGAGCGAAACTTGCTCTTGAACATCGCCCTGATGTGATTTTGATGGACTTAGTCATGGAGCCGGTCGATGGTGTCGAAGGAACACGTCTGATTCGCGCCGAGTGGCCGGAAGCTAAAATTTTAGTCGTCACAAGTTTCTTAGATGATGAGAAAGTTTATCCCGTCATTGAAGCCGGTGCGATGAGTTACGTCCTAAAAACGGCAAGCGCGTTTGATATTGCGGAAGCAATTCGCAAGACAGCGAGCGGACAATCTGTCATGGCAGCTCAAGTGACAGGTAAGATGATGGAACGCCTGCGCAAACCTGCTAGTCAACTCCACGACGATTTAACGGAGCGTGAACAAGAAGTCTTACAGTTGATGGCGCGCGGTATGGCCAATCAAGAGATTGCAGACGAACTGTTCATCTCCCTAAAAACAGTCAAAACGCATGTTTCCAACATTTTATCAAAGCTCGATGTCGTCGATCGGACGCAAGCCGTCGTCTATGCCTTTAAGCACCACATCGTGAAGTAATCTTTTACTTAGTTTTTGCACTCGTCTACGCATCCATTCATTAAAAAAAGGGTCAGCTTATCAAAGCTGGCCCTTCAGACTGTAAACAACGTGCGATTGGGAGATTAAGCGTCGTGTTTCGTTGCTTTCCTCGGGCGAGGCGCAAGCCGTTGCTCCTTGGATCCTAGCGGACAACGAGCAGGGTCTTGCCTGCCTCTGAAAGTGCGTTAAAAACGCACTTTTTCCCGCAGGAGTCAATGAAAAGTGACGCTTTTCAAGTAATACCGTGAAGGAAATCCAGGCGTGGAGACGGTTTAGAGCGCGATCCGTCTCAAATCGCTTTTAAAGCGAAAAGCAATCGGTCGCGACCCTGCAGCTTTGCTGTAGCGGCGTGACCGGTTGCCGCTTTGAAGACGAGGCGAGACAGGAAAGCACGAACGGATTGCTTCTCAATATAGCATTTTCACCCTTCAGCGTGTATAAAAAGTGCTAGTAAGCTATCAGCACTTTTCGATAGGGCTACCAGAGTTTCCAACCTGGAGCTCCAGGAGGCGCATTATCAATCATGTGCCAAATCGGTACTGTGTAAGCAAACGCAATCAAAGCAAACGTCACGAAAATCCAAAGTTTCCAGTTCTCAAAGAAGAGTGGTGTCTTCATCGCTGCTTCCTCTGTTTCCGCGACAGGAAATTCAGTACTTCCTTTCGGTGTCCGGAAGGCCAGTTGGAACATCGCAAACAAGAATAAGAGGATTGAAATAAAGAGGATCGTACCACCGATTGCCATCGCAACGTGATAGGGAATCCAATCTGCGACGAGCGAATCTTTGAAATATGCCGCAGGACCCGTCCGTCTCGGATTGCCAAGCAAGCCTGAAATATGCATCGCAGTCGACATAAAGAGCATACCAATCGTCCACGTCGCCGTCTGGATGAGACCAATTGTATTAATCCGTTTTGTTAAGGTCCGTCCTCGTAATAATGGAACAAGCCAATAGGCCGTTCCAAAGAACGTCAACGCGACTGCAGCCCCGACTGTGATATGGAAGTGACCTGTCACCCATAAAGTGTTATGCACGACGATATTCAATTGGTGAGAAGCATTGACGACACCACCGGCTCCAGCCGGGATGAAGAACAACATGCCGACGAACGGTGCAAGAAAGCGGACATCCCGGTACGGCATTTTCTTGATCCACCCAAATAGTCCGGTCGCACCTTGACGACGACCTGCTAGTTCAAATGTCGCAAACATCGAGAATGCTGTCATCAATGAAGGAATGATGACAAGGAACGTCAAGACGACTTGGATGTACTTCCAAAATGCTGAAATACCGGGTTCGAGCAACTGATGGTGAAAACCAACAGGGAACGAGAACAATAAGAACAGTAAAAATGACATTCGTGCTAAAGCATCTGAAAAAATCTTACCCCCAACAATCTTTGGAATGACCGTGTACCATACGATATAGGCTGGCAATAACCAAAAATAGACGAGCGGATGACCAAAATACCAAAATAATGTCCGGGATAATTCGATCCCGACCTTATCCGTCCAACCGAGTGATAACGGCAAGAGTTGAAAGAGAATCGTCGCTGCGACACCTAGCGTGGCGATGACCCACAACAAAGCCGTCATAATGCTCATATAGGCTTGAAGTGGTGGATGGACATCCTTATGTTCTCGTTTGTAATCCGCGTACATCCGGAACATTGCGGCAGAAGAAACCCATGTTCCAACAACGAAAATCACGAGTCCGATATAAAAAACAGGGTGTGCCTTCAGCGGCGCATAAAATGTGTAGAGAACGGATGCTTCACCTGCTAACACCATCCATGTGACAAGGAGGACACCGACAATCATCAACCAGAATCCAACCCAGCCCAAGCGTCTCGGAAACTCTTCAAAACGCCCGAACGACTGTCCTAAAAATGAAAATAAAAGTCCAAATATGAATAATGTCGTAAAGACAATCGCAAGCATTAGTCCGTGAGCCGTCAGCAATTCATAATAACCGACTCCAGCAATTTCTGGAATGACTCCAGTACGGACGAGTGTCTGTAGTAGACCACATAGTCCACCGATCAGTAACGCCACAAGTGAAAAACTGACGTAGGCAAATCCGAGTTTTGCTTCTTTTAATCCAATCTCTCCTGCGGGGATTCCCCGCTCCATCTCAAACTCCATTAATTTTTTCGAAATCGCATTCATTTATTCCACCACCTTAATCTTAGTCGACATCATGTGATGCGCCGATCCACAATATTCATTACAGACAATTAAATATTCACCAGCTTCTTTAAATGTGTACTCGATTGAATTGATATGTCCGGGAACGACCATCATATTGACGTTCGTCTTGACGATTTCAAATCCATGGACGACATCTTTCGACGTCACCAGAAAATCGACGGTCGCGCCTTTTTTGATAATCATGTCTTGCGGTGTGAACTGGAAAGCTTGTGAGACCATGACGGCCTCATATTTATTGTCGTCAATTTTTTTTAGACCCGGTTTATCAAATGGCTTCGTCTGATCGACTTGCGTCGGGTCAATCAATGTTGCATCCGACGGTGGTTGATTATCAGAAGCGAATGCTGATACGCCAATGATGATTAAAAAGACTGCCAACATGATACAACCGAATACTAACCATATTTTTTCTAAACGATGAATATGCACCCTGATTCCCCCTTATCTTGAAGTGAATAATAAAAAGATTGATCCCCACATTCCGATGATGACTCCGGCAACGATAAATACAGCGATAAACGTTCCCTTCAGTTCTGTATCTGATTTCTGACGCATGATCAGTAGCTCCCTTCCGTCGTTGAATCGGTGACTTAACCTACCTTTATTTTAGAAAAAGACACCCTTCGTAATATGTGATAAACGTCACACCAATTGTGACGATTTCGCGCTTTTCTTTTATAAAACACACATAAAGTTCACAACTTGTTACGTACTGAACATATTTTGAACTGCTACTGTTATGCGACACAAAAAAGGACCGCATTCAAAAAGAATGTGATCCTACAGCGTGTAGACAAACTATTATGAAGAGTGAACATACTATAACGAGAGGCAATCCGTTCGCGCGTCCCTGTCTCGCATCGTCTTCAAAGCGGCAACCTTCCGCGCCGCTACAGCAAAGCTGCAGGGTCGCGACCGATTGCTTTTCGCGGTTCTAAGCGATTCGAGACGGATCGCGTGCTAAACCGTCTGCATGCCAGGCTTTCCGTCACGGTATTCCTATAAAAAGCGTCACATTTCGTTGACTCCTACGGGAAAAAGTGCGTTTTTAACGCACGTTCAGAGGCAGGCAAGACCCTGCTCGTTGTCCGTGAGGATCAAGGAGCAACGGCTTGCGCCTCGCCCGAGGAAAGCAACGAAAAAAGACGCTTGATCTCCCGATAGCACGTTGTCTACATCCTGAAGGACCACATTCAAAAAGAATATGATCCTAGACTGCTGATAAGTTCTTCTAAAGTTTGACGTGTTGCGGTTCCATCAAAAGGATGATGTTGGAGCAATTTTTAAGTCAGCTCCAGCGTATGGCTCCGTAAGCTAACGCTCAAGTTAAGTTTAAATCCGGCAGACACCGACAGGACACCCTTCACAGTGGCAAAGATCGCGTAAATAGTTGGCATCATGAACGATGATTTTAGTCGTCGTCATCGAAATGACATTGTCTTTTTTCCACTGAGAAAACATCCGGTTGACCGTTTCACGTGGTGCCCCGATCAACTGACCGAGTTCAGTATCCGACGGTCGCTTTGAAATCACGTAATCGTCATCGACTTTTTTTCCGTCCATTGCGATTAGTCGTAAGAGTGTCGAAGCGAGTGCCCCTTGTTTCCCGAACAATAAGAGGTCACGTAACTTCGTTTCCGTTTGTTTTCGCATCAAGGCTTGCCAGCGCATGATATCTAATGCGAATGTTCCATCTTTTTTCATCAAATCTTCGAGTGTCGATTTCGAGATGAAGCCAATGACACTGTCCTCCATCGTTTCGACACTATAGGAGCTTGGAAATGCTTCTCCGACATCGAATTCACCAAATAAGTCACCTTTGAAATATAAGAACATCATTAGCGGGCTACCTTTTTTCGTGAGCTTTGATAGTTTTACACCACCTTGTTTCACATAAAAAAGTTTATCGTTCATTTCCCCTTCCCAACAGACGATTGAGTCTTTTTTAAAAGATACCTCAGTCATGAACTCTTCAAGTAATTCACGTGTCTCACTCGACAACACGAACGTATTGGCTTCTGTCGTCCCACAAGTAAGCATCTCGCATTCTCCTTTCCGTAGCTTCTGCCTTCAGTATAGAACATCACAAGGGAAAATAGCGTTTTTTCAAAAGATTGTCAAACTTTGTTCAATATTTCACAAATTAAATAAACAAAAAAAAGCCAAGGTAGACCGATTGGATCTACTCTTGGCTCCGTTTAAGTCCCATTTATAATAAATAACGCATCCATTTTGAATCGGTATTCGAGCGCATGTAGCGGAACGGCAAATCGAACTTCGTCGTATTGTTGACGACTCCTTTACGGTGGCTGAACGTCTCAAAGCTGAATTTCCCATGATAGCCACCGATACCACTTCCGCCGACCCCGCCAAATGGCAAGTTATGTTGCGCAACATGCATCAACGTATCATTGATGCATCCACCACCAAATGACACACGATCGAGTACACGATGCTGAACAGCTTTACTTTCTGTGAAGAGATAGAGCGCCAACGGCTTATCACGGTCATTGATGAAACGGATGACCTCTTCCACTTCACGATAAGAATAGACTGGAAGAATCGGTCCAAAGATTTCTTCTTGCATCAACGGACTTTCTGGATCAACGTCCGTCATGACGGTTGGTGCCATCTTTCTCGTCGCTGCATCGACTTGACCACCAAATAAAATTTCACCTTGGGGCAAGTAGCCACTCAATCGATCCAAATGACTGTCTGAAACAATCTTGACGTAAGAATTCACACCAACACCATTACCATACTGGGCAAAAGCTTCCTTTTCAATCAAGCGTAAAAATTCCTCGCGGACGTCTTCATGGACAAAAACATAGTCAGGGGCGATACACGTCTGTCCTGCGTTTAACCATTTGCCCCAAGCAATTCGTTTTGCAGCAAGCTTTAAGTTCGCATCACGGTGAACGATCGTCGGAGACTTCCCGCCGAGTTCAAGCGTGACAGGTGTCAAATATTTCGCCGCTGCTTGATGGACGATTTTTCCGACACGCGTCGACCCCGTAAAGAAGATGTAATCAAACTTCTCTTCAAGAACAGCTGAACTGACGTCCGCATCCCCCTCGATGACAAGTCCAAATCGTTCGTGAAATGCCGTTTCAAAGACTTCACGGAGAACACGCGAGACGTTTGGTGTTAGTTCTGATGGTTTCAAGACAACCGTATTTCCGGCAGCGATCGCCCCGATGATTGGTGCAACAGCGAGCTGGAAAGGATAGTTCCACGGCGCGATGACGAGCACGTTTCCGTATGGTTCATAATGGATGTCACTTTTTGACCCGATATGTAACAACGGTGTCCCGACTCGTTTCGGTTTAGCAAGTCGGCGAAGTTTCTTCTCCATCCGTGCGAGTTCGCCGTAGACGAATCCGATTTCCGTCGTAAACGCATCTTGACGTCCTTTATTCAAGTCCGTTTTTAATGCCTCATAAATTGCTTCTTCATGCGTTTCAATCGCTTGCTTTAAAAACGTCAACATACTTAGACGAAACGCAACACTTCGCGTCGCGCCTGTCTTAAAGAAATTACGTTGCGTTTGAACAAGATTCGAAATTGTTGATTCAGTCATCGTCGATTCCATCTCGTGTTCCTCCTCATGGTCTAGGCTTTCTTTTCCTCATTCTATCATAGCGAATGAGCAATGATTCAATCGTATGCTCCCTCTTCTTTGTGATTAGACAAAAAAGCAGGACTCGAAACGCGAGTCCTGCTGTGTTCGTTTCATGAAGACAGTGATTTTACCATCCGCATCGTCTTATTTCATCTGATTGATTACAGCTGAATCGCTGTTTCAAGTGCCACTTTCATCATATCATTGAACGTCGTTTGGCGTTCTTCAGACGTTGTTTCTTCTCCCGTTAGGAGGTGATCTGAAATCGTCAAAATCGTCAAGGCATTGACTTTATGTTTTGCAGCGAGTGTGTAGAGACCTGCTGCTTCCATCTCGATTGCGAGGCAACCGAAGTCCGCCCATTTTTTGAAGTGGTGGAAATCATCTTGATAAAATTGATCCGTCGTGAAGACTTGACCGACTTTTGCGTCGATTCCGTGTTCTTGTGCCATTGTGTACGCTTTATGCAATAACTCGAATGAAGCTGTCGGCGCATAATCCAATCCATTGAAACGGACACGATTTTGAGCCATGTCGTGTGAAGCACTCATCGCGATGACGACGTCACGTACTTTTACATCCGGTGTAATCCCGCCTGCTGTACCGACACGGATCAAGTTTTTTGCACCATACGATTGAACGAGTTCATTTGCATAAATTGACATCGACGGAACACCCATACCTGTTCCTTGAACGGATACTTTTTTCCCTTTGTATGTTCCTGTGAAGCCATACATCCCACGCACTTCATTATAAAGAACAACGTCCTCTAAAAATGTTTCGGCGATGTACTTCGCGCGAAGAGGATCTCCCGGAAGTAAAACTGTTTCTGCGATTTGACCTTCTGCTGCATTAATGTGTACGCTCATGTACGTTTCCTCCTTGACGTTCGTTTAATTAAATAGATAACAACTCTCTAAACTCATTCGGTGTCATGCCGAATTGCTTCTTAAATACTTTTCGAAAATATTTATCATCCTGATACCCGACTTCAACGGCAATCTCATATATACGGGCGTTCGTCTCTCCCAGCAATTCCTTTGCCCGATTTAGACGAATCGTTTGGATATAATCCGATAAGTTAACCAAAAAACGCTGTTTAAAGCGCCTTGATATATATTCTCGGCTTAAATAGAAGCGCTCACTCATGAGCTGGAGCGTTAACTCTTCCGCATAATGTGTCTCGATATACTTCGCAATTTGATCAATCGCCTCTCCCTGCTCTTGAACTGGGCAAATCAGCTCCATCGCTCGGGAAAGCGCATCATTTAAAACATCTGGATCGATCGGTTTCAATAAGTAATCAAACGATTGATGTAAGATCGCACGACGCATATACGTATAATCATCATAACCTGTCAACACGATCGTGACGACCTTTGGATGATGATTTTTTGTCCATTCTAATAAACTTAATCCGTCTACTCCCGGCATTTCAACATCGGTCAGCATCAATCCGACTTTTTCTTCATTTAAGATTTTTTTCGCAGCTGCTCCATCCTCCGCTTCAAAAATATGCGATACTTTCCAGTCACCCCATTCACCAAGTAACTTTACAGCGTCACGAACATGTTGTTCATCATCAACGATTAGTACATTCATTACAATTCCTCCTGTTCGATTGGAATTCGGATAGTGATTCTGAATCCACCTTCTATTGGAGATTGGAGCGTCATGTTTGTGCGTTCACCGTAAAAAATTTGAAGACGTTCGTATATATTGTGTAAGCCGATGCCAGATGTTTGCCGGTCTTCAGGAGCGCGATGTGCCCGCATTTTTTGGTTAATCATCTCAAGATCTGCCTCAGACATGATCGGTCCGCTGTTTTCGACGCTAATGATCAGTTGGTCCCCATCGGTTCTAATTTTGTACGCTAAGTAATTTTCTAACGCATCACTTTGCTGATTAAAGGCATGTTTAAAGTAATTCTCAGCGAACGGTTGCAAAATCATTTTTGGTACTTCAATCGGGTTCATGTGCCACGGGACATCGACGATATAACGAAATTTTTCTGGGAAACGCTGTTGTTGTAAGCGCATATACCCTTGAAGATGGTCGACTTCTTGCTTTAATGTGACAATCGTCTGTTCGTTGTTCATCGAATAACGCATCATTTGTGAAAGACCGGTTATCGAACGGTAGGCGACTTTCCGGTCCCCTTGCAACGTCGTTGTTCCGATTGATTGTAGCGCATTAAATAAGAAGTGTGGATTGAGCTGTGATTGCAACGCACGTAGCTCGTTCGTCCGATTTTCAAGTGCTAACCGGTATTCTCGTTTAATCAAACGATCCATCCGGTGCACCATTCGTTGAAACTGGCGATTCAATAAACCGATTTCATCATTTGTCGTCGCGACAAAACGTGTGGAGAGGTCCCCTTGCTCGACCCGCCAGACATTTGCCGTCAATTGTTTGATCGGTTTTGTAATTTCGAGTGCGACGAGACTTGCCGCCATAATCATTAATAGAAGTGACACTAAACCAATCACCAATAAAATGATTGCCGTTTCATTTGCTCCCTTGATGACAGAAGCATAAGGAATTTTCTTGATCAGTGTAATCGGCACGCCTTGCTTTTCGGTCTTCACATACACGATGAACGAGCTACCGACGTGCATGCTCCCACTTTTTCCAGTCATTTTTTCAGTCGTCACCGGTAATGTCGTTCCTGTCTTCGCGATTAAGTGATTCCCACTCATTAACCATAATGATTCGTCCGGTGAATTTTCAAACAGCTGTAGTTGTTGTTCAAATACCCGAACTGGAATGTCTACTGACAAAAAGCCGATGGGTTCACTCGTTTCGACGCGATCAATCCGGTAACGAAAACTGACGACTTCTTTTTCATCAAGAATCATCGTCCGAGAATTATATGCTGTAATCACATGTTCCGGGTCTATCAACCAACCATTTTCTTGTTGCATCAATCGAAAATAATCAGTCTCTTGTAACCAATCAAATTTGCCACGACCGGAAGTCTTCATATTATAGACAGAGTATTCCGAGTACCCTTTTAAAATCACAAAATGAATTTGTTCAACATCCTGTCTTGATAAAAAGAGACCGAGTAAGGAACGAGCGACGACACTATCTGACTCACCAAGCTCAGCATCGGCACCAGCATTCATAATATTCATCAATGAACGATTAGCGTAGAGACTTGTTGATAACCGTTTCACGTCTTCCATATAATGACTGATTTGACTATTTCCGCGTTGGAGAGCGCTTAAACTCGAACGCTCGGCTTCTGCAATGTTTTGCTGACGTACATATATATAAGAAGCAGTTGTAGCAAGTGTTGTCGGAACCAAGATAGCGAGGGCTACAAGTAATATAAGACGCGTCCGGATGCTCTTCATTTTGCCACCTTCCACCCTTTTTCTTCTAATAAATAGTATAGCACAACTGTATCCGCTTACATCCACTTCCTTTTAGCGCTTACGATGGTTTATAGATCAAGTTATCCATAATATACTTAAAAAATAATCCTTGATTCCGAATGAATAATCATATAGTATCGTTAATGTTCGTTTTTTAATTAAACTCATCGAAGGTGGTTCTCTATTTATGTTTAAGCTTTCTGCCCATAATACGACCGTGAAACGTGAAATCCAAGCCGGGTTCATTACGTTCATCACGATGGCCTATATTTTAGTTGTCAACCCAACGATTTTAGCTGACGCGGGCATTCCGCAAGCACAAGCATTTTCTGCGACCATTATCGCTACACTCGTCGGAACGCTTTTAATGGGGTTATATGCGAATCTCCCTATCGCCGTTGCACCGGGCATGGGACTGAATGCGTACTTCACGTATACTCTCGTCATCGGTGAAAAAATTCCTTATCAAACAGCACTCTCTGTCGTCTTTGTATCCGGAATCATTTTTCTATTGCTCTCGTTGTCTCCAATCCGGACGAAACTGATTGAAATCATTCCACTGACACTCAAGTTAGCGATCACTGGTGGAATTGGACTTTTCATCGCTTCACTTGGACTGAAGATGTCAGGTATTCTTGTTGCAGATGAAGCGACTTTGATTACGATTGGCTCACTGTCTTCACCAGAAGCTATTATTACACTCATTGGTTTGATGACTGCTGCCATCTTAACTGTCAAACGTGTTCCAGGTGGATTACTGTACGCGATGATTCTTGCGGGTGCGCTCGCTTTCATCACGGGAGAACTCAAATTTTCAAATACACTCACGGCTTGGCCAACATTACCGGAAGGCTTGTTAGTCACAAACCCTTTCACAGCGATTCAAGATGTCTTTCAATACGGACTCTTTAGTGGTGTCCTTTCGTTCGTCCTCGTAACGATGTTTGATACGACAGGTACGATGGTCGCAGTCGGTGAACAGGCCGGACTGATTGAGAAGGACGGTTCACTTAAAAATAGTGATCGTGCTTTATTATCTGATTCAACGGCGATGGTCGTCGGTTCGATCTTTGGTACAAGTCCTACGACTGCTTATGTTGAGTCTGCTTCTGGTGTTGCTGCCGGAGGACGTACTGGTTTAACGTCGGTCACAGTCGGTCTGCTCTTTGCGCTCGCAGCGATTTTCGGACCAGTCGTCCAAGCGATTTCAGGTGTTCCTTCGATTACGGCACCCGCTTTAATCCTTGTCGGTGCATTGATGCTTCAAAACATCAAGCAAATTGCGTGGGAAGATTTCAGTGAGGCCTTCACTGCTTTTCTAATCATCATCATCATGCCGCTTTCAGGAAGCATCGCGACCGGAATTGCCTTCGGATTCATCGTCTATCCGATCATGAAAGCCGTACAAAAGCAACGGGTCCATGCCTTAATCTATCTATTTGCCATCCTGTTCTTTATCCAGTTATTTTTCTTATAAGATGTAAAAAACTCCTCTTCCCTATCATCGATTCGATAGGAAAGAGGAGTTTTTCATGTCGATCCCCACCATGTAAACCACTGGTCTGAGATCGCTGTAGTTACTGCTTATTTTTTCATTTTCATCCATGTCTTCGTGAAGTCCTGTAACATCTCTTCTGACGTTTTTTGTTTACCGATATAGGCTTGCATGATTGCTCCGTATTCATTTACAGCACCATCCGGATATTTGAACCAGTTCCATGAAATCGTTTTGCCTTCTTTCGAGTAAGCTTGAATATCTTCTGCAAGCGGTCCTAAGTCCGTCGCTTCGATGGATTTAAAGGCCGGAATGAACTTAAATTTATTGACCATATAGTCTTTTCCTGTATCCGATGTCGCCATCCACTCGAGGAACTTCTTACCTTCTTCTTTATTCTTCGAGTTTTTATTGACGACCCAGTTATTCGGGACACCAACCGGAAGACGGTCCATTTTTTCTTTATCATCATTGATCGGCATCGGGATGAAGCCCATTTCGATGTCCGGGTTCACATCCGTGATCAACTGTTGCGCCCAGTTCCCTTGCTGAATCATCGCTGTTTTTCCTTCAGCAAACTGTGTGACTTGTGTATTATAGTCTGTCGTCAACGGATTTTTATTCCCGTATTCAATCGTTAAGTCAAAGAGATCAATAAATTCTTTAAACTGTTTGTTGTCCTCGAATTTCCCTTTTCCTGCGTTTAAATCTGCAATAAACTGGTCGGGATCATCTTGTTGCGCCATCGGAATATTCAAGAGGTGATTTCCGAGTACCCACCACTCGCCATATCCGATCGAGAACGGTGTCACACCATCTGCTTTAAGTTTTTTAGAAGCATCCGTCAGTTCCGTTAACGTTTTTGGTAAGTCTGTGATGCCAGCTTTTTTAAAGATTTCTTTATTATAAATAAAACCATAGCCTTCTAAGTTCATCGGCATACCATATAGTTTT
Source organism: Exiguobacterium sp. s133 (assembly GCF_018618595.1). Lineage (NCBI taxonomy): Bacteria > Bacillati > Bacillota > Bacilli > Caryophanales > Exiguobacterium > Exiguobacterium sp. s133. The sequence goes on from NZ_JACSMK010000005.1 coordinate 76,736, forward strand.
CCATCAATCGTCATCGGTTCTTTTGAAAGATCAGTTAAGTCACTGACCCACTCCTCGTCTGATAAATCTTCAAGTTTATCTTGCCACGTTTTTGCTTCAGCAAAACCACCATTATTGAAGACATCCGGTTCATTTCCTGACGCGAACTGTGACTTCAAGGCTGCACCATAATCCGATCCACCACCGACTGTTTGAACGACGACCTTCGTTCCTGTTTCCTTTTCGTACTCTTTCGCCATTTGTTCCATGTCTTTCGCAATCTCCGCTTTAAACTGGAATACATTAAGCGTCTTTCCATCTTTGGAAGAATCACTGTCCTTAGAATCGTCGCTATTTAGCGTCCCACCACCACATGCTGCTAATGCGACGACCATTGCCGTAGTGACGACTGGTACTGTTGCCCATTTACGTTTACGCATTCGGATACCTCCCTGATTTCGAGTTGATAATCGTGCTACGCTTTTACAATAAATGAAAACGCTACCAAATAAGATAGATAATTTTGTCGGGTGTGGTGGAAAATATTGAACAGTCGTTATCCGACCGAAAAACTCGGGATTAGTGTATAATGAAGTTAGAATTAAATTTTAACAAAGGAGTTTGATGCAATGTCCTTACCTTCGATTATTTTACTGATTGGTTCTTTGTTGTTCATCGCTGTCTGGACAACAAAATTATCTAGCCGCTTTAACATACCTGCTTTACTTATTTTCATTTCTTTAGGAATGATTGCTGGTAGTGATGTCACGGGCTTCATTCGTTTTGACGATGCAGAGTTGGCACAGTTGTTCGGTACGATTGCCTTAATCGTCATCTTGTTTGAAGGTGGTCTTCAAACGGTCTGGAAAGATGTCAAAAAAGAGCTCGCCCCATCTTTGTCCCTCGCGACGTTCGGTGTGTTCATCGCAACGACTGTCGTTGCCGTTGCTTCCCACTATATTCTTGGCTTTAACTGGCCCAATTCCTTTTTACTCGGAGCCATCGTCGGGTCGACAGACGCGGCTGCTATCTTTTCTGTGCTGAGTGGTCAATCCGTCCGGCGTAAAGTGGGTTCAACCCTCGAAGTCGAATCAGGGACAAATGACCCAATGGCTGTATTCTTGACGGTTCTCTTTCTTGAGTTTGTCACCAATCCGCAAGATGCCTCTCTTTTAAACGGCTTGTTTTCACTCACTTGGGAGATGGTTATCGGATTGTTACTTGGACTCGCGATTGGTTGGGTCGCTTCTGCCGTGATCAACCGAATCGATTTAAGTTCTTCTAGTTTTTATCCGATTCTCTTGATGTCATTTGGTTTCCTCTCATTCGGTATTGCTTCTGCTTTCTCAGCAAGCGGATTCTTAGCTGTCTATGTCACAGCCATTTACATCAGCAACCATGAACTTGTCTATCGGCAGACACTCGTCCGTTTCACGATGAGCATGGCCCATCTCGCTCAAATCGGAATGTTCATCGTACTTGGTCTACTCGTCTTCCCGAAACAGCTGCTTGATCCTCAAGTCATTCTTTCGTCTATCGCGCTAGCTTTGATTTTGATTTTCATCGCTCGTCCACTTTCTGTTTGGTTAAGCTTACTGCCGTTTAAATACAGTTGGCGTGAGAAGATTTTTATCTCGTTTGCAGGTCTTAAGGGTGCTGTTCCAATCATTCTCGCTACTTATCCACTTGTTGCAGGAATTGATAATGCCTCGATGATTTTCAATATCGTCTTCTTCACAGTGCTACTTTCGACATTGATTCAAGGGAGTTTGTTAAGTTTATTAGCTGACCGCTTACACTTAAACGAAACGGGCTCATCAACAATTCAAACCGTCATCGAATTTATGTCGATTGGAAAACCAAACGCTGAAATCATTGAATTAACGATTCCACGTCACCATCCGTTCATCGGAAAAATGATTTCAGATATTCAACTCCCTCAAGAATTTTTGATCACGGCAATCATCCGTGACGACCAAATCATTACGCCGCGTGGTGATACTGTATTCGAAGGAAATGATCAACTGTTGTTGTTGACACCGAAACACCGGATTAAAACGTTAAAACGCTTCCTGTTCCCTAAAACGTCATAACAAAAAGGAGAATCGTGTTTACGATTCTCCTTTTTTCGATTTCCGACGATAAATAATGTAACCGACGATTCCGATGATGATAATCCCGAGAATCCACCACAGTTCTTTTTCAAGTGCTTTTAACATCGACTCTGCACGTGCTACCCCAAATTTTTCTCCTAGCCAAATATAGAAGAACGAGACCGGAAATAATCCGACACTCGAAGCAAGGATATAACGCTTGAAGGAAAGATTAAATAGTCCACAGGGAATCGAGACAACCGACCGAACGACAGGAAAGAAACGACCAAATAGTGCTGACCACGTTCCGTATTTCGAAACAATTCGTTCCCCTTGATCGATTTCCCGTTCTTTAATCAATAACCATTTCCCGTAACGGACGAGTAATGGTCGTCCAGCATAACGACCTAAAAAATAAAATAATGTCGCTCCCATCAGGCTACCAAAGAAGCCGATTAAGACAGCCGTCGTCCAGCCGAGTGTTCCGTTTGAGACATACAGACCCAGTAAGGGTAACCCGACTTCTGCCGGAATTAATTCAGTACCTAATCCAAGAATCATAATCCCTAAAAAAAGCCAGAGATTTGACTCTCCAGCTGCAAATAACCACTCTAACACGCTTGACCCCTCCTCTTTTTTAACCTCGCGGACGGAGGAGATAATAGATGATGACGACAAGTGTCGTCCATACACCAGTGAAAATACCAATCACACCTACAATAAAGAAACCTAGTGCTACCATTGAGCCTGTTTCTTTATAATCACGCCACATCGTTCGAAGTCCTTTAATGTTAAACCAAAGAAATAGAACAAATAATAACGCAAATACCAGTCCTGTAATGAGTAATGCAGACATGTCTTCACCTCTTTCTTATTTATTCTTATGCCCATTATACGTCAATTCAACACGTTTTCCCTCCGTCTAAGGTCTTATGAACTTACTCATACTAAAAAAGAGACCCCACGTTTGTGAGATCTCATTTTCATTTCTTCTATATAATATAGTCACTCGCTTACAGGAGGTGCACACCTTGCTCGCGGTACGAACGACGCGTTTCCTCTGACCAGACGGATGCTTGGACTTCCCCGATGTGACGTTTCTTCAATAGGAACATCGCCATTCGTGATTGCCCGATCCCTCCTCCCATCGTCAACGGGAGTGTCTCTGAAAGAACACCTTGATGGAAAGGAAACTCTAATTTTTCGTGTTCTCCTGTCGTCTTGATTTGAGACAAGAGTGCCGCCCGATCGACGCGAATTCCCATCGATGATAACTCAAAAGCACCAATTTCCGGGTGATGAACTAAAATATCACCGTTTAGTGACCAGTCGTCGTAATCAGCTGCTCGGCCATCATGTTTTTCTCCAGAAGCTAAAGCTCCGCCGATTTGCATAAGGAAGACCGCACCGTACTCTTTTGTAATTGCCGTTTCCCGCTCTTTTGATGATAGGCTCGGATACGAATCTTCGAGCTCTTGTGTCGTCATGAAATGAATCGTCTTCGGTAACGTCGCTTCAATCCCGAACTGCTCTTGAACTTCTAATTCAACTTGGCGAATTGTTTCATAGATGGATAAGACCGTTGTCTTTAATGAATCGATTGTCCGAGCTTCTTTTGAGATGATCCGTTCCCAGTCCCATTGATCAACATGAATCGAATGTGTCGCGTCGAGTACTTCATCCCGACGGATCGCATGCATCAATGTATATAGCCCTTCGCCTTCTGCAAACCCATATGTGTGCAACGCTTGGCGTTTCCACTTCGCGAGTGACTGAACGATTTCAAGTTCTACTTGATGATCGATTGCATCAAAGCGAATGACACGCTCCGTTCCGTTTAAGTGATCGTTGACACCTAGTGTGCTTTCTACGAATAAAGGTGCTTCTACACGTGTCAATCCGAGTGTTTTAGAGAACTGGTCCTCAAAGCGTTTTTTTACGAGTGTGATGGCTTCCTGTGTCTGTTTCATCGATACGAGTGTTGTCATGGTTTTCTTCCTCCTCAATTGTGTTTTGAAAAAGAAGCCATAAAAAAGAGCCCTTCTCTCCCAAGAATATGGGACGAAAGACTCGGTTCCGCGGTACCACCCATGTTAGTAGCAAAGCTACTCACTCAAAAGACTTGATGAATCATCATCTCAATCTTCGGCCATATGATAACGGACAGGCATTTCCGGCTACGCCTACTGACAATCGTGTTCGGGTAGCGACTCCAGGATGTTCTTCACAACTTGTTTCCGACTGGGCTCTCACCGTCCCCAGCTCGCTAATACGGTTTTTCAAGGTGTTACTCTTCCCTTCAACGTCGTTGTTACAATTGAATTGAGATTATCGTACACTATGCCGTCACACTTTGAAAAGCTTTTTTTTTCAAAAAAATAAAATTGTCTGATTAGTCTGATTAAGTTTATCAAGCAAAAGCGTTCCCGCAGAAGCGAGAACGCGCTTTCAAAAATCATTTGATGGAACCACTCGTAATTCCTTGAATGATTTGCTTTTGCATCGCGAAGAAGAAGAGCAGTAACGGGATGATACCAAGCACGAGTCCGGCAAGCGCCAAGTCCCATTGTTTCGTGTATTGACCGAAGAAATAGAAAGTCGCCAGTGGAATCGTCCGTAAATCAACATCACGTAACATCAGCGATGGTAACAAAAAGTCATTCCAAATCCAAAGCGTGTTCAAGATGACGATTGTGACCGTAATGGGCTTAAGGAGCGGGAAGACGATCCGCCAAAAGACACCCCACTGTGAGCAGCCATCGATAATGGCCGCTTCTTCGATTTCTTCCGGAATGGATTTCATGAACCCATGATACAAGAAAATCGATAATCCTGATCCAAACCCGAGATACATCAAGATTAAGCCCCAGTAACTATTTTGCAAACCGAGCTGACCCGATAACTTCGATAACGGAATCATGATCGATTGGAACGGAATGATCATCGCTGCGACGAACAAAAAGAAAATAATCGTCGACAAGCGTGTTTTCGTCCGAACGAGTTTCCATGCCGCCATCGAACAGAAAATAACGATGATTGCATTCGCACCGACCGTGATGATGACGGAATTCAAGAATACTCTTCCGAAGTTCATCGCTTCCCAGGCATCCACGTAGTTTGAAGCCATCCACTCTTTTGGAAGACCGGATGTATTCGTAAAGATGTCCCCTCTCGACTTAAACGAATTCGAAAGTACGTAGTAAAAGGGAATCATATAGAGCAGTCCCATGATGAGCGCCGCAATTTCGACCATTCCAAGTCGAATCGAATAGCGTCCCTTTTTTTTCGGTTTTTGTTTTGGCGTTTGTTTTTTTGGCGTCGGTAAAGGTTGGGCTGTACTCATGCTTCCACCTCCCGCTTTTTCGTTAAGTAGACCTGTGTGACTGTAATCGCCGCAACGACCACAAAGAAGATGACAGCCTTCGCTGAACCAAGTCCTAAATTATTATTTGTAAAGGATTCTTTGTAGATGTTCAAAGCGAGCATCTCTGTCGACTTGAACGGACCACCGTTCGTTAACGATAAGTTCGTGTCGAACAGTTTGAATGACCAGGAAATCGTTAAGAATAAGCAAATCGTCACCGACGGCATGATCAATGGAATCGTAATATTACGCAGTGTCGATAAGCGATTCGCTCCATCAATTTTTGCCGCTTCAACCAATTCTTGCGGTACATTTTGTAACGCAGCGATATAGATGACCATGATGTACCCGCCACCTTGCCAAATCGAGACGATGACGATTCCCCAAAAACCTGTTCGGGCATCTCCGAGCCATGGTAATTCAAAAAGACTCCAACCCGTTAACTCGCCAATCGAAGAAAAACCTTTCACATAAATAAACTGCCAGATGAACCCAAGAATCAATCCACCAATCAAGTTCGGCATAAAGAAAATCGTTCGTAAAAAATTACGAGTCCGAATGTTTTGTGTTAATAAAAATGCCAGGATGAATCCAACTAGATTGGTCAAGACAACAGCAACAATTGTATAGCGCGTCGTTAACCAAAATGACTGTTGGAACTGTTCATCACTCGTAAACAATCGAACATAATTGTCAAAACCAATCCAATTCAGTTCACCTGTAATCCCGTTCCAATCCGTGAATGAATACATAACGCCATTAAAAAATGGAACAAGAACAATGACCGCGAAAACCAAAAAAACCGGTCCTACGAACATCCAGAAATCCAGTCCGCGTTTTAGTTTTTTCTTATTGCCTGATGCCATTTATCATCCCTCCTCTACCTTACATTACGAAATTCGACAAAAAATGAAAACGTAACGATTTGACTCTTTGGGTGGAAAATATTGAACGATTATTTGGCGTGTCTGTTTTAGATACGCTACTATAAGGAAATAGAGAGAAATCTATAATTGGAGAGGGAGAAGCTGCCATGGAAAAAACCATTCGTTCTGACTTAGAAATTGCACAACAAACGATTTTAAAACCAATCTCTGAGATTGCTGATCAAATCGGACTTACGGAGGCTGATTACGACAGCTACGGAAAGTACAAAGCAAAGTTAAGTGATGGATTAGCAACTCGCCTCGCAACTAAAACGGATGGGAAGCTCATTTTAGTCACAGCCATCAACCCGACGGCTGCCGGTGAGGGAAAATCAACTGTGACCGTCGGTTTAGGTCAAGCACTCCATCGTCAAAATCATAAAACGATGATTTGTTTACGCGAACCCTCCCTTGGACCAACTATGGGATTAAAGGGTGGCGCTTGTGGCGGTGGGTATAGTCAAGTGTTACCGATGGAAGAAATCAATCTTCATTTCACTGGAGACATGCATGCGATTACTTCGGCTCATAATACGATTAGTGCTTTACTCGATAATCACATGCATCAAGGAAACGAGCTTCACATCGATCCACGTCGCATCACCTGGAAACGCGTTCTCGACTTGAATGACCGCGCCCTCCGAAACATTACGATTGGTCTAGGGGGACCCGCACACAGCATTCCACGACAAGACGGTTTCGATATTACAGTCTCTTCCGAAATCATGGCCGTCTTATGCTTAGCCGACTCCTTAAAAGATTTAGAAGAACGGATCAGCCGGATCGTCGTCGCTTATTCTTATGATCAGCAAGCAATCACGGTCAAAGACATTGAAGCGTCGGGTGCTGCGACATTACTGCTAAAAGAAGCGTTCCGTCCGAACCTTGTCCAGACCGTCGAAGGAACACCCGCTTTAATTCACGGCGGGCCATTTGCAAATATCGCCCACGGCTGTAACTCACTCATCGCAACACGGACTGCACTTAAGTTAAGTGATTATGTCGTGACAGAGGCTGGATTCGGCGCTGACCTAGGGGCTGAAAAATTCTTCAACATCAAATCAAGAATTGGTAATCTCCATCCAGATGCTGTTGTCATTGTCGCGACGATCCGAGCACTTAAGATGCATGGTGGCGTCGCAAAAGATCAACTCGTCGAAGAAAACCTAGCCGCCTTAACAGAAGGACTGGCGTTGCTCGAAAAACATGTCGAGACGATGGATGTATTCGGTGTTCCCGCTGTTGTCGCACTCAATCGATTTTTCACTGATACAGAAACAGAACGGCAAACCGTCTTAACATGGTGTCGCGAACGAAACATTCGCGTCGCAGAGAGCGAAGTCTTCAGCCAAGGTGGTGCTGGTGGCGAAGCACTCGTCAGTCAAGTCATGGAGGCACTCGAGGAAGAGAGTCAATTCAAACCGTTGTATCCAGCAGAGTTACCCCTCAAGCAAAAAATCGAACGAATCGCAACGCGTGTCTATGGTGCTGCTGACGTACATTTTGAAGACAAAGCATTGCGCGAACTTGAACGTTGTGCAGAACGCGGGCTGAATGACCTGCCGATTTGTATGGCGAAAACACCGTTTTCTTTAACGGATGATCCATCAAAATATGGTCGGGTCGAAGGATTTACCATCACCGTTCGTGAAATCAAGCCGGCCATCGGTGCCGGATTCATTATTGCTCTAACCGGGAATGTATTAACGATGCCGGGTCTTCCTAAAAAACCGGCTGCTAATCAGATGGGGATTTCTGAAGACGGAACAATCTTTGGTCTTTCGTAATCAAGAGAGGATGAGACATGTGACAATTAATCATACACACTGGATTGCTTCTGATGGCTATACAACAAATATGCGGATCCTAGAAGCACAAGCACCAAAGGGAGTCGTCATCGTTTTCCATGGCATGATGGAACACGGGGCACGCTATGACGAATTCGCAGAATTTCTCAATGCTCACCACTTCCATACTTTCATTCCCGATCTTCGCTGTTTTGGTGAACGTGCGCAGCAGCAAGATGCCCTCGGTCATCTAGAGCCGAACCAAGGGTTTGAACAACTCATTCAGGACGCAGAGGAGCTCGTACAAGATATTAAGCAACAGTATCCTGAATTACCGGTTTTCGCATTCGGACATAGTTTTGGTTCCCTCATCTCACGACGCCTTGGTCAAACGCTTGGGCATGTGCTAGCAGGCGTCATCGCTAGTGGTCCACCTACCGATGCTGGAGTTTCAGGAACAGTCAGTAAACAACTCGTTAAACGGTTGATTGCTAATACTTCCGCCAAACAACCAGCTGAAGGGATGGGGCGTGCTGTATTCGGTCGATACAACTTACGTTTTTTCCCCGCCCTTTCGTCGAATGCCTGGTTATCCTCGGACCCACAATCCGTCTTGCGGTATGATGAAGATCCACTTTCAGGGCAGACCGTAACACTCGGATTTTTCCATGAGCTCTTGACGGCAACCAAATCCGTCAATGCGCTAGCAAATCTTTATCAGCACCCACGGCATCTCCCCCTTCTACTCGTCGCCGGAGAAGATGATCCGGTCGCCTTTGATGGAAAAGGAATTCACGCATTGTTTGATGCCTACAATCGCGTTCGCGTTGAAGATACTCAACTGACCGTCTATCGCGGTTTACGTCATGAACTCTTCCATGAGTTCGAACGCATTCGTGTGTTCGCAGACATTGCCGGTTGGTTGAATAATCATATCAATGCTCCATATCCTGCTTCTATTCGAAAACAGGGCTCTTAATCGAAACAAAGAGCTGACGTTAACGTCAGCTCCGGCTGTAAATAAACTTTTAGGACGAGTGAAGAGCATGTTGGCGTGTCCCCCCTGAAAAGTGCGTAAAACACTTGTTTACTGTATTTCAAAGAAAAAGGGCTTTTCGCTACGGGAACCAAGTGTGCATCCAGTCATCATGAACGAGATGAAGCAAAAAAAACGCCGATGACTCCGTATGAAAAACGGAATCATCGGCGTTTCTTATGCTAAGGACGAAACGGTCCATCACAAAGAATTGTGAAGGGAATCGTTTTGAATTAGCACCTTTTTCAACTCAAGAAATCCATTTTAAAGATGTCATGATTGTTTCGATTTCTTCTAACTCGAGCGATTCGCGATCCGCTGAGTACGTTAATAATACAAGGCGTTCTCCATCTGAATACGCAAAGATGCGAAGGAAAATTCCTTCCTCTTTTCCATCTACTGCGAGCAACGCTTCTTTTGTTGAATTACGACGCGTTTCAAGTGGACTCGTCAATTCGATATCAAATTCTTCAACCAACAAGTTGATTTCTTGTTCGGCTGCTTCGAATGGCGTCAATTCCTCCGATTCCGATTCATAAATCGAAAGTTGTAAGGTTCCCATCGCATTTTCTTCTGTCGAATAAAAACTGACAAAAGTCTCTTCTTCTTGATATTCAAATGCTTGTGGATATTCAAGTGTAATCCAATTATCGACCGTGTATTGTTTCATATTAATTCCTCCATTCGATTTATCTCGTCAAATTGTATCCCGGTCACGGTTAATCGTTCTAAATACCGTGCTAGCTGACTGGAGACGAAAATTCGATCTGTCAGTTCGTCTCGTAATAGATGATGGACACCGAGCGAATCTTGAACGAGTCGCTCTGTCATGAAGTAGACATACTTTTTTCCGATTGGTCGGAAAATGTTCGTCTTATGTAGATGTTCCACCCGTCTGACCGCTAGTATATTGATGAGATAGTAGTTGCTCCATCCCGATCTCGTTTGAAGTTGAACCCGAAGACATTGAACAGAAAACGGTGTAAACTGTTCAAGCGCCTGTTTCATCCGTTCAGAGACCAGCGGGATGTTCAACACGTTCGGAAGCACGTCCGGTAACATATCCGCATCCTGTTCAATCGAAAAGGCAAGTAAGCTTGCGTTAAGGAACCACTCTCCTGTCGTGAAGCGATGACGATCGATTTGATGATGGCATTGTGCCCTCCATCCTTTTCCCATCGGCTGTTCGCTCCAAACTTGAACTTTGTTCACTACTCATACGCTCCTCTATCCATCTTCAGCCATTCACAATCGTTACAGGAAGCTCATGTAAACGATTTAGCTATTATTATTGTACACATAAAATCAACCGAAATAGCTTTTTTTCATAAAAGTTATGGAAATAACTGCTTTGCTATGCTACTATATTTCATGTAGCACTCATGCGGGTGTAGTTTAGTGGTAAAACCTCAGCCTTCCAAGCTGATGATGAGGGTTCGATTCCCTTCACCCGCTCCAATTTTAAGACATAACATAGGTCAACGACCATAATCCCTCTAGAGGGCAGGCGGCTTGCGCGATGCAAGCCGTCTTTTTTGTTGTCTTCTAGGGTAATTCCTCATCGTTTCAGGGTATAGTTCGATATAAAAGGAGGGATTTCATGATCCAGATGAAGATGCCGGGCGTGACCGTCTATCAAAGTACATTGATGAAAACAACTTCAACCTTGATTGAAACGCCGGATTGCTTGATTGTCGTCGACCCCGGCTGGTTGCCGGATGAAATTGCGACGATTCGCCGAGATGTTGAAATCATCCGCCATGAACGTCCGCTCTATATCGTTTACACCCATGCTCACTTTGATCATATTTTAGGAGCTTATGCTTTTAAAGACGCCATCGCGGTTGCATCGCGTCGGTTCATCGAAACTGACACACAAGTCGCTTTAGAAGAAGTTCAAAATTTTAATGATGAATACTATATCGATTCTCCTGTCCTCTTTCCGGAGATCACGCATATCATTGAAGAATCGGAAACAACACTCACCATCGGATCGACTAAACTTATTTTCTTTTTGACGCCGGGTCATGAAGAAACACACCTATCCTTCGTCGTCATGCCAATGAATTTACTCATTTGTGGGGATTATGCGTCAGATGTTGAAATCCCCTTGATTGAACATGACTCGACGGAATATTTAACGACGCTCGAACTACTTGAATCGTTCATTTATGAATACGAGGTGAAATTGCTCGTACCAGGTCACGGACATATCTGTGATGTGCGGACGGATATGATTGAACGTCTACATCATAGTTATGATTATATTCTCGGCCTCCGTGCCGGAAAAGAGTCGGAATGGTCTGCATCTTGGCAACGAACTCCCTTCATGCATCGCCTCCATGAAAAAAATAAACGACAGGTCAATAAAGAGCATGAAGCCCGTCTCGCACGACGGCAGTTCGATTAATTCCCTTCGTTTCTTTCACCGGAAAAGGGGGACTGAATCATGCGGCAGTCCGATATCGATTTTCACAACGGACGTTTCCGTCCTACATCAACCAAATGGCCGATACTCCCTTTTCTCATGGGATCATCGGCCATTTCAATGCATATTCTTTTCAATCATGGCGTCCGCTTATTTAGGACACGGAGCTCATCTCTTGTAGAAAGGATAAGGAAACACTCGCTTCACGCAACTTCTACAGGAAAAGGGCAAGAGGGCACCTCCCCTGAGAAAAGCGCATGAAAGAATGATTCCTTTTTGATTTTATTTTTCAAGCAACAAACCAACGTCTGTCACTTACTTGCCCAGCAGCTCAATCATCAGTGCTTTTTGAGCATGAAGACGATTTTCTGCTTGATCGAACACAACGGAGTGCGTCCCATCGATGACATCAGCCGTCACCTCTTCCCCACGGTGTGCCGGCAAACAATGTAAGAAGATGACTTCATCTGCTGCCTCGCGAAGCAAAGATAGATTCACTTGATAGCCTGCAAAGGCATTCAGGCGCTCAATCGACTCTGACTCCTGCCCCATGCTCGTAAACACATCACTGTAAATGACTTCTGCACCTTTTACAGCTGCTACGGGATCCGTAAAGAGCTGGATTGTTCCACCTGTCGCCTTCGCGATTTCTATCGCCTGTGCAACGATTTTTTCGTTCGGCGCATACGCATCCGGACTACAAATACGTACTTCCATCCCACTCAGTGCTCCACCGAGCAATAAGGAGTGCGCCATATTGTTTCCGTCACCGATATACGTCAAAATCTTGCCTTGACGAGAACCTAAGTGTTCTTCAATCGTCAGCAAATCTGCGAGTACTTGGCACGGATGATGTAGATCCGTCAGGCCGTTAATGATGGGAATCGTTCCATGCGTAGCAAGCGTTTCGACCGTCTCATGGGCAAACGTCCGAATCATCAATGCATCTACGTAACGACTCATGACTTTGATCGTATCGCTTAACGGTTCTCCGCGTCCGATTTGCATGTCAGCACCACTTAGGACGACCGGGTATCCGCCTAGTTCGACGACACCGACTTCAAATGATATCCGCGTCCGTGTCGATGCTTTTTCGAATAAGAGCGCAACCTTTTTTCCCGCCAGTGCCGTTTGATAGTCGCTTGGGGATTGTTTGACTGCTTTTGCAAGCTCAAGTAGCTCTGTTAAACTTTCAGCCGTCAATTCTTCCAGCGTCAACATATGTTGTAACTTGTGCTTCGTCTTCATCCTTTCATCCACTCCTTTTGCTTGATCATCCATTCGCTTAACGGTTTGACTGGAATCGATGCACAATCACGAACCGCTTCGTAATATTCGGCTAGATGTTGCTCAGTAATGACATGAACGCCTTTTGCAAGGGCTTGTTCCCGGAGTCCTTTTTCTTCAGGAATGAAAGAAAAAAAGGCAACACACTCGTCAAACACAGGGAAATCTCCGAGCGGCGTCGCTTGTCCCCACGCTTCTGTCCCGTGACCAGCAATCGTATGCGCAGGTTTGGTCATGTGACGTTTCGTTGTTTCATCGAATAAGAAACGCTCCTTTGCATGACCATTTTCTGTCCACTGTAACGTTTCTCCGGTCGAACGCATGATCGGACCCGTTTTTGGATCGACATGTGTCAGTTTCAACGTCGAGAAGACCGGTGTCTTGACCGCATGGAAAGAGAGTTCCATCCGCTCTGACGGCAATTCGATTTTTTGACCGATTGCTGCCTTTACAGCCCATTCAAGTAATGGTTGTCCCGTTACCTTCGCGACGATCGGTAATGTCCGTGACGCGCGAGGATTAATTTCTAGAACATAGATCTGTTGTCCCGTGACGACGAATTGAATATTGAACGCTCCACGGTATGAGAGATGCTGACCGATTTTTTTAGAGATCCGCTCGATTTCATTTTGTAGCTGAGCTGAGGCTGACTTTGGCGGAAGAACCATCGTCGAGTCACCTGAATGAACGCCTGCCGCCTCAATTTGTTCCATAATGATTGGAACGTAACTCGTCGTCCCATCTGAAATACAATCGACTTCAAACTCTTGACCAGCGATGTAAGCATCGAGGAGCACGGGGAATGTCAGCCATGGTAAAAGCGCTTCTAACATCGCGTCGTCGTTTAAAATATGCATCCCTTTCCCGCCAATCACATACGATGGACGAACGATTAAAGGATAACCAAGTGCCATCACAGTTTTCTTCAATGCATCAACTGTCATGACTTCTTCTCCCGGAATATGCTTGATGTCTAATTGATCGAGAAAATCGTAAAACCGGTGGCGGTCTTCCATCGCATCAATCGTGTCTGAGGTCGTGCCTAATAACTGATACCCACGTGCTTCGAGATCGGCTGCTAAGCTGATTGCCGTCTGTCCCCCGAACTGAACAAGGACATCTTGGCATTGTTCTGCTTCTAAGACATGAACGACATCCTCAATCGTCAACGGCTCAACGTAGAGGCGATCTGCCACTTCGAAATCCGTCGAAACGGTTTCCGGATTGTTGTTAATCATGATGGTTTCGTACCCGGCACGTTGTAAAGCGCGGACCGCATGGACGGAGCAGTAATCAAATTCAATGCCTTGTCCGATTCGAATCGGACCCGCTCCGATGACTGCGACCTTTTGTTGATTCGATGGTAGTACTTCAGTTCGCCCAGACCAACTTCCGTAGTAACAAGGAGTCGTACTGACGAATTCTGCTGCGCACGTGTCAATCATTTGGAAGGCGGGAGTAATGTCATGCGCTATCCGCAGTTCGTGGACATCTTCCGCTGCCACACCTGTGATGTCAGCAATCTGCTGATCGGTAAAACCGTGCCGTTTCGCTTGTTGAATGGAAACAGGTTTCGTCAGGTCGAGCGAGTCGCGCATCGTCAGCAACCGAGCAAACAGTTCTAAAAAGAGCGGTTGGATACTTGTCTGTGCCGCTAGTTCGTCCTGCGTCGTCGCCTGACGATCGAGCAAGGCGAGCATCGCCAACAACCGTAAATCGGTTGGAGTCGTGATTTCTTTCCACAACTGCTCACTCGTCGCCTCACGCATCCACGATGGATAGAGTGGTGCCTGTTCGACCCCTGCACCACGCCATGCTTTTTGCAGTGCTTCTTCTAACGTTTTCCCCATTGCCATACTTTCACCGGTCGCCTTCATCTGTGTTCCGAGCGCACGGTCACACCCTGAAAATAAATCAAATGGGAAACATGGTACTTTCGCCGTAATATAATCGAGTGCCGGCTCAAAACTCGCCATCGTCTCTTTCGTCACAGGGTTGATGCAGTCATCCAAGCGTTCACCGAGCGCAAGACGTGTCGCTAGTTTTGCAATCGGATACCCTGTTGCCTTCGAGGCCAAGGCGGAAGAACGACTGACACGCGGGTTGACTTCGATGACGAAATACCGGTGCTCTGTCGGATGAATCGCGAATTGGATATTGCAACCACCGATCACACCGAGTACGGAAACGATGCGACGTGCCTCGGTCCGAAGAAGTTGATTCATTCGATCAGAAATTGATTGGATTGGAGCAAAGACAACCGAGTCACCCGTGTGGACACCGACTGGGTCGATGTTTTCCATGTTACAAACGATAATCGTCGTATCGTATGCATCACGCATCACTTCATATTCCACTTCCTTGTAACCTGCGATACTGACTTCGACCAAACACTGGGAAATCGGACTTGCTTGCAGACCGTTCATCGCAAGCGTACGTGCTTCTTCCTTCGTCGTCGCGATTCCACCACCGGTTCCCCCTAATGTGAATGCAGGACGGATGACAAGGGGTACACCGTGGTCCTCCATGAAATTCTCCAGTTCCTCAATCGTTTCAATCGTTTGACTATCCGGGAGTGGTTGATGTAATTCAATCATCCGTTGTTTGAAACGTTCACGATCCTCTCCGTCCCGAATCGTTTCGAGCGATGTTCCGAGCAGCGAAACACCATATTGCTCGAGGATGCCCGCTTCATCCAGCGTGAGCGACAGGTTCAAAGCTGTCTGTCCTCCAACGGTCGCAAGTAAATGCGTCGGGCGTTCTCGTTCGATGATTTCTGTCGCCTTTTCGAGTGTCATCGCTTCGATATATACTTGATCCGCCGTCGACGGATCCGTCATGATCGTAGCCGGATTCGAATTCATGAGAATGACCTCGCAGCCCGCTTCCCGAAGTGTTTGACATGCTTGCGTTCCGGAGTAATCAAATTCCGCCGCCTGACCAATGACGATTGGTCCCGATCCAATGACCATGACTTTTTTGTTATCCAACATGGGCTACCTCCTGTGATAAAACCGAGGCGACGAATTGATCAAACACGACCATTGCTTCTGTCGGTCCCGGATTTGCTTCTGGGTGAAACTGCACTGTCATGATTGGTTGCGATGGATGAATCAATCCTTCAATCGAACCATCGTTAATATGTTCGTATGCCGTAACTAGCTCTGACGCCGCAACACTCTCTGCCTCAACGACGTACCCATGATTCTGCGAGGTCATGAAAACACGACCGGAAGCAAGGTGACGGACGGGGTGGTTTGCCCCCCGATGCCCGTGATGTTGTTTCGTGATTTGGCAGCCGAAGGCTTTCGCGATGATTTGATGCCCCATACAAATGCCGAGCGTCGGATAATCCATCGCGAGCTGTTTAATTTCTAAGAGAAATGGTTCAAGTTGATCCGGATTTCCAGGACCATTCGAGAACAACAGCCCGTCCGGTTGCAATCTTTTGATGGCGGACGCTTCTGTATCGAATGGAACAACTGTCACGCGCATACCCCGTGCCAGTAAAGCTTCAATCATCGATTTTTTGACGCCATAATCCAGACAAACGATATGTCCATCAGCATTCTCGAGTTCATATGTTTTCATCGTTTTGACGGAGACGGATGCGATTCCTGTCTGATGGCGTTTCTCGTGTAGAGCGTCTGCCTCAATACTTCCCATTTGATCGCCAGATGATCGAAGTTGATGGACAAGCGCCCGTGTATCGACTCCTGTCAGAACAGGTATATCCGCTTCTGCTAACCAGTCGGCAAAATCCGTTCGTGCTCCGTTTTGTGCGAGCGTTTGAACAATGACACCCGCGACTTGAATCTGATTACTTTCTGCTTCATCATGGGCGATTCCGTATTGCCCAATTAGCGGATACGTGAAAACAAGGATTTGTCCACGGTAAGAGGGGTCCGTCAATACTTCTTGATAACCGGTCATACCGGTGAAAAAGACGACTTCTCCTTTAGCGGATGATGTACCGACCAGCTCTCCTGAATACGTTGTCCCATTTGCAAGCGTTAATGTACCTATCCCGTTCATACCATGACCTCCTGTTGGCAGACTTGTTTTATTTTTTCTAGCGCAAGATCTAGTTCCTGTCGTGTCACAAATAGAGACGGTAATAAACGAACTACGTGTGGTCCGGCACTGACGACGAGCATCCCTACTTGTTGAAGCGCTTGGACAATTCCAGCGACCGGTCGTTCGAATTCAATTCCAATCATCAAACCACGTCCTCGAACACTATGCAGACTTGTTTCAGGCAACTCTGCTGCGAGTCTTCTCATCAAGTAATTTCCTTTCTCCTGCACCTCGTGTAAAAGCTCGTCTGTTAAGAGAAGGTCGAGTGTCGCTTCCGCTGCTGTCATTGCTAGCGGGTTCCCGCCAAATGTTGAGCCGTGTGTCCCCGGTGTAAATATGGTTGCCGCTTCCGCAGTCGTGATGATCGCTCCAACCGGAAAACCGCTTCCGAGCCCTTTCGCGACTGTAATGATATCTGGTTTTAGTGGCGTCTGTTCAAAAGCGAAACGTGATCCAGTTCGCCCAATCCCCGTTTGGACCTCATCGACGACGATTTTGACGCCATACGCTTTTGTCCGTTTCATTAACGCCTCCAACCAAGCATCGTCCGCGACGATGACACCACCTTCACCTTGGATGATTTCGAGCCAAACGGCGCCCGTTTTTTCCGTGATGGCATCTAAACTACTTAAGTCGTTGAACACGAGGTGTTTAAAGTCCGCTACCATTTCACCGAACCCTTCTTTGACTTTTTCTTGACCTGTTGCTCCCATCATCGCGAATGTCCGCCCGTGGAACGATTGGCTGAATGACAAGATTTCTGTTTTTTGCGTCCATTTGCGAATTAATTTAAACGCACCTTCATTCGCTTCTGTTCCGCTGTTACAGAAGAAAGCATGACTCAAGTGACTGTTCTCCGTCAGTAGCGTCGCGACACGTTCCTGCTTACTGCTTTCAAATAAATTTGACGTATGCCAAAGCTGACCAAGTTGTTCTTTGAGGCGTTGCTCTACGTAAGGATGCCTATGTCCCGTGTTGCAAACGGCAATCCCCATCATAAAATCAAGATACGTGATGCCTTGCGTATCTTTGACGAACGATCCCGTCCCTTCGACTAATTCGATATTATGACGTTGATAAGTTGGTAGTAATGCGCTCATCTGTTTCCTCCTTGACGCGAGTCCCCTGACTCGTCACGTATTTCCCGGACCGAATCCGAACGTCTGGAATCCCTTGTTTTGATGCTTCAATCACCGCTTCTACTTTCGGAATCATGCCACCATGAATCTCATTTGTCTTTATGCCGCCTTCCAACATTTCTCGCGTGACGACTGCTTGATAAGCACCATCTAACCGGACTCCTTCGACATCCGTCAATAGCTCAAACGCATCGACATCGAGTGCGTTTGCGACGGCAATCGCACATGTATCGCCATTGCTATTAAGCGCACCGGACGGACCGGTAATCAGCGACGTCACGACCGGAATATAGCCTGCGCCGAGTAGCGTTTCAAATAAGGTTTTATCTACGAAGCGAATATCACCAACTGCCCCTAACCCTTGTCGTTGCTCTCCGCCAATGCTTGCACCGTCAATCCCCGTCAATCCGACTGCAGGTAGGTCTGATCGATTGAGCTGATAAACGATTTTTGACTGAACCTCGCCCCCGAGGACACGTTCTGCCCCGAGTAAGACCTCCTCGGTCGTCACACGGACGCCTTCCCGGAAGACGGATTCGATTTCTAAGGTTTCACAATAAGCTGATAAAGCGGGGCCGCCACCATGCAAGATGATTAATTCGTGACCAGCATCGCACCAGTCTTTCCATTCTTTAAAATAACGGGAATCGAGTTGTTCAAAAATACTCCCACCGAGTTTGATCAGTTTTCGTTGTTTCATGTCCGGTAACTCGCATTGATTTTGATATAGTCGTACGTCAAATCACATCCGAAGGCACGTCCGACGGCCGACCCACTATTTAAATCGATTTCAATCGCTACCGTATCCGCCGCAAGTTCATTTGAAGCAAGTGTCTCATCGAACAAAATCGGCATACTCTGTCGTAAGACCCACTGTGAACCAATCCGAATATCAATTTTCGAGACATCAATCGGTTCATCGATGCTTCCGATTGCTGCTACAATTCGTCCCCAGTTCGCGTCTTCTCCGAAAATCGCGGTTTTAACGAGCGAAGAACCAACGATTTGTTTGGCGATTTTTCGTGCCAATCGTTCTTCGTCCGTTCCTTGAACCGTTACTTCAATCAACTTCGTTGCGCCCTCTCCGTCTCGTGCAATGAGCTTCGCAAGTTCTTGACAGACATGCGTGACCGCCTGCTCAAACTGCTCCGCTTCTTGCGTATCAAGCATGATTGTCGGCGTTTTTGCCGCACCACTCGCTAACATCATGACCATGTCATTGGTTGAACTATCACCATCGACCGTAATGCAATTGAACGTCCGGTCGATTGAGCGTTTTAATATCGTTTGCAGGACGTTTGGTTCGACGGTCGCATCGGTCGTTAAAAATCCGAGCATCGTCGCCATGTTTGGATGAATCATTCCTGACCCCTTCGCAACACCGCAAATCGAAACTTCACTTCCATTCATCAAAAATTGATACCCGGCCGTTTTGATACCTGTGTCAGTCGTTAAAATCGCATGGGCAAAAGCATCCGCTTCTTCTTCCGCCTCACTCGCCACCAGTTGATCGACTCCAGCTACTAACGTGTCGATCGCCAACGTTTGACCAATGATTCCGGTCGATGCGATTGCGACTTGTTCCGGTTTAATCTGTAAGTGATTCGCGATTGCGTGTTGCGACGTATAGGCATGGGTCAAACCTAATTCACCGGTGCAGGCGTTAGCATTCCCGCTATTGACTAAAATGGCATGAATACGCCCCTCTGAGGCTTCCATCGCTTGTTTTGTCACTATAATCGGTGCTGCTTGCATTTGATTTGTCGTATAGACAGCCGCCGCACTCGCTCCTCCTTCACATACCAACAAGCCTAAATCTTTCCGTTTTCGTTTGAGTCCAACATGTATACCTGTCGCCTTAAAGCCTTTTGGTGTCGTCAGCGTCAACGGTGACACGGTTTGTAAGTTCAACACGTTCGTTCCTCCTTTAAATGAATAATGGTTGCTGGGTCAAACCGAGTGCTTCCTCATATCCGCACATCAAGTTCGCATTTTGAATCGCTTGCCCGACTGCACCCTTTTGCATGTTATCAATGACTGAAACGACTGTCAGATGTCCTGTTCTCGCGTCAGCGTATATCGTTAAATCACAGTAGTTACTGCCGACGACCGATTTAATTTCCGGATCATTTCCGTTAATTCGGACGAAGGGTTCGTTCTCGTAAAATGCATGGAGCCACTCACGCCATTGCGTTTCCGATTTATTGATGCGTGGAGTCAATGTCATCGTCGCCATGATTCCGCGATTGATTGGAATTAAATATGTCGCGAACGAAACGATGGCGTCTTGCCCCGTCACGGTTTGAATGACCGATTCGATTTCGGGGATGTGCTGATGGCGATTCATCTTATACAGACGCATGTTTTCATTCGATCGCACATGATGTGTCTGTTCGCTAAAGGATTTCCCGGCTCCCGATAACCCTGAACTGGCATGAATGATAATCGGCACCGGCTCGATGACCTGTTCTTTTAAAAATGGTAGGAGACCCAGGAGTACGGCCGTCGCATAACACCCTGGATTGGCAATCAAACGACTCGTTTTTATCGCTTCACGGTTCCATTCTGATAGTCCGTATGTTGCTGTTGCTTGAATCATTGGCTCGACCGCTGGTTTTTCGTACCAATGTTCATATGATATTTGGTCGAGACGTAAATCGCCGCTCAAATCGATGACTTTCCCTTTCCAATCTCTCAGCTGCTCTAAGTACTGTTTTGAAATTCCGCTTGGAGTCGCCAAAAAAATGAGTTCCGTTCCAACCTCCTCTAAATGGGAAAGTGAGAACTCCTGTAAGAGGGAATAGTTTTTTTTATTCATGAATGTGTATATTTCCGTAATCGATTCAGTTGCCTTCGAATCACTCACGAGAGAGACGATTTCTAAATGGGGATGTTGCTCAATCATTCGTATCAATTCGACTGCTGTATATCCCGTCGCACCTATGATTGTACATTTCATGTCGGATACTCCTTCGTTAATAATGATAAACTGATTTAAACATATGTATATTTATACTGTCAAATGTATTTTTATTAATTTATAAACAAAAAAAGACTTTGACCGATGACACCTTTCAGTAAGATGTAACTGGTCAAAGTCTTTTTAGTTCATGTTTCTCATCTTTTTTCAGCACGTTGTGCGACGAGATGATCGATTCCAAAAACGCTTGCCCCCATCAAAGCAATAACAACAACAAAAATCGCTGTAAACATATGTATCCTCCTCTTGTTCACAAAATCGACATCACTACTTTCTTATTGTGCAAGATTTTTTATAAAAAAGAAAGCGTTTACGACAAAAAATCGTCACATTTTTTTGTATTCCTGGTTATATTTCTAAATAAAACTCAGGATGTAGACAAACTCTTATGAAAAGCAAAAATTCTACACGGAAATGCTGTCCGTTCACGCTTCCTTGCCTCACCTCGTCTTCAAAGCTGCCGGGGATCGCGGAAAGTTGCTTTCGCAATTTAAAGCGATTCAAGACCGAGCGCGCTCTAAAACGGCTGTACGGTTTGCCTTTCCCTGTGCTACGGCCTAAAAAGCGTCGCTTTTCCGTTGATTCCTACGGGAAAAAGTACGTTTTTAACACGACCTGCCAGATGTAGACAAGACCCTGCTTGTTGTCCGTAGGGTCAGCCTTGCCCTCGCCTGAGGAAAGCAACGAAAAAGGGAAAAGCTTTTTTCACCCCATGTTACTTTGTCTACATGCTGTAAAACTTTCTTAGTTGACGCAGTCAGGAATCTTCGATAAGATTGCATTTGTTCATTACTTTCACACATAAAAGCAAACAAGCATAAACGTAACAAAGATATAAGGAGGTGGAAGCATGCGCATGTCCTTTCGTGAATCCGCAGCTATCCTAGGAATTAGTATCATTATCTTATTGTCCGCATTATTCGGTGCACAGGCCGAACCACATCTCGCTATACTCGCCAGTCTTATTTTTGTTGTAGGGTATGCCGTGTATCGCCGCTTCCCTTTCAGTCAACTTGAAGAACATATGATTAACGGTATTCGAGAAGCGATTAAACCGATTTTAATCATGTTACTCGTCGGCATGACAATCGCCGTCTGGATGATGAGTGGTGCCGTTCCAACCTTGCTCCATTATGGCTTGTCGACATTATCTGCGACCTGGTTCGCGCCAACCGCTTTAATCATCGCGATGATCGTTTCGACCTTTACAGGCAGTTCATTTACTACAATTGGTACGGTCGGTGTCGCCTTGATGGGAATCGCCGTCGTCCTTGGTGTCAATCCCGCCCTTGCTGCAGGTGCAATCATCAGCGGTGCTTGTTTTGGAGATAAAATGTCTCCTTTATCGGATACGACGAATTTCGCACCAGGTATCGTCAACGTCTCTGTTTTTGATCATATTCGTTTTATGATGGGAACAACGATTCCTGCTATCGCGATCACATTTGTTCTCTTCCTTATTTTTGGACGAGGTGAAGGATCAATTGATTCAGAAGCGATTGGAGCAACACAACAAGCACTCGACAGCCTTTTCCGCTTATCTCCTTGGACATTGCTTTCTCCGCTTCTCGTGATGGTACTCGCTATTCGGAAGATGCCAGTCATTCCAACATTGATTGCAGGCGTTTTAAGCGGATTATTACTCACAGGTCTCGTTCAAGGAAATTGGAACATCGCGCAATGGATGTCTGTCATCCAAAATGGTCTCAAGCTCGAAACAACGAATGAAACGGTTGCGAGCATCATTAGTAAAGGTGGCATCCAATCAATGATGTGGTCCGTCTCCCTCGTCATGCTCGCGTTAGCGTTCGGCGGTGTTTTACGTGGTATCGGAGTCATCGATGTCATTATCGAAAAAACCGTTTCGAAACTGCAACGTGACGGGAGTATCATCTCGTCTGCTGCACTTGCTGCAATCGGCGTTAACTTCATGGCAGGTGAACAATACTTGTCTATTTTATTACCGGGACAAGCCTTCAAGAAAATTTTTGAAGAACGGTCAATTGACCCACGGTTTTTATCCCGTGCGCTTGAAGATGGCGGCACACTTGTTAATCCTTTGATTCCTTGGGGTGTATCCGGGGCATTCTTTGCCTCGACACTCGGTGTGCCCGTCACATCGTATGTGCCATTTGCCTTTTTCTTAATTTTATCTCCCCTCTTCACTTTCATCTTCGCCTTTACACGACCGACAAAAAAACAAGTCACGAAAAGTGTCGCGTGACGTAAATCTATTATCAGTAAGGCATACCATTCATAAGTCGAATGGTATGCCTCTTTTTTCTCACTTCTATATGTGAAAGAGGGATATTCAAGCGATTCTCGACTAATTTAGATAAATAAGTGTAAAGATAAAACGAAGTGGGAATATACCAAACATAAGATTAAAATTACAGAGAACTAGAGAGAGATACTGCAACCCTTTTAAAATGGTTGCCTTCGATGTAATTGTAGGAGGAGTCCAATATGATCAAACGTGGTACGCTTGAACGGCTTGATGGTAAATATGCTGTTCTTCTCTGGGAGAACGGTTCAAGTTTTATCCCTCGCCGCTATTTACCGACTGAGGCACGATTAGGTGACACAATACTTTTTGATGGTACAACGTATTCAATTGATGCATCGAGTACATCCCAATCGTCCTTTCAGACGTTTTCCTTTCGGCAAATGGGTTGATGATAATTAAAAAGCCATTTAGACAATGAATTGACTACTTGAGCGTCCTTGCCCACGTCAGTCTTTCCATCTTCTAAATGGCTTTTTCGCGTTTAATCATTCCTTACGTACAAGGATTGATGCCTACATTCGGGACACTTCGCTTGGTGCAAATCGTCAATCGAAATTCGATGTAGTACTGTCTCATCTCGTTCACAGCGATGAATCGGTTCGATGATAGCTGAAGGAATGAAGAGTGCACACCAAAAGCGTGTTGAAATCGTATCGCAACAGGGACACTGAAACAAATCGTATTGATGCGGGACCCACCCGCCTTCAATTGCATCGATATGTGCATGATAGTTCTTAATTAACATCGCCCGGTTTTGATCATCGATGTGCGCTCGGCTAATGAGTGGTTCCTGATAAGGCGGCACGAATAAAAAAGGCAATGCTGTTCTGTACTGTTCTAGTCCATAGGTTAGCATCGAAGGGAATTCCCCCCATTCCTCCCGCTGACCGATTTCAGCGACGATGTGATAAGAACAGTCGCGGCAGTGAATCTCCATTCCCTCATCCTCCCTTTTTCCCTACCA
This sequence comes from Exiguobacterium sp. s133, assembly GCF_018618595.1. Lineage (NCBI taxonomy): Bacteria > Bacillati > Bacillota > Bacilli > Caryophanales > Exiguobacterium > Exiguobacterium sp. s133. The sequence continues at coordinate 101,083 of NZ_JACSMK010000005.1, forward strand.
TCTCTTTTAGCATACTTGATGTAACAGGACCAATGTGTTTTGCGACGATGACTCCATCCGTATCAATGACGTAAGTCGCCGGCATCGCGACTAATCGATAAGCATTTTCTGATTGGCCCTGCGTATCATAGAGCACCCCGTAATCAACAGGAGTCTCTTTCAGAAAATCGGCTACATCTGAAACCTTTCGTTCGGATGTCGTCACGTTGATGCCATAGACGGGCACGTCCACCGCTTTAGAAAAAGCGTTCAGTTCAGGTATTTCTTGTTTACATGGTGGACACCAGGTCGCCCAAAAATTGATTACGATCAATCGATTCGTCAAATCAGATAGTTCCACCATTTTTCCATCCTGTTCCAACTTGAGATTTGGTGCCTTCATTCCAATCTCTAATCCGCCTTGCGCTTGTTGCGTCGCTTGAGTAAATTCTTTAATCTGTTGTGCTTTATAGGCGTCATAGCTTTTATATGCAATCCCACTAATCGCTAACCCGACAATCACGTATAGTAAATATTTTTTCAACTGCTGTCCACTCCCTCTTTCTATTAGTGTAGCAGAATCAGCCTCTGAATCTATGAAAAACGAGCATACCCTTCCATTTTCCCCGGAAGTGATATGCTCGTTTATATACATCCTTTTTTACTGTCAGTTATAGCGAGGAAGTTGTTGTTTAACCCGACGATTGTCTTTAATGCTTTCAAACGATTCGTCTCCACCAAGCGCTTCATTTAGTGACGTTTTTCCTTGTTTCACCTCTAAACGTCGATTGAAAAGTGCCCGATTATCGACCGATGCCGCCAAAATCGACGCGACATCAATTTCAGAAATCGTTGCATCTTTTACATCTTTTAAATCCTCATCGGCTTCGATTAGTCCAAGACCTTCTCCGTCAACGATGTTGACCGGACAAATGATTGTATACGTCAAACCACTATGCTCAATTTGCTCTTCTGCCGCATTTTTTGCGGCATAGAATGGATAGACTTCTTTTTTAAATTGATTTGGTCGATCAGCGCCATAGGCACTGAGGAGGACAAAATGACGGACACGTGCCTTTTTCGCAGCATCAATCGTTTTTAAAGCAACCGTTCGATCGAGCAACTCAATTTCAGTCGCTTCACCATCGACACCCGCGGTCGCTGCACAAATCACAGCATTTTGACCTGCCACCCCGAGATCAATGACCTTTTCAAGCTCAGTTTCAATGTCGACGTAATGTGCTTTGACACCGAGTTTTTCGAAGCGATCGACGAGATGCTTATGTCGAACGATGACAGTGACTTGATGACCTTTCGCAAGCGACTTGACGACGCGAGCTCCGATTGTACCTGATGCACCTACAACTAATACATTCATATGCTAGGTCCCTCCTCAATAAGCTAGTCACCTCTATTGAACTACTCATACTTATGCAGATAAGAGCTTCCTTCATCGCTTACTCCTGTTAAAAATATCAAAAAGCAATCAAGAATTCTCATCATCCCGACGATTAGGTGTTCGGATTTCGGTACGTCGTCTTTTAAGCCGCCTACTCAAAGATATGTTCATTCCGGCCAAAGAAGCATGAATATTGAAGATATGGACAGGTCTTCAGCTATGATATCTTCCGTTCTCAAAAGCGCAACTGCGTACATCAATTTATACCCGCAATAGGGAGAAGGAAACCTTTCAAAAAGGAACCTATTTTTTTAATGTCAGTCATTCGCCAGTACACCGTAAAACGTCGTCTGTAATTTTTCTCTCAATTGTGTCAGGGCTTTTTCATCCGGGAAATCATAGAAAATGCCATTCAATCGATCACTGACAACGTCAATTTCAAGATATTCTCGCTCAGACATCAATGCCAGGGCTAAGCCTGCTGTCGCCATTTGACGGTAACTGATGTCTAAACTCATCTCCTCTTTCATATAAGCATGTGCTGATGAAATTTTAGTCCAGCCTGTCGGCTTCAACAGATGCGTCGCTACAGCTTGAATGACTTCTGACTGACGATTGGCTCGTGCCCCATCATTGTCTGTTTTTCGGTGACGAGAATAGGCAAGAGCCATCGCTCCATCCATATGGTATTCCTTTCCTTTTTGAAACGCATATTGATTCGCTTTTCCGCTAGCGTCTTGCTCCGAGAATGTTCCTGTCGAAACAAGATCAATCCCGCCGATTTGATCAACTAAACCAATGAAACTATCGAAAGAGATAACGATTTTGCTATCGATGTCTACATCAAGTAGTTCACTGACGGCGTTTTGCGTACACGATTCCCCACCGAACGCAAAAGCATGCGTGATTTTATCTTTTTTCCCATCCTCACAACTGATGGGTGTATACGTATCACGTGGAATCGACGTTAACTGAATCGTCCGTGATAACGGTACGAATTGCATGACGGATAGTGAATCAGACCGTGAACCTCGTAGCGATTCTCCGGGTCTTGCGTCGCTTCCGATCAATAAAAAGGTAAACGGCTGTGAGGCAAACAGGATAAAGCCAATCAATAGAACTAAGAGCAGCCCAAATATTTTTGTTTTGAAGCGACGTTTCTTTCTCTCAACAGGTTGTTTCTTTAAACCATCCTGCCTCGTCTCACGTGGTACCTTTTCTTCCAAACGTCCATTTTTACGTCGATTCGACCGTGTCCGCTCCGCCATAATCGTTCCGACTTGCTTGGCAGACCTTCTGACTACGGTGAAAAGTCGTCCTCCGATACCAGTCCGTGTTTTTTTCTGCGAGCCCCGGTGATTTTGTTGAACTGAACGCGACGTCAAAGTTGGTCCATCCTCGACGTATCGATGATTCTGCCGTTGTGAGGCGTCAATCCGCATTCGCTGGTCTGCTCGATGCTCAATTGGTGTATGTGTCGAAGTACGTCGCATCTGCTCTTCTTCCTGTCGTTTTCGTTCTAGTCGAGAACGACCTGATTGAAACTCATCCATAATAGTACCTCCGTTTTAGTCTTGCGATAACTGCTTATCTTGTAAGAACTTACGTAGATACGTCCGTTTCGGTTCCTTCATCGAGGTAGCCATTTGATAGACCCATCCCTCAGTTCGTGCGCCATCCGTCCGCTCTCCATAATATGACGAGGTTTCTGCCTCATACTGTTCTAGCAACTCACGCATCTTGTTGTCATTAGTATACGTATTACGATGGAAGATTGCCTCCATCGGAAGACGGGGTTTTTTACCTGACTGTTGATCCGGCAAACCGACTGCAACACCAAATAACGGTACGACGTGACTTGGCAACTCAAGAAGTTCACTCACTTTTCGAGCGTCATTACGAAGTGAACCGATATAAACTGTCCCGTATCCTAATGATTCTGCTGCTACGACAAGGTTCTGTGCGGCAAGTCCTGCATCAACCGCTCCGACAATCAACGCTTCCGTCGTTTCGACTGTGTCAGCGACTGAGCCATTCGCAATCTCTGCTGCCAACATATGTTTATGGTAGTCGATACAGAAGACGAAGAAGTAGCTATTATCTGCTACATAACTTTGTCCACTCGCTACTTCTACGAGTTGCTGTTTTTTTTCTAAATCCTCAATTCCGACAATTGCGTAGGCTTGTTGATAAGAAGACGTCGAAGCAGCCTGGGCAGATTGGATTAATAGTTCAATCGTCTGTTCGTCGAGTTGATGTTCCTTAAATTTCCGGATCGAGCGGTGGTTTAATAAATGTTCAATCGTTTCATTCATCTGAATCTCTCCCTTAAATTAATCTTTCCCTTTAAAAATAGGCAATGATTGTGTAAAAGAGCAAATGAAAGATGTTCGTTTTATGAAAAAATCGGGAAATGAATAATGAAGTGCTGTGTTTTTGTCGAAGGAGGGCGATCATGAGAATTCGAAAATTACGTCTTTTACTGGAGCAATATGGCGATACTACCCTTCGCGACATTATCGTAGAGATCTATCGCCAACTTCCTAAACAAACAATTGAAGATAAAGAATTAGATTTGATGCTGTCGCAATTCGCAAAATATAAAGGTCTAAAAAAAGAACAAGAACAACCGACAATCGAACAAACCATCGAGCAAACTGAACAATTCATTCAACTCGCTTACGATGGTGAGTATTTAGAACCAAGTACAATCGTTTCCGTACGCGAACAAAAAAACTGGTACGTCACAGCAAAACGATTATTAAAACACCTGCGACATTATGTTGGTCGAAAGAACGGAACGCGTGTTGCTTTCGAAGAATTCTTTTTTTTACTGTCTTCCGCCGCTGGTGAAGAACCTCTTTTCCTGAGTAACGACCCCTTCCGACTGATTAAAGTCTCTCAAGTTGAGCTCTTCCAAGAACTCGTTGGTTACTACAAGCTCGACACATCCGATAATGCGTGGATGAAGCGCGCTATCTACACGGCGTTAAAGGTACCGATCGACGTCGACACAGAACGCAGTGACCTTTTCCTTGCCGTTCTCGAGCATTGTGAAACGCGACAAGAGCGTGAGTCTTACCTGTCGTTATTGAACATGCATGCGAAAAAGCTTCAAATGAACGTTCGCATCGATGCAGACAAGCTCATCCTCTATCAAGAGATTCGCTTCGCAGAACTTCATGCCCTGATTGCTTTACGTGAACTAGAACGAGCCGAAACGATGCTTTTCACAGAATATATTCCTTATTTTTCACACCGTTCGACTCCATTTCGCTATTATCTCGACTTGCTGGAACAGGCGGGTCTAGATGAAGAACATGATCGGATTGAACGCGTTGGCCGAACCAAACATATTCATTTTTAAATACAAAAAAAGAGCTTCGGAAAGGTTTCCCGAGGCTCTTTCAATCTGATGTATTGACGATTCCAAGTCCTACAGTTGCAAGCAGTGCGATACAGGCAAATAAAAATGCCATGTCATTCGGTGAGTCAAAACCATCATATGTCGGTTCTTTTCGATCAATGATGAGTTCATCCATCGTTCCATAGCTTCCATACGTCACAGCTTCTCGGACGCTCGTTTCTTGTTTATCTAAATCTTGTGCTTGAACGGGATGGATACTACTTAAAAACAAAAAGAAGCAGACATAGATAAACTTTTTCCCCAATCTAATCCCTCCCCCGTTTCTACCAGATTACTTTTACCTTTTATGATAAAAACTATTATTTTCCTTTTATTGCTTATAGTATACTTAAGATATTGTTTCATCCTAATCAGAAAAGGAAGTGTAGCGTTTGAAAATTTTACGTTACGAGCAATTGTCGCACGGTCAACGTCGTCTCGTCCATCAGTTGTTACAAAAAAACCGCTTATCTCCTCTGTCCCTCTCATTCCAACCACCTGAAAAATATCAATGGGCTTTAATCAAGGGTGATGCCGTCTGCGCGACATTAGGATTTAACCAATTCGCCTCGTCCCTTCAAATCATCAATGCCGCTTACACGGACTTGATTGCTTTCCGCACTTTGGCGCATTTCGTCCATGATTACGCGCTCTCTCTACATCCTCATCAAATCGACGTTCAAATCATTCCACCACATGACTTCGGGTTGGTCTCGACTTGGAACACGCTCGGTTATACACTCTCCTCTGAACAATTTCGCTTCATCGGTCTCATCAATGATCATGCCGCATCACTTCAATTCAAGCCACTTACCCTCCGAAACCGTTCCTTGTTCTTAAATCTCAGAAACGAGTCGATTCAATCCTCACATTTTTTATTTAGCTATGACGTATCCCATATCGAATATTTGATTGAACAGGGGGCATTGCCGTACCTTGTCTACGATCAACAAACAATCGTCGGAACAATCATCATCCAAAAACAAAAGCAAACGATTCGTTTACTCGAAATTACGTGTATCCCTGAATTGAAGAATCAAGGATACGGGCGAAGAATTCTTGAGACCTTTCAAGCTAAATTAAAACGCACGACAGTTCGGACATTCGAGACGTATTGTTTTTCAACACATCAAGAAGCCCTTCGTTTATATGACCCCGATACATTCTGTGATATTCAACTCTTCTCACACTGGCATACTTACTCTAGAGAATCTTTACGTAACCGCTCAACGATTTCTTGATATTCCGCCAGGACGTAGGCATCCTCCACTTGTTTGAAATCAATATTTGCTCGGATCCTTAGCTGCTCCCCCATCTGATATAGACTGTCGATATAGTCATTTCCTAACGCACTCGCTTGACCTGGTTGGTGGTTATGAAAGGCTAACAGTGCATCTTCTAAAAGCAGTTGTTCCTTCTCCGTTTTTAAAACTGCTTCAAGCAACTGTTCAAATACTTCTGTATGCCGACCGATCATCGCGTAAAAGAGTGGATAGTGTTTGGCATATTTAAAATCAACTTGATATTTTTTAGTCTCGACGATTGTCTGAATGCTTGACGGATTCGACCGCTTTAACTGCTCAACAAAACCGATTGTTGCCGGATGGTCTGTAAAAAATTCTAGGCTTCGTACGTCCATTTCGTCTTCTAAATCAAGCAACAAATAGAGATCAAGCATATTAATCACGTGCGTTTCTAAAAAACGATCACTCCGTTGCAAGGATGTCGTGTAGTCTAAATCAAGACCAGCCTCTATCGCCAATTGAAAAAGTTCATGATTGATTGCACTGTATAGACCGACTGGAAATGCTAGCGGTTGACGGACAATTGAACGATGTCCATCAAGCTCTTTTAATTGATTGAGATCTACACCATGTTGTACCAACAAACGGAAAAAGAGCGTTCTATCTTGTATCGCCCCCAACTTAAGTAACAGACGATCGAGTTCAATGACTGGTTGGTTCGTATCAAGCGCTAGCGCCAAGTGCTCTGATGACTCTAAGTCAAAAGCTCGCTTCACGAAATTTAAAGCGACCCGTTCTTGTTCGGACAACTCAGCATTGTAATACTCAAAATCTTTTCGATTCAATTCTTTAAATGCACGCACTGCCTGACCAACTGCCTCATTTTTCACAAATCGTTTCATCATCGGTTTGCCCCCCTGAATACTGCTTCTCTTCGTAGTGTACGCAATATTATCTTTTCTTGAAAGCCAAAAAAATCCTGATGCCTTCCTCACAATAAGGAAATCCACCAGGATCTATCAATTCTCGCCTACTTTTAAAGGCATCGATCGAAAAATCTCATCTTGCTTTCCGACTTTTTCGACACTCGTTCCAATTGAACCGCTATATTCAATTGTCTGTTCCGGCTGAATGAACTCATAAGTAATGGCCGGTTCTCCACGCAATCGAACCTGGATTACCTGTCGATGTTGCAGGGAAAACGAGGCCTTCACTTCTAAAAATGATGCTTCACTGATTCCATGATGTTTTTCAAGCATCGTCTTTAACTGCTTTTCTGAGTTCTGTTGGCTGCTTTGAAGCTCTGCGTAAGAAATTCCGACCGCAAAAGATAAAAGTCCAATCAGACTTAACGCGAGAATGACCAGTACTTTTTTCATAGACTGATTCACCTCCGAATGAAATTCGTTCTGCTCTCATCATCGGTTCACTCCGCTATTTTTTGAAGTATTTCTCGAAAATAAGCGTTTCCTCATGTCTACAACCATTGGGACGACAAGGGAGAGACGTCTTCCCAACCTAGATGAGAACTTTAGTTGCTAGGTAAAGGAACATTCAATACTCTTCTTTAAGCGATAAATGCATATCAAGGTGTGGAATTCCATCCTCCAGATACACATCAGATGTCTCTTCAAACCCAAACGATGCATAAAACTTTTTTAGATGGGCCTGGGCCTGCAAATAAATCCCTGTTTCTTCTTGTGTCCGGATGTGTTCGATTGCTTCATTCATCAAGCGACGTGCAATACCGTGCGACCGAAAATCAGCGTGGACGGCGACACGACCAATCGCTACAGCACCTGATTGATTTTTAGGGAGTACTCGAAGGCAACCGATTAACTGCTGATCTGCATAGGCAAGTGCATGAATCGCCTCCTGATCACGATTATCGAGCTCTGAATAGGCACATTCCTGCTCAACGACAAAAATATCAGTTCTTAATTTTAATAACTGATAAAGCGTCAAGGCACCAAGCTGATTAAACCGAATAAATTCTGTATGATACATGAATTACACTCCTCTGCTTTAATGTTCAGCCTCTAAATAGACGGGTTAGTCTGCATGAATAGACGACGACGGGTATCCCTTTAAAGACCGTTTCTTTTTCCCAACCCAATCCGTTGGCGCGAGCCACCTTTTGAGAAGAATGATTTTCTGGATGAATGATTGAAATCAGACGATCGTTTCCACGTTCAAATGCCTCACGCATCAGACGTTTCGCTGCTTCACGCCCGTATCCGACTTTCCAGTGCTTCGGCTTTAACCAATATCCGACTTCAAGTTCTTCTACTCCGTCGACTTCTTGTAGGATGAGTCCTGCAAAACCGATTGGTTCCTCATCCTCTTTTTTTTCAATCAGCAAAAACCCCGTCTGACGATCATCTTCATACCGCTCGAATTGTTGGTCGAACCATAAACGGGCCTCCGTCTCATCCAATGAAACACCACCGTTAATATACTGCATCACCAATTCATTTTGAACGAGTTCTTTATAAAAGTCGAAATCTTCCTGAGAAAAAGGTCGCATTCTCAAACGTTCGCTCTCCATATCGATTCCCCTCCTAATTTTCCGAACATCCTTCTATATACGTATTTATAATTCCCCCTTTTCTAACCGATTCATACCCTAAATCCTTATTTTGTCTTGTTCACCTTTCGAAATTCGGAATTCCAGATATATATTTTCATTACTAAGCGATGACAGTTTTCGGATAAACCTTGCATTTTTCGTGTCAACTCTGTATTTTGGGAACTATGTGCTAAACATCAATTACGTAATTAGTGTAAAATATATTTTGAGCGTACTTTCGCTGAATGGAATTCATAAAAAAAGGACTGAGAACTTATATGACTGAACAGTTGTTGACTGGGCTTTACGAGGGATTAAACGAAGACTCTGTATTAGTGAATGAACCGTTAAAATATCATACGTATACGAAAATGGGAGGAATTGCCGACCTTTTCATCATTCCTTCTTCTTACGAAGAAACAGCTTTTGCTGTTCGCTATGCTTATGAGAACGATCTCCCATTGACATTACTCGGTAATGGATCGAACCTCGTCGTACGTGATGGCGGGATTCGTGGCATCGTCTTATCATTTGAAAAATTAACGGATATTTCGGTCGAAGAACATGAGCTCGTCGCACAAAGCGGCGCGGCCATCATCCAAGCCTCACGCGTCGCTTATGATCATGCATTGAGTGGTCTCGAGTTTGCCTGTGGAATCCCCGGCACAGTCGGTGGTGCTCTTATCATGAATGCTGGTGCGTATGGAGGGGAAGTCAAAGATTGTCTTCAGAGCGCGACGGTTTTAACACGCCAAGGTGAGCTGTTAAACATCACACGCGACGAACTCGAACTTGGATACCGGACAAGCTGTTTCGCTAAAAAAGAATATATCATTCTCGAAGGACGTTTTTCTTTGACGGAGGGGGATCCTGTTCTCATCAAGGAAGTCATGGACGATTTGACGAATAAGCGTGAAACGAAGCAACCCCTCGAATACCCTTCTTGCGGCAGTGTCTTTAAGCGCCCTGAAGGATATTTCGCCGGAAAGTTAATCCAGGACAGCGGACTTCAAGGGACACGAATTGGTGGAGCGGAAGTCTCACAAAAACATGCCGGTTTCATCGTCAATATCGAAAATGCAACGGCGACTGATTACATTTCGCTTATTCACCACGTTCAAGAAACGGTGCAGGATAAATTCGGGATTCTCCTCGAGACCGAAGTAAAAATCATCGGTGAAGAACTTTAATACGAATACTTTCCTTAAACACAAAAAAGTAACAGGAACGGATACCCGTTCCTGTTACTTTTTTAGCCTCCATTCGGCTCATCCTTAAATTGACCAGTTGCCGTTACGCATTAACGCTTCGCGTGTACCGTCTGCTAATTCGCCATCGATTGCCATATCTGCTGAGCCAATCATGAAATCAACATGCGTCATCGAATCATTCGCCCCTTGCTCGGCTAATTCTTCATTCGATAAACTTGGTCCATTCTCAAGGCACGTCGAGTAGGCACGACCAATCGCGAGGTGACATGAGGCATTCTCATCGAACAACGTATTATAGAACAAGATGCCCGAGTCAGAGATTGGTGAATGGTGCGGCACGAGAGCTACTTCTCCGAGATAACGTGCTCCTTCGTCGAGCGAAATCAACTCATCTAATGCCGCTTGACCCTGTTTCGCTTCTGCTTTGACGATTTTCCCATCTTCAAACCAAAGCGTAAAGCCATCAATCAAGTTTCCGCTGTAGCTGAGTGGCTTCGTACTCGAGACATGACCGTTGACTCCTGTCTTCTTCGGTAACGTAAAGACCTCCTCCGTCGGAAGGTTCGCGATGAAATCAACACCGTCCGCATTCGGTCCACCACCACCGAGCCATACATGACGCTCTGGTAACTCGATCGATAATTCCGTCCCTGGTGCCGAGTAATGAAGTGTTTTATATTTTTTCTCCGTCAAGAATGTCGCTTTCGTACGGAGATTGTGATCATGTTTCTCCCATGCAGCGACTGGATCTGCTTGATCGACACGAGTTGCCTTTAAAATCGCTTCCCATAGCTCTTCTACAGCGTTTTCCGAGTCCGGGAATACCTTAGCCGCCCAAGCATCTGAAGGTGCAGCAACGACACACCAGCTTACATTGTCGCTCATGACGAATTTACGCCAATTGGCTAGTGCAACTCCTGCTGCTTTATTCGCGCGCGCGATACGACTCGACTCGACTCCGTTTAAAAGATCTGGATCTTCACTGACGACAGATAAGAAGGCTGTCTTTTCATCAGCTAACTGATCGAACCGTGCTTTTAACCACTCTGGAAATGCGTCAAACGAATCTTCCGGTGCATCGAAATAACGGATTTTCGTCATTTCATCATCTGACCATTGCACGTAAACGTTCGATGCGCCTACTTCGTAAGCAACACGTGTAATTTCACGAACAAGTGGTGCATTTTCGATGCCAGCACGAATTTCTAGTTGCTGACCGGATTGCAAATTGATTCCTGTACGTACAGCGAGTGCTGCATACTTTTTGAGTTGTTCTTGAGTCGGCATTATGTAATCCCCTTTCGTCTCTTACTCTTATTTTCACGAAAGAGTTGCAATTTTGCAAGAAATAAGGTGAAACTAGGTGTAGAGAAGGAGTGTTGAACATGGAATTCGTACCAGGAGATTTTAAATCCGCTTACACATATTTCCACCGTCAGGCATTGGCGTTAGTCGGAGATCACAAAGCACAGGAAGATTTATTGATTCGAGGAGAAGTTGGCTTAGCACATTTAACAAAAGATATCGCTTCAGAAGAAGGGTCTGATATCGAACGTGAAGCAGAACTCGTGCTGTATTTCCAACTTAAACAGTTACTTGAGATGTTACGTTCCCTTTATCAAAAACGTTTTTCGATGAAGGAAGAACAAGAACAATTATTATTGACGGCTGTGCTCTATTTTACTTCCCCAGTCGATGCACTACCTGACGAAAATGTTCTCGGTCTGTTCGATGATGCTCAAATCGTCGAATCGATCTATGAAGAACTCACAGCAGATGTCGATCGCTTCCAACATCTCGAATAAAGAAAAAGGTAAGGGAGGCGGGAAAACCCGTCGCTACCTTACCTTTTCTTTATGCTTTTTTTTTCGTCGCGATGTTGATTGTCGCAGCTTGTTGTTTTGATTGATCCACTTCTAGCTTTTCTTTATTCAACCACGTGTAAACCATTCCCATGAAGAGTGCTCCACCGATGATGTTACCGAAGAGAGCAGGAATTAAGTTATGGATTGCTCCGGCAAATGAAATCGCCTCTGGGTGAGGTACGACAAGCGCGATTGAGAACAATGCCATATTGGCAATGACATGGTCAAAACCTGATGCGAAGAAGACAGCAACTAAAACCATCATCATCATGATTTGTGCCAATTCATTTTTCATGTTTTTCGGAATGAAAATCGCTAAACAAACCATCCAGTTACAGAAGATTGCTCGCGTAAAAATTTCCCATGTCGAGTGATGGATTTTCGATTCAGAGACAGCGAACAACCAGTTGTTTGCGCCTAACTCTTGAATGATTCCAGTTTGCGAAAAGAGTAACGCGAAGGCAAGTCCTCCGAGACCATTACCAATCAAACAAATCGTCCATACTTTAAACGTATCCATTTTTGTAGTGTATCCACGCATCGTCGCCGTAGTAAAATACATCGTATTTCCTGTAAACAGTTCTGCACCGCCGTAGACAATTAAGACAAGCGCAACACCAAAAGTTAATCCACCGACGAGCGTCATCGCAGCCGATTCATTTAGATAAAGTCCGTTGATTGCTTTGAGTGTAAATATGATAGCAAAACCGATGAATACCCCAGCAAGCATGGCACGAACTAAATATTCGAGTGGACGCATTTGTAGCATTTTAGTTGATTTAACCGCTTTATTTCTTAGCCCTTCTAATGCTTCTACTTCATTCATTGTAGAAACCTCGCTTTCTTCTTGTTCAACACTTCACAATGTTTGTTCACTTATTATCATACTTCCATCTTATAAGATGTTCAACCCCTGCCTACCCCTTATTTAAGGTTTTTACGAAAGAATGACATGTAAACGATACCATTGTGTCAAGTTTGTGAAAAAAGCTTTTTCTTGCTAGATACAACTACTTTACGGGTATATTTTGAGTTGTGAACGGAAGTATTCTAGAAAGGATTTTCGTCTTGATTCAACTAATACATAGTCGTCAATAACTACACGATTAAAGCGGTTAGTGGACGTCGAAGCTCGCTCAATATCGCGTGGTGTATACCCTTCAAAATCATTACGCGTGATTTTAATTTGAAGGATTGATACAGGATCCGTATATTGAATTTCAACTGTCATTACATTAGGAATCGCTAAAAAAAGAGCCAGCGTATGGTGCATGACGAGTTGCGAAAATCGACTTTTGATAAAAGAGGGTGTAGACGGATCAATCCATTCATGATTTGTCCCGACCCATTCTTTTCTGGATTTACCCGTCACTTCATAACGTAAGGAGACGGTAGTCCCTTCAATCTTTACTTGTTTAAGTGCGTCTGAAAATGGAAATCGTTCAATAAATCCTGTCATTGCATTTGTATTTGTAACCGATGTTCCGACATATCTGGTGACCAGTGCTCCATCACGCCACTTATTGTCAGGGGATTCCCTCGAGTAATGCAACATAAAAACGGAACCTGCGCTTAATCCAATGAGCGCACAGCATAAAAATAAAAGGATTTTTTTCAATTCACTCAATTCCTTTCGACCCGCGTCACATTTTTTTTACGATATTTTTCAGTTGAGGGGTTGAATTTAATGCTATATAGGCGTACTCTTGCAGGCAGATACTTTACAAAGGAGGAGCATGAGGATTTCTCATCAATCACAATGAAGACTAAACAAACGAGCAAGAAAAAACGAACAGAAAAAATCAGTTTCCTTTTAATCGGTACACTTCTTTACTCCCTTTATATCAGCCTTTTATTATCTCCAAATGACATTGGATCTGGCGGCATCATGGGAATCACACTTATTTTCCAAGAGTTGTTCAATACGCCTATCGGACTGACCCAACTTGTCTTGAATATCCCGCTTTTCTTACTTGGTTTTCGCTTCTTAAGAAAACGATTCATGCTACTTTCAGGAATTATCGTCCTTATTTCTTCATTTTTAATTGATTGGATTCCAACACAAGTGGTTCCTGAGTCATTAAACGATCCTCTCGTCGCCTCCATTTTTGCAGGGTTAGTTTCCGGACTCGCAATGGCATTAATCTTCTTTGGCGGCGCTTCGACAGGTGGACTCGACATCCTCGGAAAGTTCTTTTATGCCCGCTTTCATAACTGGCCGCTCCCGCGTATTTTTTTAATGCAGGATTTAGTGATCTATATCTTAGTTTGGCTAGTCTTCGACTTAAAACATGTTATGTATGCATTAATTATGAGCTTCGTTCGCGCCAAGGCGTTGCAAACGGTCTATAGTTTTTACTCTGCTTCTAAACAATGTATTATCATTTGTGAAAAAGCAGATGAAATCAACGACGTCATCACAAAAGAACTTGGTCGTGGTGTCACGATTCTCGATGCGCGCGGTGGCTATTCCAACCGGACAAAGAAGATGGTTTATGTCGTCGTACAGAATAATGAAATCGTTCGTCTTCAGGAAATTGTTTCTTCTGTCGAACCTAATGCCTTCGTCACCTTCTCTGAGATTCATACCGTCTTCGGAAATTACAAAGAACATTCCTACTCTTTTTAAATGAACCGCACACGATGAAACGACACCCCCTGTCATGAGGTGGGTTGTTTTTTGTAAACGAAGGCTGACCCATCATATACGTCTACGTTTGGTATCGCTTCAGGTTTCATCTCAAAATATAAAACGATTGGATCCCCGTAACCAAAAGATGTTCCCCTAAAAAATAGATAACTCTTCACTTTTTGGGAATTAGTGGTTAAGCTAATGACATTACCAGTTAGCTTACGAAGGAATGATTGCATGAATAAACTTTGGCGCTACCGCATCTCTCTCATTCTTTTAGTCAGTTTGTTCGCTTCGATTCCTCTCATCTATGCCTTGACAGGTTATCGTACCATTTCAAAAATGACAGAAGAGATGCACGCCCATAACATCCCGATGATTAAACAGGTCGACCAACTCGTCGAATACAATCGGGATCGGGCAAATGCCGTTCGCGGCCTATTGCTCTATGAAGACGACCGCTACATTGAACAATACTACTTCTGCACGACCAAAATTCATGATTTACGCCGTGTGCTCAATGCTTCGAACGAAACACCTGTACCGATTAAAGATTTATTGGTCCGTAACAATGCATGGGAAAAAGAAATCGAAACCGTTTTCAGCCTTTATGAAACAAACGGTTCACAGGCAGCTACCGCTTTAGCGAAACAATCGACGCAGACCACGCAGACCATTCTTGAAGATCTTGCTCAAGTTAAAGATCAATTGTATACCGAATTAGATCAAGAACTCGAAAATACGGCGCTCGTGACAGCATCCTATAAACGGATGTGCTTTAGTCTATCCATTTTAGCCTTTCTACTCATCAGTGTGACCATCACGTTCTTCCATCGAATCAAGTGATCTGTTGTTTCATACGATTAGCTTCGTGAAAAAGCTAAAAAACGCACCGCAGTTCTTTATCGGACTGCGGTGCGTTTTTTATATTTTTCTCAAGAAGAAGCCTTTC
The DNA here is from genome assembly GCF_018618595.1 of Exiguobacterium sp. s133. Lineage (NCBI taxonomy): Bacteria > Bacillati > Bacillota > Bacilli > Caryophanales > Exiguobacterium > Exiguobacterium sp. s133. Next base: position 116,340 of record NZ_JACSMK010000005.1, read on the forward strand.
CTTCATTCACATGCTCCATTGCCAAATGAACTAACGACGAGACATGATGGTCATCAAGTGAATAATAGACAACTTTTCCTTCTTTACGATATTTGACGAGACCTTGTTTCAATAACGTTCTTAAGTGATGCGAAGCCGTCGCAATCGAACAATCAACTGATGCCGATACGTCACAAACACAAAGTTCTCGCTCGACCGTCAATGCATAAGCGATTCGTAGACGCGTTGCGTCCGATAACACTTTAAACAATTTCCCAATCTCAAGCGTCGGGATTTTCTCAACGGCATGACCAATTTCAGTAGCACGTTTTTTATCGATCGCAATCGTCTCACAGCGTGGTGCCTCCACTGTCTTCACCTCTCCTCCAAACTATTGCACCATCCTAAAACAACAAATGCAAGTAAGATGACTACGATGATTCGCGAGGTGAAGATTCATTTCCGATGTTTTTTTTGGATTGTACGAAAAACTGCCCATCCCCCTAATCGATTCCCGATATCCCAAACGATTCGATTAGTATCGACAGCCCGTACACCGATATCGATGATACTTGTATTTCGCAATCGCTCCTTATATCGATTCGATAGGAAGCGTGGTAACGGTACTTGTAACATCACTCGATAAAATAAATCGAGGTGTGTATGGCCCCAGATTTCCGTAGCGATGGATGCCGTTTTAATCAACAGCGGCCGTTTATATCGTTGTTGGTGTTTGTTTTTTAACAAAACCGCCAATTCAAATGCATAACGATTCGGATAGGGAAACAATTTCCAACCTAAATGATACTTTCCACGGTTGTCGATTCGAATGATTTGTGGTTCGATTCGATACCGAATCCAGCCTCCCCGAAAGCGAATGACTTGCCATTTCACGTACATCACCTCTTCAGTGATTATACCCGGTCTGATACTATTTGACGCGCAGTCTGAACCGCCTCTTTGAACTCTCGTGCCGCACGTTCAATATCTGGTGCTGCGAATAAGGCAGAGACGACGGCATATCCTTCAAGCATCTCGAATAAGTCGGGCACCACATGATGTGTGATTCCACCAATCCCGACGAGAGGAAGGGAAACAGCCCGGCGAATCGCCCGGAGTGTTTCGTTTGTCATCTGACTCGCATCGTCTTTTGTCGCCGTTGGATAGAGCGACCCTACGCCAAGATAAGTTGCCCCGTCTTGCTCTGCTTCGATTGCCTGTTCAACGGTGGAAACAGAAACCCCAATCGTGGCTTCCGGTAACAGCTTACGTGCTTCCTTCAAAGGGATGTCCTCTTGCCCGATATGCAGACCTGCACCGACGATTTGTGCGATATCAATCCGGTCATTGATGATGAGTGGGACGCCGTAACGAGACATCATTTTCTTCAAGTCACTCGCTTGTTCGAGAAATTCTTTCCCTTGCGCCTGCTTTTCACGAAGCTGGACCATCGTCGCGCCACCTTTTATTGCTGCTTCGACCGCATCAATCAAGGCAACGTCCGGGTGAAAGCGCCGATCTGTTACCGCATAAACCGTGTAATCATTCTCCACTGGTCAATACCCCTTTCAAACTTTCTTCTGTAGTCAAGCTGATTGCGTTGAACAACCCCATCCGGAAATCACCAAGTCCCGCTGCTTCATCTGCGACTTCACCCGCTTTTCCCATTAAATACGTCCCATAGGTCGCTGCTTCGAATGCATCATACCCTGCTCCAAGTAGGGTTCCGATGAGCGATGCCGTCATGCAACCTGTCCCTGTAATGTGTCCGAGTCGTGGCGTTCCTACGGTTAGTTTTACTTGTCGCTTGCCGTCTGTAATGAAATCAACCGGTCCCGTTACGACGAGAGTCGTCCCGAGCCGTCCAGCAAACTCATGGACGACTTGAAAATCTAATGTCTCTCCGGAAGCGACATCGACTCCTTTTGAACGTCCGACTTGACCGATGAGCGTCTTGATTTCAGAGACGTTCCCCTTAATGACCGTAAAATGAATTGCTTCGAGTAACTCTTTCGTGAATTGTGTCCGAAGTGTCGTCGCCCCCATTCCGACTGGATCTAAAATAATCGGTTTCTTCAATCGGTTAGCCGTTTGACCTGCCAACAATTGCGACGCTCGTGAAGCTGCGTTCAATGTCCCGATATTGATAACGACAGCATCTGCATGTCCAACCATTTCCTCGACTTCTAGGATATCTTCCGCCATGACAGGTGAACCCCCGAGCGCAAGGGTCATATTGGCACACTCATTAATCGTGACCGCATTCGTTAAATGATGAATTAATGGTTTTTTATCATGAATGGTTGTAAGCATCCGTTTCCCTCCAAATGTCATAAAAGTGATGTGTCGGTCCGATTCCGTTCCCTAAGGCAAATCCATGCCGGATTGCTTCAGTTACGTACCGTTTAGCATAAATCACGCTATCCTTCAGGGAATCTCCCAGCGCAAGACGTGCCGCAATCGCGGAAGACAATGTACATCCAGTACCATGTGTATGCTGGCGTTTTAATCGTGCCTCCTGAAACAGATGATGCCTCCCTTCCGTGTATAAAATATCCGAGGCATCCGTACTTTCAAGATGACCGCCTTTTAACAGGATAGCGATGTCTCGTTTTTGTGCGAATTCCGTCGTCGCCAGCTTCATTTCATCAATTGTCGAAATCGCTTGCCCTAACATGCGTTCCATTTCCGGAATATTCGGGGTCGTCAAGGTTGCAAGCGGCATCAAATGCTCCATTAATGCTTGTTCAGCATATTTCCTTAACAGCGCATGCCCCCCTTTTGCGACCATCACGGGGTCTAAGACGACTGGTCCCTGATAATGTTTCAAACATTTGGCAATGACTTGAATCGTTTTTTCATTCGAGACCATCCCAATTTTAACGGCATCTACACGAATATCGCTAAAAATCGAGTTCAACTGGGCTTCGACAAGCGTTGGTGATACATCTTCAACTGCTTGTACGCCTAACGTATTTTGCGCTGTGATAGCAGTAATTACACTCATACCGTAAACCCCAAGAGCAGAAAAAGTTTTTAAGTCGGCTTGAATTCCAGCTCCACCACTAGAGTCTGATCCAGCAATCGTCAGTACATGTTTCATCGATAGACCTCACTTTCTATGAGAGCACAAGGAGAAAGCGGAACGAAAAAAAGCGCCGTCCGCTGTAAAAAAGCAGACGACGCCATGAAAAACCAACGAGTGTGGTCACTTATTCATGTCTTCAATCTCAACTTTCCTACGCTGGTATTATCCAGATCAGGTGATAGGGTCGAAAACAGAATGGTTTTCCTCTCAGCCAGATTCCTCCAGCTCCCCTAGTTGCTCATGATTTAAATTTCTCTTTCACTGTAGCATAGCGCCATAAAAAAAACGAGCCGAAGCTCGTTTTTATAAGTATGCTAATGGATTAACTGTGTTAGCTGGTCCTGTCGCACTGTATTGGTAACCACCAATATGCAATTCAAAATGAAGATGTGCGCCCGTCGAGTTTCCCGTATTTCCGAGCGTACCGATTTGTTGCCCTTGCGAGACCGTTTGTCCAGCATGAACTGATAATGAATTCATATGCGCGTAAACTGTTGTATACACTTTCCCATTCAAGAAATGTGAAATCATCACGTGATTTCCGTACGGTCCACCGCTTCCTGCTGTGATGACCGTTCCTGAAGCTGCTGCGACGATTGATGATCCGACTGACCCTCTAAAGTCGACACCATTATGGAAAGTATACCCATTCGCACCACTCGCTGGTCCGAATCCTTGTGAAACACTTCCTGACGCAGGGCGAACGAACTGCGCCGAACCACTCGGAACACTAGCGACTGGCGTAGCACTTACGACCTTCTTAGACGTCCCGGCGTTGTTTTTTTCCGCCGCCTCCGCCGCCTTTTCCGCTGCCGCTTTTTCAGCTGCTGCTTTAGCTGCTGCCTTTGCTGCCGCAATCGCACGTTCTTGCGCTTCTAATGTCGCTTGAAGTTCTTTCGCATTCAGAAGTTTTGTCGTAAATTTTGTTTTACCTTGACGTAATTTTTTTAAGGTTGCACTACGTGCTTTCATTTGCTGTTTGAGTTCCTTTTTTTGAACCAAAAGGGCTTCTTTTTCTTTCACTCGCTCTTCCTTTTTATCCACAAGCGTCGCTTTAGCATCAGCTAATTTTTTTTGCGTTTCAAGGTAAGCAGAAATCATCTTGTCATCTTGTTCAGCAATTTTTTTCCCTGCCATCACACGACTAAAGAGATCGCCAAGATCTTTCGAACCAAAAATGACTTCTTCCCATTTAATCGAATTCCCATCATTTTCTTGAAGCACACGAAGGCGGTCTCCTAACAGCTCTTCCTGGCGTTTTAACATTTCTTCATAATGGATAATGTCTGCCTCAAGCTCTTCAATTCGTTCATTCAACTGACGAATCTGTTTATTTTTTTCTGAGACACGAAAAATATTTTCATTGATTGCTGCATCAATCGCATTGATTTGACGTTGCTCTTTTGAAATTTTAGATTCTTGTTTTTTGATTGATTTTTCTAGTTTACGTTGTTCAGCTGCATTATCTGCTTTCTTTTCTTTGATTGTAGCCGCTTGAGTGATTGGGGTGTTCGTCAATAATAACGTCCCTAATAGTACGGTAGAAAATAACTTTTTTAGCATATGTGAGTTCCTCGCTTATGTATGAATTCGATTTTTGAAGTCCTGTTCCGTAGTGAAACTATCTGAAATTGATTATAGCACCGTAATAGTTTCAGAAAAATTTCATTTACATTTCAAATGAAAACGTTATTTTGTAATATAACAACTAATTATTCAAACTGTATAAAAAAGAACCTCTACAATGTAGAGGTTCTTTTACGATTTTATAACATTGACATAGGATTAACACTATTTGCAGGGCCTGTTCCGCTGTAGATATACCCACCGACATGAATTTCGAAGTGTAGGTGTGGTCCAGTCGAGTTACCCGTGCTACCAAGTGCACCGATTTGTTGTCCCTGGCTGACACGTTGTCCTGCACGCGCATTCAATGAACTCATGTGCGCGTAAACCGTCGTATACGTTTTTCCGTTCAATTGGTGAGCAATCATGATGTGATTTCCGTAAGGACCACTACTAGAAGCCGTAATGACAGTTCCTGTTGCTGCTGCGACAATTGGTGTTCCAACCGGTGCACCAAAGTCGATTCCATTATGGAATCCATACCCATTTTCACCACTTGCTGAGCCGTATCCTTGTGTAGTCGCACCACTTGTCGGATGAATGAACAATGCTGAAGATGCAGCTGGAGCCGGAGCTGGATTCGGTGCTACTGGTGCTGGTTTTGGTGTTACAGGCGCTGGTGTCGGCGTTGATTGTTTTGTTGAATTCGTTGTTGCTTTTTGACGCGCTGCTTGTTTTGCAGCTTGCTCGGCTGCCGCTTTTTCTGCTGCAGCTTGCTCAACTGCTGCCTTTTCTGCCGCTGCCTGATCGGCTGCTGCTTGTGCTGCTTGAGCTTCAGCACGGGCTTTTGCTTCTCGTGCTTCTTGTGCTTTGCGCTCTTTTTCAATCCGTGCTTCACGTTCACGTGCCGCTTTTTCTGCCGCGATTGCTTTTTCTTGCGCAATCAAGATTTGTTGAACTTCTTTCGCGTCCATCAACTGTGTCTCAAATTTCTTTTTTTGCTTCTTAAGTTCTTTAATGCGTTTGTTTCGTTCACTGATTTGTTGTTCGAGCTCTGCCTGTTGACGCTTTAATTCTTTTTTCTCTGTCACAAGCTTTGCTTTTTTATCTTTAAGTTCTGCTTGGGCATTCGCTAATTTCTTTTGCGTGTTCTGGTAATCCGTAATCATCTTATCATCTTGTTGTGAGATGGATTTCCCCGCTAGCACACGGCTGACGAGATCTCCGACATCTTTCGAACCAAAGATGACTTCTTCCCATTTAATCGAATTACCATCATTTTCTTGCATGACACGTAAACGATCGCCGAGCAATTCTTCTTGACGTTTCAGCTTGGCTTTATATTTTTCGATTTGCTTACCAAGTTCGACGATTTCAGCTTCTGTCGCCTTGATTTGACGATCTTTTGCTTCGACGGCAAACATCTTTTCATTCAATGCTTCGTCTAAACGATTCACTTCTTGTTGTGTCTTCGAAATTTTCTCACCTTCGTGATTCACAGAAGACTCAAGATTTTTTTGTGTATTTTGGTTTTCTTGTTGCTTTTGTTCGTTTTTAGCTTTTTGTTCACTTAAATCATCTGCTGATGCAAAATAAGGAGTTGATGAAAGGACAAGTGCGGAAACGATGAGCGACGTAAACGTTTTTTTCATGTAGTATTCCCTCTTTTTCTCTATAATTTTATTGTAGTCAAAAGTATGCTTTATTTAAATTTCATTTTAATGTTTAAATTTTATAAGAACGTTTTTGATTATAGCATTCATTTTGCCTCTATTATATTTCAGTGAGATTTCATTTTGTATAAGTTTATTGGTTAATTATGTAATACGATGAAGCTCCTTTATTGAAAATACCTGCGCGTTGCACCTTGAGGGAAGTTTTGGCACACTAGTGGTGTAAGGGAGGAATTATAGTGAAACTTGATCATACTGGAATTGCCGTCCGTGATATGCAAGAAGCCATTACTTTTTATACAACAATTTTAGGAGGGAAATTAGTCCGTGAATATTCAAACCCCGCTCCAGGCGTGGCATCGAATATCGCTGTCATTGAATTTGAAGATGCACACATTGAACTACTGACACCAACAAGCGCTGACAGCCCAATCGCTCGTTTCTTAAAACAACGTGGTAAAGGGGTACATCACATCGCTTACCGCGTTGACGATTTAGATCAAGCGATTCTCGATGCAAAAGAACAGGGACTTACGTTCCTCGAAGATACGTACCGGTCAACGCCTTTTGGCCGTCGTTTGATTTACATGAATCCGAGGCATTCACATGGGGTCATCACTGAGCTTTGCGATTACCCAAACGCTTAACGCAAAAACAAATCCCCTACACGACCTGTGAAGGGGATTTGTTTTGCATGAACTTATGCGAGCTTCGCTAACATTTCACGGTTGAACGCCGGAATATCATCTGGTTGACGACTCGAGACGAAGTTATCATCGACGACGACTTCAGTGTCTTCGAAATCAACCCCAGCATTTTCCAAATCGATTCGGATTGATTTATACCCTGTCATCTTGCGCCCCTTAACAATTTTAGCGTTAATCATTAATTGTGGACCATGACAAATCGCGAAGACTGGTTTCTTCGACATATCGAACTCTTCTACGAAAGAGACAAAACGTTCGTCTTCACGTAATAAATCTGGTGAAAATCCACCCGGAATCAACAGCGCATCATAGTCTGCCGGTGATGTTTGATCAATCGTGACATCAACAGAGACTTTTGCATCTTCTTGTTTACCAACGAGTTCTGCACCTTTTTCTGAACCGATGACTGTCACTTCATGACCTGCCCCTTTTAATGCGTCGACTGGTCCTGTGAACTCGACATCTTCGAAATGGTCCGCGAGTACGACTGCTACTTTTTTACCCATTAAAATCATCCCCCAATGTCTATATTACTTATCTTGTCCACGATCGCGAGGTGAAATCGGATCATCCGGCATAGCGTTCTTTCCTTCAAGAATTTCCTCTTGTTGCTCGGATGACAGTTTGCGTTCTTGTTCAGTTAAACGCTCTCGCTCATCTTCTAACTTTTCGTTTGGACGGTCAGTTTCTTTTGGCATACTGATTCCTCCCGTAAAAAAGAATAGTTTTTATTCGCTTAATGCTTCTACCACTTTTACCGATAAATCAACATCAATATTTCCGCGTGTCGCTTTAGAGTACGGGCAGAAACCATGCGCTTTTTCAAGTAATTCTTCTGCTTCTTCTTGCGAGACGCCGACAACTTCTACAACAAGTTTAGCTGCGATTTTAACGCCGTTATCTGCTTCGTCTTGTAAAAGACTCACTTCCGAGTTCGTCCGTGTTTCGACACGTTTTTTTGCTTGGCGTGCCATTAAATTATATGCACCATCGAAACATGCCGCGTATCCTGCCGCGAATAGTTGCTCTGGGTTTGATGTCGGAATATCTTCTTTACCTTTTGTACCAGGCATTACTAAATCTAAATTAATGACGTTATCGTCAGAAGAGACTTTTCCATCACGGCCCCCTACTGCCGCCGCGCGTGAAGTAAGAATTGTTTTAGTCATGAAATAGAACCCCTTTTCCTCTGGTTTGAGTAACTTTTTTGCCACATAAACAGTAATACCACTGACTGCCCGAGTATAAACAAATTCTCTACGCCTTTTATCAAGAAAAAAACAAGGTCACCCTGTGGGCGCCTTGTTTCACATGATTTCTTCTTCAGTTGGTGTAGTGGATTCTTTTTCAGGGAGTTGTAGATAAATCGATTTTACTTGGTGATTATCGACTTCCATCACTTTGACCGTATAGTCTTCATAACGGAACTCTTGACCGCTCGACACTTCCGTATCTTGCGCCATCACCCAACCACCGATTGTATCGATATCTTCTTCCTCGATTCCGAGGTTAAACCGCTCGTTCAAGTCATCGATTAGGACACGTCCAGAAATTCGATACAGTCGCTCATGAATTTGTTCGATGTCGGCCTTCTCATCTTTATCGAATTCATCACGAATCTCACCGACAATTTCTTCTAGTATGTCTTCCATCGTGATGACGCCGGCAGTACCACCATACTCATCGATGACTAACGCCATTGGTGTTCGTTCGACTTGCATTTTCAACATCGCATCTTGTAAAGGAGAATACTCTGAAACAATCGGCAAATTATGCACGTAATAACTTAACGCCTTCCCTTTATTCGCCATATGATCGGTGAACAGTTGCTTCGCATTGATGAAACCGAGGATTTTATCCTTGTCCCCTTCCTCTGCAACCGGATAGCGTGTGAACTGATATTCTTCGACAAGTGCGATGATTTCATCCATCGACGCATCATTGGAGATGGTAATCAAATCTGTTCGCGGCAACATGATGTCTTTTGCGATCCGTTCGTCAAAAGAAAAAATGTTCTGCATGTAAGACAGTTCAGTCTGGTTGATTTCACCACTCTTATAACTTTGTGTCATGATGATTTTAATCTCTTCTTCCGAGTGTGCTTCTTCATGCCCTGCCGGCTCTACACCGAACAAGCGCAAAAAGACTCGCGCTGATCCATTTAAAATCCAGATGAATGGCTTCATCACTTGACCAAACCAGTAAAGGGGTGGTGCAAGCAACATCGTAATCGCTTCTGTTTTTTGGATTGCTAACGATTTTGGTGCTAATTCACCTAACACAACATGAAGGAATGTGACGATTGAAAAGGCTAAGACAAACGAAACAATCGTAGAAATTGAATCGGGTAACGCAATCTCTACGAAGAGCATTTCCAGGATTGCACCTACTGTCGACTCTCCTAGCCACCCTAGACCAAGTGCTGTCACCGTAATCCCTAATTGACACGCTGATAAATAATAATCGAGGTTTTCCAATAATTTTTTGGCGATGACCGCTGTTTTATTTCCCTCTGTAATCAATTGATCGATTCGAGACATCCGCATTTTCACGACCGAGAACTCTGCCGCTACAAAAAATGCTGTCAAAACAATTAATAATCCAATAATGAGAAGCCTGATAATAATCGTTGTTGTGTCGAATGTCTCCATTGCATGTGTACTGTCCAATCGTTTCCCCAAGAGAAGGGGATTCACCTCCATTTAATTAAGCTCAGCTTGAGCTTTTGCGTAAAAAAGAAGCTTTTATAAAAATAAGCTTCTCCTCTTTTTCATATTCATACTATAACGGAACTTACACTAAATGTGTACTTGAAGCAACCTTTGCTTTTAGGTCAAACAATGTACAACATAAAGACGACAATCATTAAGAGCATGGCAATCCCTTTTAATAATGCACTTGATAAAATGCCTAAAACCGTTCCGATACCAATCGCCATTGATTCATTCCACGTCTTTTTACTGATGATTTTTTCTGTTAAGATTGCGAAAACAAACGGGAAAATCAACAGACCCACACCAGGAATAATGAACGGTCCTGCAATCAATCCGACTGTCGTTGCAATTTTAGCCGCACGTGACCCACCACGCCGATCGACTGTGTAAGAACTTACTAAATAGTCAAGCGTGAATAATAAAATGATAAATACCGACTGAATGAGCCAAAAACTAATCGTTAACTCGGTAAACCCGAAACCAAATCCATATATCAAAAAACCGATGATGAGTAACGGTGCACTTGGAATGATTGGATAAACAAGTCCTACAAAACTAGCTATGAAACAGACCGCAATCAGAATCCAAAGTAAAATCGTCATACATATCTCCCACTTTCTTTGTTCTCTCCTCCTAATTTACGTACAAGACACGAATTAAGTTTCAAGCAAGCGCTTTTTCTAAGACCTTTTCTAGATGCACACGATCCCAGTCATTCAGAGAAGACCAATCCAATTCTGAACAAACAAACGGGATAAACGTCTGAATTGTTGCCCGATGTTCGGACAAAGCATTTCGTTTCGCGCTCTCGAGTGACTCTAGCATCGTTGCAAGCACAGAAATATCTTCTTGTCCGTAGTGTCGCAGTTGATAAAACGTCTCGTATAGTAATTCCGAGAAAGTAACGCGTTTAACGATGACAGAGCCTTCGCCGCCGATTAACAGACTGCCATCCGGAAGCATCGCAAAATTGCGTAGCAGGTCACCGATTTGTCGAAGCGCGTGTCGCGCCGTATTCGGGTCGTTAATCCCCGGAGAAATTGCGCGTAAACCGACTTCAGATAACTTTTGGATGACAAACGTAAAATCTTGCACGGAAGAACGTGTTGGTCCAATGATGATTCCGGATTCCACACCTTCTTCGTTTGCAGTACCAATCGCTTGTCCTTTTGTCACGTAACTCCCAATCGTGACATCGACTTGAATATTCATTCCTTCTTTCGCCAATGCACCGTAATCAAGCAATTGCAAGTAACCAGACTCTGATGCGACGATTGGATATTGTAGCGAATCATAACCATCAGAAATAAAATGATGTTTTTCCGCTTTCAAATTATCAATTTGTTCCTCGATTAATTGACTGCCTTCCCGGTGCAAACGATCCAGTAATGTCGTCACACGAATCGATTGGCTAACGATATGGATGAAAGCAACGAAAGCAATGATTGAAATTAAGACGACGAGAACAGCAACGGCAGAAGCAACGACACTTCCTCGTAAAGAAGGACGAACGAAAAACAACATCGTAATCGAATACGTAACTGCCCCGATAAAGATTCCGAAAATATGTTGAACTTGTCGATTTTCGATGAAGTTCGGTAATGTTCGTGGTGAGAACTGTGATGAATAGGTCGTCAAGACGACTAAGATCGTCGAGAAGGTAAACGTCATCATCGTCAACAAACCAGCGAAGACAGAACTATGAATCGTTCTTCCTAAATCGAGCGTTGTTTTCCAATCGTCCGGAAAGTAGTTTTTTAAATATAAATCAGTCGCGAGGACACATGCCGTCAACAAGGCACCACCTACCCCATATAACAAGGGCCACCACCAGTTTGTCTCTTGATAAATCAGCTTCAATCGCTTCATCAACCCAACTCCATTCTTGATATATTGCTATATTTTTTAATTCCTGTTTCTTCATTTAGTGAAACCTTTATCATTCTTCTTTTTCAATAAAAGCTGAGTCACTTTATTTTGTGAAAGTGTCAGATTGTGTTTTACTTCTTTTCATAACGTGAATAACTTAATTGTTATCAAAAAGAATTGGAGATGAAAAGTCATGAAACAGACAAACGAGAACGTTCTGAAAACTGATTTCACAAAAATCTTCATCGATGGTCAGTGGCGCAAAGGCGCAAGTGACAGCAACATGGAAAATACGAATCCTTTCACAGGGGAAACACTATTTGAAATTTCAGCTGCAAACAATGACGATTTGGACGAAGCTTATCAAGCAGCGAAAATCGCTCAAAAAGATTGGGCAAAAACACCGGCTCTTAAACGCCAAGGATTGATTGAACAGTTCTTGAAAGTCATGTACGAAGAAAAAGAAACCATCATCGATTGGTTAATTAAAGAATCAGGTAGTACACGAATTAAAGCTGAAGGTGAATTCCTTGCTTCCGTTTTAATCGTTAAAGAAGCAGCAACGTTCCCACTTCGGATGCATGGTGAAATTCGCCCATCTGTCGTACCAGGCAAAGAAAATCGCATCTACCGCAAAGCACTCGGCGTTATCGGCGTCATCAGCCCTTGGAACTTCCCGTTCCACTTAGCGGTCCGCTCGATCGCAACGGCAATCGCAATCGGGAATGCAGTCGTCGTCAAACCAGCGACTGATACACCCGTCTCAGGTGGGTTAATCTTCGCAAGCCTGTTTGAAAAAGCCGGTCTTCCAAAAGGTGTCTTGAACGTCATCGTCGGTCGCGGTTCTGAAATCGGCGATTCAATCGTTGAACACCCAGTTCCACGTTTAATCTCATTCACAGGTTCTACTGAAGTTGGTCGCCATATCGGTGAACTTGCTGGGAAACACCTGAAGAAAACTGCATTGGAACTCGGTGGTAACAATGTCTTCGTCGTTCTTGACGATGCTGATCTCGATCGTGCCGTCGAATCTGCTGTCTACAGCAAATTCTACCACCAAGGTCAGATTTGTATGTCAACGAACCGAATTCTTGTCGCAGATTCGATTCACGATGAATTCGTTGAAAAATACATTGCTCGTGTTAAAGAACTACAGTTCGGCGATCCATCAAAAGACCGTACACAAGTCGGTCCATTGATTAATCAATCACAAGTCGATCGTATTATGGAAGATATCGAAAAAACAAAAGCTGCAGGTGCTACAGTTCGTGTCGGTGGTGAAGCAAACGGGAATGTCATCGCACCAACGGTCGTGACTGGTGTAACGAACGATATGCCACTCGCTAAAAACGAAATCTTCGGACCTGTCGCAGTCATCATCCCGTTTAAAGATGACGAACATGCGCTTGAACTCGCAAACTCACTTCCATATGGTTTAAGCGGTGCCGTTCATGGTTCTTCAATCGAACGCGCGACTGAATTTGCGCTTCAAGTTGAAACAGGAATGATTCACATCAATGATCAGTCGGTCAACGATGAACCACATATGCCGTTCGGTGGCGAAAAAGACTCAGGTCTTGGTCGTTTCAACGGTGAATGGGTACTCGAAGAGTTCTCAACGGTTCAATGGGTATCTGTCATGCACGAACGTCGCCAATACAAACCATTCTTCGAATAAAATAAAAAAAATGCGGGCATTGCCCGCATTTTTTTTACATACTATTTAAAAGGAGTGTTACTAATGCCACTATTACGTTTTGATGTGATTGAAGGACGAAATGAAGAAGAGTTAAAGGTGCTCCTCGATACAGCGCATGATGCGATGGTCGAAGCTTTTGATGTACCGGAACGCGATCGTTACCAAATCGTTCACACGCATAAAGAACACGAGATGATTATTCAAGATACAGGACTCGGTTTCGAACGGACACGAAACCTTGTTTTGATTAGTGTCACGAGTAAATCGCGGACACAGGAGAAAAAACAAAAACTCTATCGCTTACTCGCGGAACGACTTGAAGCAAACTGCGGTCTCGCACCAAGTGACTTGATGGTGTCAATTGTTGAAAACGATGCCGCTGACTGGAGTTTCGGAATGGGCGAGGCACAATTCTTAACCGGAAAGTTGTAAATTCCAAATACCTTATTTCATCAAAAAAGCCCTAATTCCTAAAAGGAAATTAGGTCTTTTTACTTGTATGAATCATCCATCTCAACCGTTCGCATGTAAAATCAGAGACCGCTCTCAATCAACCGTTTCTTCATCATTCTCTCGTTCTTTTGGATTCTCTCGCTGCAGCGGTGCTTTCCAACTAAACGTTTCCGGAACAAAGTCGAGTCCACCCGGGTGGAACGGTTGGCAACGTAACAGGCGACGTGTCGTCAAGTATCCACCTTTCATGGCACCATGCTGTTCAATCGCTTCTTTTCCGTAATGCGAGCACGTCGGATAAAAGCGACATGTCGCCGGCTTCATCGGAGAAATCACTTTTTGATAGAAATGAATGCCACCAAGCATAACTTTTTTCATAATACTTCACCCTCTTTTTTTCATTTTAACGCATTCCTGCACTTATATCAGTTTAGATGATCTATAGTTAAATCCATTACTACTAAAAGTATGTGTTTCAGATGAAAGCTCTTACGTTCAGTTCATTCGGAGATTCCTCCGTCCTCACATATCAAGAAGCTCCAACTCCCGTTATTCAATCTCATGAGGTTTTAATCGAAATGAAGGCAATCGGTCTTAATTTCGCTGACATCTATCGCCGAAAAGGTAATTATCACTTAGAAGGAGCCGCTCCCTACATTTTAGGATATGAGGGTGCTGGTGTTATCACTCAGATCGGGGAAGACGTTTCCGGACTTAACGTCGGTCAGCGTGTTGCCTTTGCCGATGTACCGAATGCGAACGCAGAACAGGTTGCCGCTCCATCCGACCGTGTCATCCCGCTCCCTGACGAGATTTCTTTTGAAGTCGGTGCTTCCCTGCTCCTACAAGGATTGACAGCCCATTACCTGACACGTGACAGCTACGCGATTCAACCACGCGATCTTGTTTTGATTCACGCAGCAGCTGGAGGTGTCGGACAACTGCTGACTCAAATCGTTCGTTCGCATGGAGCTGTTCCAATCGGGCTGACCTCTTCCGAAGAAAAAGCACTCATCGCAAAAGAAAATGGATGCGAAGAAGTTTTTCTTTATTCGGACGACTGGGTTAAGCAAATTCTGACAGTAACGAATAATCGTGGTTTCGATGTCGTCTATGAATCCATTGGTACAACATTAATGAACAGTTTTGACGTCACAAAAGTAAGAGGAACCGTCGTGTTTTACGGAATGGCCGGTGGAGATCCCGCCGCAGTCGATCCCCGCTTTTTAATGGATACATCGAAAACACTCACAGACGGAGATTTATGGAATGTCCTTACATCATATGAAGAGCGGATTCGACGCGCGGGTGAGCTGTTCAGTTGGGCGATTTCAAATCAGCTCCATGTATCTGATCCAACTTCATTCCCACTCGCTGAGGGAGCACGTGCCCATGATTATCTTGAGAGTCGAAAAAGTACAGGCAAAATCCTCTTGATTCCTTAAAGACGCTCGTTTTTTGAAGCACGTCTCATTTTTTCCTACATTAAATACTATCTCTTTTAAAATCAATCACAGTCAGTCATTACAAAATAGTAAAGATTTGATTAAATGAATTGCTTTCTATTCTGAAAGAGAGTAAAGTAAATCTCATCAAAACCGAAAACTCAAATTAGTTTTAAGTTTTCAAAAGGGGATTTATATTCATGTTTCGCTCAGAATGGAAAAAATTAAAAAGCCCGATGATGGTGATTGTCATCTTGGCAATCATTCTTGTTCCCTTTCTTTACAACTCCATTTTCCTATCTGCATTCTGGGACCCGTACGGTCAGACAGAAGAGATTAAAGTGGCCATCGTAAATGAAGACAAGACGATCAAGTATGAAGGTGAAAAAATTGATATCGGGGATCAATTCATCAAAAAATTAAAAAAGAACGATGACTTTGATTGGCAGTTTCTTTCAAGTAAAGAAGCCGAAAAACAGTTACGTTCCGGGGATATCTATATGACGGTCGTCATTCCAAAAAACTTTTCAAAGAATGCGACAACTTTACTCGATGAACATCCTAAAAAAATTGAACTCGAGTATTACTTGAACCCTGCTAAGAACTACTCAGGGACACAGATTTCAAGTAATGCCGCTAAACAGTTAAATGAAAAAATTCGAAAATCCGTAACGAAGCAATATAGTAGCGCCATCTTCGGAGCCCTAAAAAAAATCGCGCAAGGTCTTGAAGATGCCTCAGAAGGTTCGTCGAAGCTTGAAGATGGTGCCAACAAAACGACAGACGGTGCCAAAACGCTTACGACGAATCTCGGCAAACTGACAGATGGTACAAACGACTTGTCAACGAACTTAGCCAAGGCAGCGGATGGTTCGTCTCAACTCTCGACAGGTCTCAACACACTTAACGATGGTGCTCAGACGCTCGCTGAGAAATCTGGTGAGTTATCGAGTGGTCTGAACCAACTGGATGACAACAGCGGTAAACTCATTAAAGGATCAACTGACCTGCAAGCTGGCTCTACTCAACTTCGTCAAGGTCTTGAATCGGCTTCTGCCGGATCAACTCAACTGCGTCAAGGTATTGAGAGTGCTTCTGCTGGTGCATCAGAGTTAGATAGCAATCTTCCGAAATTCAATGCCGGACTCAATCAACTGAATGAAAAAGCACAGGAAGTGGATGCGACGATTACAAACTTGAACAGTGCCGCTGCAGCTTTAAAACAAGATTTAAGCGCTCGGCGTGAAGCAATTGAAGCTAACGTCGCAACAATCAAGGGAGTCATTTCTTCTTCTGAGAATTTATCGGAAGAAGAAAAACGTACGTTACTTGAATCGATTGCGACGATGGAACAAAATGTTCAGAGTCTCGCGCAACAAGAAACGGCTCTCGATGCTAGTCTTGCCGCTGCCAACGATGCGACAGATAAAATTAATCAGTTAGCAGTCGGTGGACAAAACATCGCATCCGCCGTCTCGCAACTTGACGGTGGTCTAGTAAAATTACTTTCAGGTGCAAAAGACTTGGAGCAAGGTCAAAACAAACTGCTTTCAGGTGCAAAAGACTTAGAGCAAGGTCAAACTGATTTTAATCAAGGATTAACGACGTATACAGATGGTGTTCATAAAGCAGCTGACGGTAGTACACAGTTAACTGCCGGTGCTCAAAAAATTGCGACCGGGACAAACGATGCCAGTACGGCAATGGGAAGTTTGAACTCAGGACTCGGTCAACTGACAGACGGTGCGGTAGCACTTTCATCTGGGGCCGGTCAATTGACAGATGGTGCTTCGCGCTTAGCAGATGGTAACTCTAAACTGGCTGACGGAGCAAAAACACTCACTGATGAACTCGGTAAAGGTGCAAAAGACGCAACAGTCAAACCATCAAACGATCGCGACAACATGCTCGCTGAGCCTGTCGTATTAAAAGAACATGACTACTCGACCGTTAGCAACTACGGTTCCGGACTGTCTGCTTATATCTTAAGTATCGCGTTATTCGCTGGTGCGTTGATGTTCTCTTCGGTCTACCAGATTCGTCCAGCACACGGAGAGACGTTATCATGGCGCTTCCTCGTCGGTAAACTTTCTTTGATTTTACCAATCGGTGCATTGCAAGGGGTTGCCGCCGCGACCGCTATCGTTTACGTCCTCGATTCGACTGTCGCGAGTGTCCCTGCCCTCTATGGCTTCGCCGCCTTGACCGGGATGACGTTCATTACCTTGCTATTCGCTTTGACGATGTTATTTGGCCGCGTTGGACAATTCGCAGCGTTCCTGCTATTACTCCTTCAAATCGGTGGTAGTGGCGGTACGTTCCCAGTCGAAATGACACCAAGCTTCTTCCAGTATATTCACCCGTTCCTACCGATGACGTATTCAGTCAGTGGGTTCCGTGAAGCACTTGGACTCGGTGTCACAGATGCTCTTGCTTCTAATAGCCTAGTCCTCGGATCGATTCTAGCCGGAGCGTTAGTACTTGTCTTCGTAGGTGCTTTAAGCGCTAAACGTATTTTGCTTTCGACGAAAGCGAGAAAATCACATGACGCAGCATGAAAAAGAACAAGTCATCCTAAACGCGGCAATGGATTGTTTCTCTGAACTCGGTTATAAAGGAACGACGATTGAACGAGTTGCAAAGCGGGCCCATGTTGGAAAACCAACTGTTTATCAGCTGTTCGAAAGTAAGCTTGATTTGTTTGAATCTCTTGTAACCTTCGTGTTACAAGAGATGCGAACGGAAGCTGAGAATGCTTACGTCGAAGGTGCAAGCGTGGAAGCCAATAAACAGGCGATGATCGATGCAATCGTTAATCATCAGCAGCAACATTTATTCATCTTAAAAATTACAGAAGAGACGCACAACTTAAAACTACAAGAGATGCAGGAGTTACGGACCCGCATTGAAAAACATGTTGTTGACTATATTAAAAACTTACTCGAAACACGCCTCGAGCTAGATGTCAGTTCCTCTGGAATCCCGATTGATGTAACAGCGTTTCTACTGTTTCGAACGTATATCGCTTTGATTGCCGAATGGCCATTGATCGGCGATGAGCTTGACCTAAAAATCATCAGTCAAGCCATGCTCAAGCTACTGTAACCAAAAAGAATGACTTCTCCTGTTAAGGAAGAGTCATTCTTTTTTTGTCTAGTACTGCCTTCTTACTGGCATGCCGTTTGACTAAATGGTATGTCTTTTTCATCGTCCTGAACAAGAAAACATTTTGATACAGCTTCTTCACCCACTCCCACCTATTCTTGTCTCTCTTCGTTTGATTCGAAATGAATCAATGATTTCCTTTTACAGAACCCCTTTATTTTGAGTTTAATCGTATACTTAAACTATCTTGCTTGAATGGAGTGTTACCCTGTATGCAATCGTATATGCTTCTCCCGCTTTATCTCTTGGTTCTGCTTGTCTACGTCATCATTTCACTGATTGATATGTGGAAATCCTATACGGCAAGCAGCAACTCGTCGGACTTCCTGTTTTTCATCTTGACGCTAGTCGCACTGTTTGCAGGCTTTCTGCTTGCCCCGATCCTGTCACTACTCTTTCATTGGAAACGCAACCGCCTCAAACGAAATATCGGGCTCGTCCTCTTCTTCATCCTCATCATTGCGTACATCGTAAGATTTTTTATTTCGTAAGTCAAAGCGGCGTCGTCTTTCTCGGCGCCCTCTCTTTTATCTATCGACTTCAACTTCTTCCCCCTAAAAACAATTTCCGTAACAACTCTTTTGACGGCATGTCTGACGCATTAAATGATTCGAGGTACGCCGCGTCATCATACGGTACATCCATAAATTCTACGTCCCAGTTCTCACTATCTCCTGACACGACCGCAAATGGTGCGATTGCCTCCGGTTGGCACCCTAACGCTCCCGGATTCACATATGTCGTTCCGTTTACTTGAACGAACTGTCGCGGATGGTGATGCCCAAAACAAATCAGGGTGGCACTCGTATCAGCAAATAACTGCGGAAGTGTTTCTTTATTACCATCAACCGTCGGACGAAGCGGTTCTTCTCCAATCATTGCCCGCACGTCCCGATAGGCATAATGCGTGAACAGGATACGCCGTGATTCAACTACTTTTGAGATGGTCCGCGGCAGTCGCCCTAAAAAAACTCGATTTTCTGCCGTTAATTGATTCGCAACCCAACTGTGATGTGCTTTCGCATGAAGATAACTGTCCGGATACCGTTCCCCATTCAATAATGCCAAGACATTTTCATCATGATTTCCACTGATTGTCCGAATTTTTTTATCACTTCGAATCAAGTCAATCACTTCATTGGTTTGCGCACCAATTCCGACCAAATCACCGAGGCAGTAAATCGTCTCGATTTCTTGATCCCGGTGGAGTATGGCAAGGACCGCTTCTAAGGCTGACGCATTGCCGTGAATATCTGTAATAAGTGCAAATTTCATGTAACCGCCTCCATTCCAGGTTTACTAACGTTTCTTCTTCCTTTCCTCTTTTAAGCTGAAAGTGAACTGAAAAATAAATTGTCAGAAAATATTGATTATTCATTTAATGCATGTTAGGCTTAGAAAAATTCAAGCGAGAGGAGCACGACACGATGTACCTTCCACAAATTGCGGGCCGACTGATTATTCTATGCACGAGGGACTGAAAACTTTTCCGAGATTTTCCGGAATCGATTTTTGGGCCCTCCTTTTGATGCATCGAATGAGGCGCCCGCACTATTCATGGCGCCTATCCAGTTAACGGATAGGTTTTTTTAATGGAAAAATAGAGAGGATGAAGAAGCGTGAAGGATTATGCGATGGATCGAATGGTAAAGGTATCAGCCGGGATGGCGAATGCAGTGCTCGTTACACTTGGCGTGGGCTTATTGATTGAGACGTTCGGAAACTTATTACATATCGAAGTGTTACTGACGATTGGCGGCATCGCAAAAGTTTTACTTGCCCCGGCGCTCGGTGCCGGCATCGCCTATCAACTTGGTGGTAATACGCTCGTTCTCTTCAGCGCAATGATTGCGGCAACAATCGGTGGTGCTGCCCTCCAGCCGACTGAAGCCGGTCTCGTCTTAATTCCCGGTCAACCGATCAGTGCGTTGATTGCTGCAGCCGTCGCTGTTTATGTCGGAAAACGAATGACAGGCAAAACGAAGTTCGACATGATGGTGATTCCAATGTGTGCCGTACTTGCAGGAGGCATCACTGGTCTTGGTGCTGCTGCCGTAACGACACCCTTACTTACAAAATTCAGTGCAATGGTCACATCTTCTGTCGAAACATCGCCAATCGCGACTTCACTCGTCATCGCACTCATCTTTAGCATAATTTTAATGTCTCCTGCTTCATCTGCAGCACTCGCCATTGCGCTTCAGCTTGATCCCGTCGCAAGTGCCGCTGCGCTTATCGGCTGTTCCGCACAATTCGTCGGTTTTACTTTGATGGCCTATCGCCAAACCGATCCCGGCGGTTTGATTGCCTCGTTCTTCGTGACACCAAAAGTTCAGTTTCCGAATATCGTCAAGAATCCGCGAATTGTAGCCGCACCGTTTTTAGCAGCTATGATCTCAGCGCCGGTCGCAACACTCGTGTTGTCATTAAAAGTTCCATATGAGTTAGCTGGACTTGGATTGAACTCGATGATTGCGCCACTCAATATTTTCGTCAATCAAGGGTTTAACGCGTTCGCCGTCTTCGTTGTTACAGGCATTCTCTTACCCGGCGTCCTCACATTCGTCTTCTACCGGGCGACAACATTGTTCGGTTGGACAAAAGTTGGCGATCTCCACCTTGAAATCCAATAAAGTATAAGCTATTCCCGTTCAATTAAGGGAATAGCTTTTTTAACGACAAAAAAAACTCGCTCATCAAAAGATGAACGAGTTTTCGGTATGATTCTGACTGGGCTCGAACCAGCGACCTCTACCCTGTCAAGGTAGCGCTCTCCCAGCTGAGCTACAGAATCATGATATCATGTTGCTGGGTATGTCTTTATTATATCAGCATATCGAAAAGTGTAAAGTGTTTTTTCTAACTTTTTCATAAAAATTAAACCGTTTTAAAGTTGCAGCCCTTTAAACCGTCGTCTAGTATGTAATTAAGCACATACAAAAATAAAGGAGGGACATCTTTTGAACTTTTTAACACGTTTTAGCTTAAAAAACTCTGTCGCTGTATTTATCATCGCTATTCTTTTAGTGTTAGGCGGGGTCTATTCATTTACCCAACTCAAGGTCGACCAGTTTCCTGAAATCGAATTCCCGCAAATTTCAGTTGAAGCCGTTTATCCTGGTGCATCCCCTGAGGATGTCGATCAACAAGTCGTCTCAAAACTCGAAACCGCTCTCAAAGGGATTGAGGGATCAACAAAAATTTCGAGTTCTGCGTACGAAAGCATCGGGATCATCAATATTGAATTCCCGTTTGATACCGACATGGACCAAGTCGAGCAACAAATCGATGCGGCGATCCAGGATGCAAACTTACCTGAAGAAGCAAGTACTAAATTAAACCGCTTCTCCTTTGGTTCGTTCCCCATCTATAATATCTCCTTCTTTAGCAAAGACGGAGAAGACATTGAATCACTATTAAAAGATCAAATTGAGCCAGAATTGAACAAAATCCCAGGTATCAACAGCGTTTCGGTCGGTGGTTACAAAGATGACCTCGTCCAAATTACCGTTGATAAAAAGAAGGCAACAGCAGCCGGTCTGTCGCTCTCAAGTATTAAAGATCAAATCAATGCCAAATACGTCTCCTTCCCATCTGGACAACTTGCGGAAGGTGATTCCAAGATTCCAATTCGTGTCGAAGAAAAACTTGAAAATCTCGACAAAATCAAAAATCTACAATTAACATCGTCCATCGGTACCGCAGCTGCTCCAACAGAACCATCTACTGGTGCTACCGGAGGAACAGGTGCACCAACTGAAGCAACTGGTCAGGAGGCACCTCAAGAACCAGCAGAACCGATTCGTTTAAAAGATATTGCGGACATTGAATCTGTCTCAAAACAGAGCGAAAAAACGCGTTATAACTTAAAAGATTCACTCTCGATGGCAATCACAAAAAAACAGGATGCCAACACGGTAGAAATTGCCGATCAAGTCACAAAAATTCTCAACAAATATGAGGATCAAATCGATTATACAATCGGGATTGATTCAGCAAAAGATATCGAAGAGTCCGTTTCGACACTCGTCAAAGAAGGACTTCTCGGTGCTCTATTCGCGTCGATTGCCGTACTTCTGTTCTTACGTAATATTCGTGCGACCATCATCGCAATCGTCTCGATTCCACTTTCACTATTGATTGCTGCGATCTTCTTAAACTGGCAGGACATTTCACTGAACATCATGACCCTTGGTGGGATGGCTGTAGCAGTCGGTCGGGTCGTCGATGACAGTATCGTCGTCATCGAGAATATTTTCCGAAGGGTCCGCAAGTCAGAACAAGGGATGACTAATGAAGTCATCGAACAGTCGACGAAGGAAATCTTAAAAGCGATTACTTCATCGACATTAACGACCGTTGTCGTGTTCTTACCCATCGGATTCGTTGGTGGAATTACTGGTAAGTTCTTCTTACCATTCGCTTTAACCATCATCTTCTCGCTACTCGCTTCATTGCTCGTCGCGATTACGATTGTTCCGATTTTAGCGAAGTTTGCATTCAAAAAGGTTCCGGCGGAAGAAAAAGAAGGCGTCCTCCAACGCTGGTACGGGACATTGATTGAAAAATCATTATCCCATAAAGCGATTATCTTGATTGTCTCTTTCTTATTACTCGGTGGATCACTCGCCATCGTACCGCAACTTGGCTTTACGTTTATTCCGAATGAAGCTTCTAAAACACTGACAGCATCGCTTGAGCTTCCGGCTGCGACATCACTTGAAAAAACAAGTGACGTCTCACTGAAGATGGAAGAGATGTTTGACGATGAAGAAGCGATTGACGATGTGACGACGTCTGTCGGAGCGCGTGACTTCACGACAGGTCTTCGTCTCGATAATAAGGCAAGTTACTTCCTTAACTTAAAAGCAGATGCTGATGTCGAAAAAACAATCAAGTCACTTGAATCACAAATGGATGAGATTGCAGCCGCAGACGATGTCGATGCTAAAATCAGCATCGCCGAACTTTCGACTGGTGGTCCTCCTTCGAACAATAACGTGGACATCGATTTGTTCTCGAATGATCTCGAAGCGCTCCAAACAGCAGCAAAATTAGTCGAAGACAATATGAAAGAAAACAGTGATTTAAAATATGTTACAAATAACTTTAGTGAAAAACAAAAGCAATTCCTCGTTGAAATTGATACAGAGAAAGCAAGCGACCTCGGTCTCTCTGGTTTCCAAATTCTCGGTACCGTCAATGACCAAACGAAACCGGTCACGGTCGGCACGTTGACACTCGACGATAAGGAACAAGACGTTCAATTGTCTTATGCAAAAGAGTTAACATCACGTGAAGATCTTGAAGATGTTCAATTGTTCTCAGCGACAGGTCCTGTTCCTTTAAAAGATGTCGCTACAGTCAAAGCGGTCGATACGTTCACATCGGTTCAGAAACTCGATGGAAAAGTCTACGCACGTGTCTCAGGACAAGTGAAAGGCGATAACGTCCAAACGGTTTCGAGTGACGTTAAAGCAGATGTCGAGAAAATTGAGTTACCTGATGGTGTATCTCTCACAAGTGGTGGCGGTAATGATGATACGGTCGAAATCTTCCAGTCACTCGGAATCGCAATCGTCGTTGCGATTGGTCTCGTCTACTTGACGATGCTGATTACGTTCGGCAAGGCGCGTATCCCATTCATCATCTTGTCATCGCTCATTTTCGTACCAATCGGTTCACTCGTCACACTCTTCTTAGCGAACGAACCATTGTCCGTCAGTGTCATGATCGGATTCTTAATGTTGATCGGTATCGTAACGACGAACGCAATCGTTCTCGTCGATCGTATCGGACAAAATGTCACTCGTGGATTACCAATTCGTGAATCGCTCATCGAAGCTGGTAAAACACGTCTCCGTCCAATCTTGATGACGGCATTCGCAACAATTATGGCGCTCGTTCCACTTGCTCTAACGACTTCGTCCGGAACGCTGATTTCAAAAGGTCTTGCGTTGACGGTTATCGGTGGGTTAACGACTTCAACACTCTTAACGTTAATCATCGTACCTGTCGTCTATGAGTTATTCTTCTTCAAAAAGATCAAAAAAGAACGTAAAGCGTAACGAAAAACCCTTCTCGCCTGTGCGAGAAGGGTTTTTTAGCGTGTACAGATAACAATACGAATCCTCTTTCTCTTCCTTTTCCGTTGCCTTCCTCGGGTGAAGCGGTCTTTCCGAGTGGAAGAAAGCACGGCTCTTTGTCTCGTCACTTCTTTATTTTTCAAGGTATTCATCGGTCCGTTCAATCGTTCCGTTATGTTTTGCGACTAGGCCATCCAAAACTGATGGTTCAAATTCCTCACCAATCGCGATCACCCCTGTCTTCCCGGGTGGTATGACCCCTAACGTCCGTTTAAACGTCTCTTGAATCGCTTGGTTTTCTTTCAATTCTTTTGATCCACCAATCAGCATACCAGTCATCGAACCGAGGAGAATCCCGAACGGACCACCCAGTATACCTACGGCCATCCCAATCAATGAACCTTTAAACGCTTTATTCGAACCACTTAAATCAACGGCATCCTCAAACGAAAATGCTCCATTCTCGCTTCGTTTAATGATTGCGACTTGCTCAAAATCCACTTGCCCATTCGCATGATACTTCTTCAGTTCACTGAACACTTGATACGATGTTGATTCTTCTTCAAACGTTAACGTAATGATATGATGCTTTTCATCTTTTTTAGCCACAGCTTCCACCTCTTTCATACCAGACGGACCGATACAACTGAACGACGAAGCATACATCAAGTATTTACCATTTTTATATCCATATGAAACCTTTTAGCAGACTTTAGACGATTGAAATTCTATAACTTTGGGTAAAATAACATGTACGTGCTTTTTCTAAATAATGAATCATGTAAGGGGCGAATCTGTGATGTCAATTTTAGATTATGCCTTCATCCTCGTATCACTGTTTTGGCTACTCGAATTGTTTCTCTTTCGAAATCGTCAAAAAGAATCATCTCCATACGCAGAACAACGTAGTTTCTACTTAATTTTCATAACGTTGTCTCTCACAATTATTTTCTCGTTGCTATTCAGTCGAACAGACGAAAGTCTCCCTCGACAAATTATCGGACTAGGTTGTTTAGGAGGCGGAGTCTTTTTACGTTACTGGGGCATTCTCCACCTAAAGAACCAATTTACGCGGCACGTTACGGTAAATACGGGTGACCGTCTTGTCAGTACGGGACCGTATCGGACATTACGCCACCCGCTTTATACTGGACTATTGTTTATCACGATCGGTTTCCCGTTATTTTTTGCTAATTGGATCGTTACGATTGTTGCCGGTCTTGTGATGTTCTTTATGTTGCGCCACCGGATTCGAATTGAAGAAACGCTACTCACAGCCGGTTTTGGTCCAGCTTATACGCAATGGGCGACGACACGAAAACGTTTGATTCCTTTCATTTATTAAATTCTAAGGAGAAGTGATTCTATTGAAAAAACAAGCAGTGGTTATCGGAGCAGGTTTAGCAGGAATGTCAGCAGCGATCCGTCTCGCGGGAGACGGTTATGCCGTCACGATGCTCGAGCAGAACGGCAATGTCGGTGGGAAGTTGAATCAACGAAGCGGGAAAGGATTTACGTTTGATACAGGTCCTTCTATCTTAACGATGCCTTGGGTCCTCGAACAACTTTTCTCAAGCGTGCATCGTCGCCTCGAAGACTACTTAGAAATTGAACGGATCGAACCTCAATGGCGGACGTTTTTCGAAGACGGGACAGAACTCGATGTCAAAGGTGACTTACCTGGCATGCTCGATGAATTTAAAAAAGTTTCGGATCAAGCCGATTTTGTTGAACTCTTCAGTTACTCTAAAAAAATGTATGACCTGTGTTTAGATAGCTTTTATAAATATAGTCTTGAAGACTTAAAAGATTTAAAGAAATACCATACGATGTCCGAGTTACTTAAGATGGATCCGTTGAATACAGTTGCAAGTGGGACAAAAAAACATTTGAATAACAAACATCTCGAGCAATTGTTTAATTACATGGTGATGTATGTCGGTTCCAATCCATACGAAGCACCTGCCGTCTTCAACCAAATGATTTATGTCCAAATGGGAATTGGCATCTATTACGTCAAAGGCGGTATGTACAAGATTGCCGAAGCGATGCAAGCATTGCTTGACGAATTGCGTGTCACTGTTCACGTCAACACGCCGGTCGAACGTGTCGTCGTCGAAGGAAAACGCGCAGTCGGAGTCGAGACTAAAGACGGTACGTTTTACCCGGCTGATGTCGTCGTCTCGAATCTCGAAGTCATTCCGACTTATCAAAACCTTGTTCCGGACAAAAAAGCAGGAAAACAAGCGAAAAAGTTAAATGATTCGTTTGTTCCTTCTGTGTCTGGTCTCGTCTTGTTACTCGGAGTCAACCGTGAATACGAATCATTAAAACATCATAATTTCTTCTTCTCGGAAGATCCAGAACGCGAATTTGCACAAATGTTCAAGGATGGTGTACCACCTGAAGATCCAACGATTTACGTTGGTGTCTCGTCGAAATCTGACGCTTCACAGGCACCGGAAGGAAAAGACAATCTATTCGTTTTGACGCACGTTCCTCCCCTTACGAAAAACCCCGCTGGTAAAACGGATTGGGATGCGTATCGCGAAGTCGTCCTCGACAAACTTGAACGGATGGGGCTAGACGGTTTACGCGATTCGATTGAATTCGAATATCGTTTTACACCGGAAGACTTACAATCACTCTATGGACCGAATGGCGGTTCGATTTACGGTGTCGCTGCAGATCGGAAAAAGAACGGCGGCTTTAAAATCCCTTCGAAAAGTGACCTGTACGAGGGACTTTACTTCGTCGGTGGTTCGACGCACCCAGGTGGCGGTGTGCCGATGGTCACATTGTCCGGCCAACTGACGGCAGACTTGATTAAGAAACATGAAGGCGCCGTCAACGTTTAAGTGTGACCCTATACAAAAGAGGCAGTGATTTCCGGTACGTACACGGAAGTCACTGCCTCTTTTAGTTCACCTTGTGACTTGCCGACTTCCGCTATAGCATTCGCCTTCGAAGTCGAGTCGGTACACCGCTGGCATCGGTAACGTTTGCCAAAAGGCATAGTCATACTGCGCATCAAAATGCTGCATCAATAAGGCCATGATGTTTCCATGTGTTCCGATGACAAGCACCTCTTCTTGATGTGTCCGCAGTAACTCGATCGTACTCGCAACGACACGTTCTGTCGCCACTTGATTCGACTCACCACCGTACGGATTATCATCCGGATGTTCCCAAACGACACGGACTGCTTCTTGAAAATCAGCCAAGGCCCCCGGAGCGAGCACTCGCTCCGCGAAATTTGACTGTTCCTTAACAGCGAGCCCCCGATTTGCTGCTAAAGGTTGAACTGTTTCACGTGCTCGCCTGTATGGACTCGTATACACATGATCTACTGCAATATTTTGAAACACTGAAACTAATGCTTCGGCATCTTGCTTTCCTTTCGCCGATAACGGACGATTTCGTTCATCGGTTGAATACGTTGAATGCGCATGGCGCACAAGATAGATAGTCGTCATGATATTCCCCCTTATGTTGACCAATCCGGGTAATCCGTTAACCGATAACCGATTCCCCGAACCGTCTCTAAATACCGATCAATCGGAAATTCCGCGTCACGTAATTTTTCTCGGACATGTCGAATATGCGAATCGACGGTTCGAGGTTCAAGCATGTTTTCATAACCCCAAACAGATTCCAATAAACGTTCCCGCGAAAGGATCGTGTTCTTGGCATGTAGCAGTTTTCCGAGTAACTGAAATTCTTTTTTCGTAAGTGAAATTCGCTGCCCCTCGTATTCACAGCGATAGGCAGCAGAATTATACTGAAGACCATGAAAATTAATTTCTCCATTTCGAGACTTCCCGATTAACAATTCGATTCGAGCAAGCAACTCTCCTTCTTGAATCGGTTTTGAAACATAGTCATCTGCGCCGACTTCGTGACCACGCAAAACATCTTCTCGTTGATTTCGGGCTGTCACCATAATGATTGGAAAATCAGCGAACTGCCGGATAGTTTGACATAATTTCCAACCGTCGACTTCGGGCATCATGACATCTAGTAATGCTAAGTCAATCGGAACCGTTTGAACGAGTTGTAAGGCTTTTTCTGCTGATTCAGCTAAAAAACAAATGTGTCCATAGGGCTTTAAATATAACTGAAGCAACTGCCGCATACGTGCTTCATCATCCACGATCAATATACGTGCCATCTTTGTTACACCTCCCATTGGACAGTTACTGTCGTCCCTTGATTTTTTCGACTTTTAATCTCTAAGCTAGCCCCATGCGCTTTGACGATGGCACTCGCAATCGCCAGACCGATTCCTGATCCGCCACGATTCCGAGAGCGCGACGGTTCACTTCGGTACAACCGTTCTGTGACCCGCTTGATTTCATTTTCCTCTATCCCAATCCCCGTATCTCGAACCGCAAAAAAGGGCCCACCTGAATTTCTACCATAATTGATTTCAATTGATCCGGTTTCTGTATATTTCCGTGCGTTATCAAGAAGATTCAATACGACTTGACCGAGACGAACGTCATCTCCTTCAATCATTACAGCGTCACCCATGACCGTTAGTGTTAATCCTTCCGCTTCAATCGCGGGACGAACTTTCTCGACAAGTGATGGAATGAGTTGCTCAAGTGATACAGGTAACCGTTTAATCAAGAATTCATTTTCATCTAAACGTGCTAATAGAAGAAGTTGCTCAATTAATTCCGTCACCTGCGTGCTTTCCTCTTGAATAATCTTAATATACGAAGCTTTTTCAGATTCTGTTAAACCAGGTCGGCTTAAGATATCCGCATAACCTTTCATATAAGTTAACGGTGTTCTCAATTCATGGGAAACATTTGCTAAAAATTCGGTACGTTCCCGATTCAGAAGATCGAGATCTTTCGCAAGTTTTGTAATCGAACGTGCCAACGCGCCTAGTTCGTCTTGCCGTTCGACCGGCAAATCAGCAGACAAGTTCCCTCTACCAAGTTCTGCCGTCGCCCGTTCCATTTCGATTAAAGGACGTGAAATCACCCGCGTAAAGAACCACACAACAAAGACCGTCAAGACGAGTGCGACGATTCCCATTCGTATAAATTGCCGGGTTAACGGATCAACTACTCGTTGTACTAAATCTGCCTGGGCGAACATGAACACATGACCTACATGTTTTCCCGATACAGTGATCGGGCTATCTGTCATCAAATAGTGCCCTTTCGTCTCGGATGGATTAACAATCCGACTGTTTTTTTGGTATGTAAAGTCGGTATGGACAAGTTTTTGTCGCATCTCATCCGTCAGTCGGTCAGATGTACTTTTGATTTGTCCATATTGATCGGTCACGACAACCGTGAACTCGGACGTCGATTCCATCAAACTGACATGATGAATCGTCTGCTCCGTGAAGGACTGCTCGAGTACGTCACGATGCGTATCCCCCCGATTCAATAGACCTAACATGACTTCATCCGAACGATCTTCGACAAGATTCAAGTACAAAGCACCAAACAAAATACCTCCAGTCACTAAAAAAGCACTCAAAAATAGTACTCCGATATAGTGCGATATGCGTTTCAAGTCATCCCTCCTCATACCATGCTCTTCTTGTTCATTATAAACACCAATTGATTTTAGACTTCAACTGAAAGGTACAGGATGCAGAAATGTCACGCTTTCTGCACGGTTTCTGCACGAATAATGGGTAAAGTAATCGTGTCATCACATTATACAGGGGGAATTTAAAATGAAGAAAACAATCGTAGCAAGCCTCACATTATCGACTGCCTTATTGCTTGGTGCATGCGGGAATGATCAAGATAAAGAAGCAAACCACAATGACATGCAGAGTGAAATGCAGGACGATTCACATGAAGGAATGATGCATTCAAGTGACGGGGATTTACCGGAGGGTATTAAAAAAGCAGCAAATCCTAAATTCGAGGTCGGCTCAACAGCAATCATGTCGTCGAAGCATATGAAAGGAATGGATGGAGCGGAAGCGACAATTGCCGGTGCATTTGATACGACCGTTTATGCCGTGAGCTTCACACCAACAGATGGCGGAAAGAAAGTGACCAATCATAAATGGGTCGTCCAGGAAGAGTTAACACCAGTCCCATCTTCTCCACTTAAAAAAGGTGACACGACGACGATTGATGCTGATCATATGACTGGTATGAATGGTGCCAAAGCAACAATCGACAGCGCTGAACAAACAACCGTTTACATGGTTGACTTCAAACCGACGACGGGCGGCGACACTGTCAAAAATCACAAGTGGGTGACAGAAGACGAACTTCAAACGAACGAATAAACTAAAAAAGTCCCGTTCATCAAATGATGAACGGGACTTTTAGTATGATTCTGACTGGGCTCGAACCAGCGACCTCTACCCTGTCAAGGTAGCGCTCTCCCAGCTGAGCTACAGAATCATGATGCAGTACGTTATGTACTTGCTAGGACATTTATTAATATAGCAAGAAACTAAACAGCTGGCAAGTAGTTTCCGTAAAAAAAATAATTTTTTCATAAAAAAACAGTCGAGCTGACTCAAAAAGAAATCACCTTTCTTTTTACGCGCTTTTTTTGCAAGAGTCGCGTGAAGCAAGTGATTCCTTTTAAACAAGATGGGTGTGGCACATGTTTACTTTTGAGTCAGCCCCTTGTTTTTATAATATTGTTGTCACTTGATCGACTGGTAAGCGAAGTGCCGGGCGTTTTTTCGCATTTTCAACGGCTTTACCGACAGCAATCAACATAACAGGTACAAAACGCTCTTCCGTAATGAACGTATCGGCGAATACTTGATGATCGAAACCGCCCATCGCAAGCGTCGAGAGCCCTTTCGCTTCTGCCACGAGCATCAACTGCATCGCAGCTAAGCTGGCATTCGACATTGCCGCGTCACGGCCGTATGCAGCACTTTGGTAGGCACCTTCTACTTGCCCTTTGATCGAGTCAAATAACTCTTCCGTCATGCCGCCCGCTTCGACAGCTGGTCCGTAGACCGGATTGTAATTACGGTTTGCCTGCGTATCACCCAGCACGGCGATGACGACTGAAGAAGACGTGATGGCTGGTTGATTGTAAGCAATCGGTGCGAGCTGTTGTTTCGCTTCTTCTGAGTGGAAGGCGATAAAATGCCAATGTTGTAAGTTCCAAGCACTTGGTGCAGCTGTTGTTAATTCGATTAATTCTTTTACTTCCGTTTCAGTTAATGTAAATGACGCATCATAATGACGAACAGAACGTCGTTCATTCAATGTTTGCAGTGTTTCTGAAAAAGTTTGGTTCATGATGTAATCCCCCTTAATAGTATCTAATTTACTTTGATATCGTATCATCCTGTTTCTCGACTGTCATATGACAAGACTTACTTAACTTCATCTGTTATAAAACAATTATTGACTTTCATCATCTGTACTAATACAATAAGATTATATAAACAA
The DNA here is from genome assembly GCF_018618595.1 of Exiguobacterium sp. s133. Classification (NCBI taxonomy): domain Bacteria; kingdom Bacillati; phylum Bacillota; class Bacilli; order Caryophanales; genus Exiguobacterium; species Exiguobacterium sp. s133. The sequence goes on from NZ_JACSMK010000005.1 coordinate 148,193, forward strand.
CGTTGTATACACATTGATTGCCATTAGGAGGAGATACAAATGGAACAGCCACTTTACCAAGAGACATCTGCTGAATTTTATCGTCAACTCCCTGCAAAAACTTGTGCTACCTGTGGAAAAGAGATGGATGAACAATGCGAATCTTACCAGTCCGAATGTACGGATTGCACAGTCACTGAACAATAAGTGAGCTATAACAAAGAGGACAAACAGATCCAAACGGGTCTGCTTGTCCTCTTTTTCATATTTAATTTAAATCAAATATCATCTGTTTTAATCTAACTTACTGAGTCATAATTTGAAAAATCTTACTCAGTTATCTTTTTGTAACATGTTTGTTACAAATGAAACAGACAAAATGTTACAGTTAACCTATACGATTTTCCGCAAAGGAGCTATAACAGCGATGGATTCATACAACACTGGAAATCCGATTGGTCTTGGACCACGAAAACGACATTCTAAGAACAAATTTCTTCGCAAGCTATCGATTTTATTCACCTTACTTTTACTTTCTGTCGGTGGATTCATCGCCTATCAATACATCAAGCCGAAACAACAGCTCGCTACTGTAACGGTCACAACGCTCGGACAAGTCCCTGTTGCTAACATGGAAAAATCCCGGGTCGATCAATGGAATGGTGTGACAAAAAAAGTCGCCTATTTAACGTTTGAGGATGGTCCTAGCGCCTTAACCACAGACATTTTAAATGAACTGGCGCAACAACAAGTCAAAGCTACTTTCTTTTTCATCGGAAGCAACATCGACGCCCAGCCGACGTTTGTAAAAGATACCGCAACAGCAGGACATTACATCGGTTTGCATAGTGAGACCCATGACTATGAAACGCTCTATAAGAAAAAACAATATGTCAAAGAGATGCTGAGCGTCCAAAAAAAGATTAATCAGTTAACGGGACATTCGCCTCTTCTGACGCGTCCTCCGTATGGCTCGTCTCCCGGTATTTCAAAAACGATTGCGAATGATGTGGCGTCTGCGAATCTACGTGTCTGGGACTGGTCGATTGATTCGATGGATTGGTATTACAAAGACAGTGCAAAAGAAGTCGCAAAAACTGTCATCGACCGGGCAGAAGATCCCTTCGAAATTATTTTATTACATGAACAACCACAAACGTTACGCGCACTTCCAGCAATCGTTGCCGGTTTAAAGAAAAAAGGCTATCAGTTTTCGATTTATGATGAAGACTTCCATATTCCGTTTAATTTTGTTCAGCAATCCAATCTATAAGGAGTTTCGTTCATGAAAAAAATATACCTGTCTCTCACTTTTCTCTCGAGTTGTGCTGCGTTACTTTTAAGTGGTTGTTCAACAGATTCCTCTATGGACTTTTATGACAAACTCGAGGAGCACGCAACGTACGAACAAGACGCGACCACGCTCGCAGAGTCTAGAAGTAGAAAAGATGAAATTTCCGTTAACACGTACCAAGCAGTTCTCGATGCAGGAGCTGAGGAAATCAAGCGGTCACAAAATGAACGTGAGGAATTAATGGCTTTAAACGAAGAACGATCCTCTTTGCTTGAACAAGAACAATCGTTGCGCCGAGAGGCTTTCGCCAAGTTAGATATGCAAGAATTAAAAGATTACGTCGCAGAACTCGAAACCGAACCGAAACGTGAAGGATCTCGCGTGATTGAAGTCATCGAACAGCGTGAACAAGCATTTACTACGTTCGTTAAGCAGTATACCGCTTCAATGAACGCGGAGGAAAAATTACTCTCCTACTTGACCGAGAAACCGAACTTCGTTAAGATTGATGAAGCAACAGCCGACTTAAATCGTACTACGCGTCAGGCTACAGCTACGTTAAACGATTTTAATCGTTTAACTGCTCGCTACAATGAATTAAAACCCGCCTTTTACAAAGAGGTAGGTCTCAACATTAAATAACTCACACAGGTTGCAACCAAACCCTGTCCAAAAAACCTGGACAAGGCCCTGTTGCAACCTTTTTTGTGCGTTCTAAAACATGGAGGCAACTAAATGAATCGATCAAAAGCAACACTTTTCGTTTTAATCGGCGCTATCAGTTACGGTGTCCTTTCAACGATTGTCAAACTAGCATATGCTGCCGGCTTCGACTCTGCTACAGTTTCAGGAAGTCAGTTTCTCTTCGGATGGCTCATGATTTTCATCCTTGCGCTATTTACAAAAAATCTACGTCTCGCACCTACGACCGCTATGAAACTGGTCATTATCGGCATCTCCAGTGGGACGACAGGTTACCTTTACTATCAGAGCCTGCAGACAATATCTGCTTCCGTCGCAATCATCTTATTGTTCCAATTTACGTGGATTGGTGTTGTTATCGATTCAATCATTTCGAAACGCTTACCTTCACGGGCACACTTCTTGTCAGCAATCCTCTTGATTGGCGGAGCCATTTTGGCAAGTGCTGCTTACACGAGTTCGCTTGACTTCCGCGGAACGTTGTTCGGATTAGGAGCAGCGGTCAGCTTCTCCATCTTTTTACTCGCGAGCGGACGTGTCGCAAATCATCTTCCGGTCATCAAAAAGAGCTTTTATATGATGACAGGTGGGTTACTTTTCGTCATGATTATGTATCCACCTACTACTTTCTTGAGCGAAACAAATTTTGAGAATGGAATGTTGCTTTATGCCCTTCCACTCGGCTTATTCGCTTTGATTTTACCACCACTTTTATTTGCTGCAGGTGCACCACATCTCAGTCCTGCCAGCGTCTCATTGCTCGGGGCTGCCGAGCTCCCAACAGCAGTTATCTGTTCTGTGCTCATTTTAGGCGAACATTTAATGGGCTCGCAATGGATTGGTATCATCATCATTTTAGTCGGTATTTTTTATCCGATTTATGCCCACGCCCCAAAACAAAAAACAGTCACTGCGTCGCACAATCAACGTGACTTTTCTTAAAAGTGTATCTCCCTTCAAAACAAAAGACCATCGCTCATGAGCGATGGTCTTTTGTTTACTTATTTTTGACTTTTCATGGCATCCGCGACGAATTCAACATCTGTCCCGATGATGATTTGGACGTTTGTCGCCCCCATCTTCATGACACCTTTTGCACCAGCGGCTTTAATCGCTGCTTCATCAATTACACTTGTATCTTTGACTTGTAAACGTAAACGTGTTGCACAATTATCAATCGCCGTCACATTTTCCGTACCTTGTAGACCTGCAAAGATTTTTGCTGCTTGTTGCTCATACTTATCATCTGAAACACCTGTTACGATACCCGTGTCTGTTACGAGCGATTCATCTTCACGACCTGGTGTTTTTAAATCAAACTTCGTAATCATGAAGTAGAACAGGAAGTAATAGATGACCGCGAACGCGAGACCAACCGGAATCAGCAACAACGGTTTTGTAGCGATTCCAAAATTCAAGGCATAGTCGATAAAACCGGCCGAGAATGAGAAACCATGCAATACTCCGATTAAATTGACGACGGCCATCGAAAGACCTGTCAAAACAGCATGCATGACATACAAGACGGGTGAAAGGAACATGAATGAAAATTCAATCGGCTCTGTAATCCCCGTTAGGAAAGAAGTCAATCCTAAACCGATCATCGCTCCGGCAACAGCTTTTCGATTTTCTTTTCGTGCTGCCATCACCATTGCAGCAGCAGCTGCCGGTAGCGCAAACATCATAATCGGGAAGAAACCAGCCTGATAAATACCCGCTGTCGGATCTCCGGCAAAGAAACGGGCAATGTCTCCATTGACGATCGTCCCGTCTGCTTTTTCATACGACCCGAAGACGAACCAAAAAATATTGTTTAAGACATGATGAAGACCGACAGGAATCAAGAGACGGTTGAAGAATCCAAACAGTGCGGCACCGCCTGCTCCGAGGCTGACCATCCATTCTCCTGCACCATTGATCCCATCTTCGATGAACGGCCATAAGTAACCAAAGATAAAAGCTAAAACGAGCATGACAGCAGAGGTGATGATCGGAACGAACCGTCTCCCACCAAAGAATGCTAACCAATCTGGAAGTTTAATGTTATAAAAACGATTGTAAAGCAACCCAGCTGTAATTCCGGCAATGATTCCGCCAAATACAGCCATATTGACCATCGAACCGAGACTCGCCTGATTCGCAATCGCACTCAAGGTCGCACCGTCAGCTTTCGTCGAAGAGTCATTGACAATGGCCGCTATCGCATCATACTTCGCTTGAATTTGGGCGTTGGAATAATCTTTGTTCATTGAATCAACACCATTTTTTAAAACGAGATAACCAACTGCCCCAGCTAATCCGGCTGCCCCGCTGGCATCAATCGAAAGTCCGATTGCGACACCAATAGCGAAGATGAGCGGCAGGTTATCAAAAATTGCCCCTCCCGCTGCAACCATCAATGGGATATCCAGCATGTCTGCCGATCCGAGTCGTAAGACAATCCCTGCGGCTGGTAATACGGCGATTGGTAACATTAAGGCTTTACCAATCCGTTGAAGAAATTGCAACATACACTTCATCCTTTCTTAAGTAAATAATGATTTGTGATAGAACAATGAAAACGCTTTTACAACTGTTATTATTTCATATAAACATCTAAATGACTAGACCTTTATACAAATTTATTCATAAAAAAAGTACCCGAACGTTCGGGTACTTTCAGCCATGCATTAATGACGATTCGTATCCTCAAGATCTTGCTGGACATTTCCGACTGTCTTTTTCGCGCCGCCTTTTAGTTGATCTTTCTTCCCATCACGTTCTGTTGATTTATCCCCTGTTGCTTTACCAAGTGCCTCTTTTGCTTTACCTGCTGCTTTATCGACTGCACCATCGAGCTTTTTATTCAAACCACTGTTATCTGACATATTCATTACCCCCTATTTTTTATGCGAATAATAGTATTTTCCCACCTCTAAAAGAATCAAACATAAAAAAGAAAAAGACTTCCCGTCATTATCGACTGGGAAGTCTTGATCCCTCCATTATTGCGTTACTGAAGCGCCTAATACTTGTTCGATTCGTTCAAAGGCCCAGTCGAGCTCTTCTTTCGTGATGACGAGTGGCGGTGCAAAACGAATGACCGTCTCATGCGTTTCTTTACAGAGCAAACCTTTTTCTTTTAATGCTTCACAATATGGACGAGCCGCTTCTGTCAACTCAACCCCGATGAAAAGACCGCGTCCGCGGACTTCTTTAATGATTGGATTTTTAATTTGTTTTAGTTTCTCCATGAAATACGTTCCGAGTTCGAGCGACCGCTCAGGTAACTTCTCATCTTCAAGTACTTCAAGCGAAGCAACTGAAACGGCACATGCTAATGGATTTCCACCAAACGTTGAGCCATGCGAGCCTGGATTAAAGACATTCAGTACGTCCCGATTTGCCGCGACACATGAAATCGGGAAGACTCCGCCCCCTAATGCTTTTCCGAGAATATACATGTCTGGCGTCACTTCGTCCCAATCCGAAGCAAACCACTTGCCTGAACGTCCGAGACCTGATTGGATTTCGTCAGCCACGAGCAGGACGTTCTGCTTTTTACAGACAGCTTGGGCGTCTTTTAAGAACCCTTCGTACGGAATCAAGATTCCCGCTTCCCCTTGAATCGGCTCAACGATGAAAGCTGCCGTATTTTCAGTGATTGCACCTTTTAAGGCTTCCAGGTCACCATAGGGAATCGTTTTGATTCCAGGTAACAGTGGTCCAAAACCACGTTGGTATTCTGCTTCCGTCGACATGGAAACAGCAGTCATCGTCCGCCCATGGAAGTTTCCTTCGCACACGATAATCTCAGCGTCGCCCGGAACCCGTTTTACTTCATACGCCCAACGTCGTGCAGCTTTCACTGCTGTTTCGACGGCTTCTGCACCGGTGTTCATTGGTAGAACCATATCTTTATTCGTCAACTTCGCTACTTTTTCATAGAAGAAACCTAACTGATCATTATGGAACGCACGTGACGTCAACGTAATCTTATCAGCCTGGCGTTTTAAAGCTTCGATGATTTTAGGATGACGATGCCCTTGATTGACGGCTGAGTAAGCACTGAGCATATCCATATACTGACGTCCTTCCGGATCTTTGACGAAGACGCCTTCCGCTTCTGAAATGACGATTGGAAGTGGATGATAGTTATGTGCCCCGAACTGCTCTGTCTGTTGAATGATTTTTTCTGTTTGATTCATAAATAGTCCCCCTTTGACTCTTTAGAAAACGCTTTCAAATCGATTATAACAGATTCCTCAAAATAATCTTCATACAAAAATTAAACATCTAAGAGGGTTTATCTGCATGTTGATTGAATATATTGGGAATAGACAAGACAACTGAACTATCAATTTGCGTAACAAGGAGTGTGTGCATGTAATGGACCGTTCGACCATTGATTCCTATGAAGTCGTCATGAGTAAGTTCCCCTTACCTGCCTTCATCTTAAATCTGGATTTAACCGTTCGTATCTGGAACCCTTCGGCTGAAGACTATTGGGGATGGTCTGCAGATGAAGTGTTAGGTCGAACACTTCCGTTATTAAATCCGGAAGACGTTGCTTTTAGTGAACAGATTTGGAAATCATTTTTAGAACGTCGTCAGGCCATTCAACTTCCGAACACGTATTTTTTACACAAAACAGGTACAAGCATGACCTCGACAATGTTGATCACACCACTGTTTGACGATAGCGATGAATACGTCATAGGTGCTTCTTTTTGTAGTCTTCCTTCAACCGCTCAACATTCTGGTACGAAACCGCTCTTTCAAGGATTGATGGACTTACGCTATGCGTTTGATCAAATCGCCTGTGTCCTCGTTTTGGATGCACGGGGCACTATCGCTTATGCGAACGCCAACATGGTCGATTTCACAGGTTTTTGTCCGAATCAGCTAATCAAGCGCCCTTGGACGCAGTTGCTCAGTGCAGCCGAAAACGAAGTATTGATGACCATCCGCTCGCAAATTAAACAAAAAAAAGCCTGGTCCGGAAAAGTACCGATTGAAACGTCATCGTCCGAAAAAAAGTTTCTCCAAGCGACACTTATTCCGATTTATGATGCGGCCGGTGTCCGGTTCCAACACCTATTTATCGGGACTGATGTGACCGAAACAACGCGTCTTGAAGAGGAACTTGATTTTCTAGTCCACCATAACGAAATGACGCACTTACTCAATCGACGTGGATTTTTAAGAGAAGGTGCAACAATGTTCAATCACGCTTCACCCACTCAGCCGCTCGCTTTAATCTTATTTGATATCGATCGTTTCAAAGTCATCAATGATTCGTTCGGAACGCACATCGGTGATCAACTTTTACAAGCATTAGCCATTCGTCTCTCACAGCAGACAGAAGGTACCTTAACCTTTCATCCAATGAGTGATTTATTCGGTCTACTCATTCCCGCTTCCGACAGAAATATGTTGTTCCAACTCGTCCGTAAGCTCCAACAAGTCATTCAACGCCCTTACTACATTAATGGTCATTCATTAATCATCTCCTGTACGTTCGGAATCACGCTCTATCCGTCAGAGGCCAGTTCACTCGAAGATTTATTCCGGCGATCAGAAATGGCACTATACTCAGGAAAAGCTGTCGGAACAGGAACGATTCAATATTTAACACATGAAATGGATCAACAATTTACACGAAAAGTACAGCTTGAACGTTCTTTATTTACAGCTTTGGAAGATGGCGCGTTCTCACTCGCTTATCAGCCAATCATCAACTTGAAAACGAGACGTGTGAATGGCTTCGAGGCATTGCTGCGTTGGAATCATACAGCACTCGGAAGTATTCCGCCGGCTGAGTTCATTCCGCTTGCCGAAGAAGTAGCACTCATCACACCCATCAATAACTGGGTCGTACTCGAGGCGTGCGAACAACTAGCCAAGTGGCAACAGACGATTGATCCTAAGCTGACGATGGCCATCAACATTTCCCCCCACCAGTTCCAAAGCGATTCCTTTATCCGGACGCTCCAACACTTGATTTCAAATAAAATAATCTCGCCTCGCTCAGTGACGCTTGAGATGACAGAAAACATCGCTATCCTACAAACGCAGCGAACACTCGAACGGATGCAATTGATCAAGTCACTCGGTTTCCGCCTGTCCATCGATGATTTCGGAACAGGTTATTCTTCACTTCAATATTTAAGTGCTTTTCCAATTGATGAACTCAAAATCGATAAAACTTTTATTGATGGGATTGACGTTGGAAATGTAGGATTATTAGATTCCATTATTCAACTAGGTCGGAATTTGAACCTTAATTTAGTTGCGGAAGGAGTCGAAACTTCCAGCGCTGAAGCGTATCTAAAAACAACATCATGTCAACAGATGCAAGGATTCATCTTCGCAAAACCTTTATCCGTCGACGAGGTCGACAAACGATTTAATTCCTCAACTAGCTGATATCGCTTGTTTAACAATACAAAAAGGGCTGACTCAAAAGTCAGCCCTTCAGCGTGTAGACAAATTATTAAGAAGCGCAAACATGCGGTATCGAGATGCAATCCGTTCGCGCTTCCCTGTCTCGCCTCGTCTTCAAAGCGGCAATCTTTCGCGCTCTAAACCGTCTCCATGCCCGGCTTTCCGTCACGGTGTTATCTAAAAAGCGTCACATTTCGTTGACTCCTATGGGGAAAAATGCGTTTTTGACGCACGTTCAGAGGCAGGCAAGACCCTGCTCGTTGTCCGCTAGGATCCAAGGAGCAACGGCTTGCGCCTCGCCCGAGGAAAGCAACGAAAAAAGATGCTTGATCTCCCGATAGCACGTTGTCTACAGTCGGAAGGGCTGACTCAATAGTCAGCCCTTTTTTACGATTACAACTGGATTTGACCAGCGATCATACCATAAATGGCGATCCCCGCTAAAATTACGAGCACACCGCTCGCGATCATCTCGTAACGTGACATGCCACTACGTTTTTGCTCACGTTCTGCTAACGAGTAGGCAATGATACCCGGAGCATAAACCAATGCTGCAATGACGATGTACCAAATACCCGACGCATACACGAGCCAAATCGAATAGAAGGAAGCAATAATAGAGAAAATCAACATCTTCGTATTGCGTTCCGCCTTAGAGAAACGAACGCTATAGATCGCCGACAACAAGTACGGTAAAAGTGCACAGATCCCGGCAATACTCGATAAAACAAGATACGTTTGGGCCGAGAACAAAGCAACCGCCGCAACGAGTTGTGTCGCAATTTGTGTGATAAGCAATGCGCCGACGGGTGCTCCGTTCCGGTTCGTCTTCGCGAACACTTTTGGAAAAGCTCCATCTTTTGCGACAAGATAGGAAATCTCTGAAGCTAAAATCGTCCAACCGAGCAAAGCACCAGACAACGAGATAATTAATCCAATCATGATGATGGTTGCACCGACCGGTCCGATTGCGGCTTCCAAAACATACGCCATTGTCGGTTCATTTAATCCGGCTAGTTGCTCTTGCGTCAGGACACCGAGTGATAACACTGAAATCAAGATGTAAATGACGAGTACGCCGACGAGACCTGTCACGGTCGCCTTACCGACATCACTCCGCTTGTTCGCACGTGACGATAAGACGACGGCTCCCTCAATCCCGACGAATGCCCAAAGCGTGACAAGCATCGTTCCCTTCACTTGTTCAAAAATCGATCCAAGCTCCGTTCCCTCTCCCCAAAAATTAAGATTGAACGTGCGTACATTAAACGCAATCCCAACGAGCAGAATGAAGATTAGGATGGGGACAAGCTTAGCGATTGTCGTAATCAAGTTAACGAGTGTTGCTTCTTTAATCCCACTCGAGACAATCCAAAACAGTCCCCACACGACGACGACACTCATCATCAATAAAAATAGTCGATTTTCCGCTGAAAAAATCGGGAAGAAATAACTGAGTGCATTAAAGACTAACGTGATATTCGCAACGGTACCGATCCAGGCGGATACCCAGTACCCCCAAGCGCTATTGAAACCAACGAAACGACCGAAGCCTTCTCGTGCATACGCATAAATACCACCTTCAAGCTCCGGCTTACTATTCGCCAAGTGCTGAAAAACTAATGCCAACATAATCATACCGAGCCCTGTAATGCTCCAACCGATTAAAATCGGACCAGCACTTGCTTTTTGAGCCATCGCTCCTGGCAGGTTAAAGGCTCCCCCTCCAACCATCGAACCGATGACCATTGCTGCTAATGCAAAAAAACCAATCTTTTGTTGATTCATGATGTAAACACTTCCTCCAAATCTGTATATCTATTCATATTAAACGTATATTCATTCGAAGACACAAAGTTCATTATAACAAAACCCACTTCAATGTAAAGAAAGGATTTGATGATGATGGCATGGGTGCATTCGTTCCAACTAGAGGACTTATATAAATTAATGATTGCCGCAACATTTGGAATCATTATCGGATTCGAACGTGAAGTCAAAAACAAGCCAGTTGGTATACGTACTAGCCTCGTAATTACCCTGATCAGTTGCCTGTTAACCATCGTTTCAATCAACTCCGTTATTTTTTATGAAAACATTGCTTCTCATGTCCAGATGGATCCGATGCGAATCGTCGCCCAAATCGTCGCCGGAATTGGATTCATCGGAGCCGGCGTCATCCTCCGACGTCCACATGATATCGTCAGTGGTTTGACGACAGCAGCAATTATCTGGGCAGCGAGCGGCATCGGGATTGCCGTCGGTGCAGGATTCATTATTGAGTCAAGCTTTCTCGTACTTTTTCTATTCGTTTCGCTCGAAAGTATCACCTGGATCATGAAACGATTCAACAACAGCCGGTTTGAAGCAAACGTCATCGTCGCTCATTTGACTTTACCGGAAACACTCGATGCAGAAACGGTTAAAAAAGCGCTCGAACAACAAGGGGTCCGGATTACGAATATTCGTTTACGCGGCACGCCACAGCAATTGACATTGCGGATGTACTCGCCTCACCGTGTCACGATTTTCATACTTTATGACTACTTGAAATCGCTCGGAATTGGGCAAATAGACCTTGATCAGTGAGAATTATCAGAAAATTTATGTTGCATTTTCATCCATTTTCACTTAAATTTACATTATGTTCAAACTTTTCTGAAATTATTTTAAATTAATCGGGGGGTCATTTTTCACATGAAGAAACAGACTAAAATCGCCTTTGCTGGCTTATCGAGCATGGCGCTACTCGCAGTAGCAGCTTGTGGTCAGGATAATGAATCGAACGGTAGCTCGTCATCAGATGGTAACAAAAAACAAGAAGTGACATTTATCTCTACAACGGATGTCCCACAACTCGATCCAACGAAAACGACGGACTCGACATCAATCATCGTGACAAACAACGTATTCGAAGGCCTTTATCGTCTGGATGGTGAAAATAAACCAACGCCTGGGATGGCTGAAAGTGTTGAAGTATCCGATGATAAACAAACATATACCTTCAAACTACGCAAAGACGCAAAATGGTCGGATGGTTCATCGGTCACAGCGGATGATTTCATTTACTCATGGAAACGTGCACTTGATCCGAAAACAGGTGCTGAATATGCGTACATCTTACAGGATTTAAAGAACGCCAATAAAATCATGGCGGGTGAAGCAGAACTCGACGAACTCGGCGTCAAAAAAATCGACGAACAAACACTCGAAGTTCAGCTCGAAGCACCTGCACCGTATTTCCTTGGTTTGACGAGTTTCCCTACGTACTTACCACTTAAGCAATCATTCGTCGAAGAAAAAGGCGACAAATTCGCGATGAATGTTGAATCGATGAACTTCAATGGACCTTTTATCTTGTCAGATTGGCAATCGAACGCCGGATGGACATACAAAAAGAATCCAGATTACTGGGACAAAGCAAACGTCAAAATGGATAAAATCGATGTGAAGGTCGTAAAAGAAATCTCGACCGGCGTCAACTTATTCGAGTCAAAAGAAGTTGATTTCGCACCGATCACTTCTGAATTCGTTTCACAATACGAACAGTCAGAAGACTACAAAACACGTCCAGACGCACGGATCAATTTCTTACGCTTCAACCAGAAAAATAAAGCACTTCAAAATGAGAACATCCGCAAAGCCCTTGCACTTGGTTTCGAGAAGCAAGGCATCACAGATGTCATCCTGAACGATGGATCAGAACCTGCGAACTTCATCGTCGCAAAAGATTTCACGTTCACACCGGACGGCGAAGACTTCCGTGCGAAATACCCAGACCTTCAAAGCTTTGACGCTGCAGAGGCGAAAAAAGCCTGGGAGGCCGGTCTAAAAGAGTTAGGTGTTAAAACAGTTGAACTCGATATGCTTTCACGAGATGAGGATGCCTTCAAAAAGGTATCTGAATTCTTAAAAGGTGATCTCGAGAAGAACTTGCCTGGCTTGACGGTCAAAATCAAGCAACAACCGTTCAAAAACTTCCTTGATCTTGAGTCAAAAGGTGACTATGACATCTCCGCTGCCGGCTGGGGCCCTGACTACCAGGATCCAATGACGTTCCTCGACATGTGGTTAACGGACGGAAGCTTTAACCGGATGAACTACTCGAATAAAGAGTTTGATCAACTTGTTAAAGATGCGAAAAAAGAAACAGATGAAGCAAAACGTTGGTCTGATCTTCAAGAAGCTGAAAAAATGCTTCTCGCAGAAGATTATGCAATTGCTCCAATCTATCAAAAAGGTGAAGCTTACTTGCAACGGGCTAATATCGACAAATTATACCGCCACCCATTTGGTGCTGACATGAGCTTTAAATGGATGGAAGTTAAGTAAGTAACATATGAAATCCAAAAATCCATTCCGGTGGGTTTTTGGATTTTTTTATTTTGTAAAACAACAAAGACCCCTTCTGCCGGAGCCGTCTGGGGTCTTTACTGTGCGATTTGTTTATAGAATTCAATTTTTTCATGTTGTCCCTCTTCTACTGCTCTGAAAAACTCGGCGAAAAATTCATACAACACCGTTCGCTCTTGATAGGTCGGACCTGCTTGACGGATGACAGAAAACGCAAGGTTTCGCAGTTGACGTTTTGTTCGACGCCGCTCTGGCAACTCATGAAATTGGTCGATAAACGAGCGATAGACGCAAGCAATCAGTTCTTGATGTCCTTCAAAATACGATTTATCCATACGATCCTTCCTTTCTTTTTTCTTTTATATTTTACGAATCAAGGGTTAAAAAGTTTCACTAAAAGTGATGTTTTTCACAGATGATATAAAAACAACTATAACAAGGATCAGATAATGATTCAACTTGAAAAATATTAAGTTTCAATAACAAATGTAAAGGAATGATGGGATTTGAGGCGGGAAGGAAATCAATAAAGCAGGTGAACACTAGTCGTAGTGAGTGTTCACCTTTTTTAATTCGTGTTTCTTTATTTTGGGGCCTGCGTCTTAATATGTTGGAAGGTTTTGACGTCAAACAGTCCGCTGTCCGTCAATTTCAAGTTCGGAATGACGGGTAAGCAAAGGAACGACATCGTCAAATACGGATTGAATGAACGATCCGCTTCTAGTACATCCAGTGCATCGTTTAACTTTTCTAACGTAGCTCCGACTTCCTCGAACGGACGACTCGTCATCAAACCGGCGATCTCAAGTGGCAGTTCTGCCAAGACGTCCTCACCTTTGACCGCGATGACGCCTCCCCCCGCTTTAACGAGACGCTCTGCTGCAAGCTTCATCTCCGCATCTGAAGTACCGACGATGACGAGGTTATGTGAATCATGGGCGACCGTCGCGGCAATCGCTCCACGTTTCATACCGAATCCTTGGACAATGCCAACTGCTGAGAAGTCTGTTCCGTTATGGCGTTCGATGACAGCAATCTTTAATAAATCTTGCGCTGTATCCTGCACAAACATTCCATCGACGACGGGCACATCCAACACGAGATGGTTCGTAACAATGCTTTTCGGAATAACTCCGATAACATTTGCTTTCGGGTGCGCGAGTGGCAGTTCAAACACTGTGTCCGTGATTTCTTTCGTTTTTAATTCACCGCGCAAATTAGGTGGGACCGTTACTTTTGGAGACGTAATGATTGTTTTACCATCCCGAGCGACCGGTTCGCCTTTTACGAACACTTCACGAATCACTACACGATCAGGATCCGTCAAAAGAACGTAATCCGCCCGGCGTCCTGGGACGATTGCCCCGCGATCTTGTAATGCATAGGCATTTGCTGCATGGAGTGATGCCATCGCATATGCCGTTTCCCGTTTAATCCCATGCTCGATCGCATAGCGCACGTTGTAGTCGATCGTTCCCTCACGTAATGTATCATCCAAATGTTTATCGTCTGTACAGAATAAGAAGCGACTCGCATTGCTTTCCGTTACGGCATCAAGTACTTCTTTTAAATTCCGGGCTGCCGATCCTTCACGGACTTCGACATACAAACCTCTGCGTGCACGTATGAGCGCTTCTTCTTTCGTAACCGCTTCATGATCCGTCCGGATGCCGGCAACCCCGTAGATATTGACTTCACGTGCACCAAGACCTGCTGCATGACCATCAACGAGCTTTCCTGCTGCTTCAATCTGCTCGATTTTCTGTAGCATGTCCGCATCGGCACGTTCGACCGCCGGGTAATCCATTACTTCTCCCAAGCCATGGACACCCGGATGATTGACGAACGGTACTAAGTCGGCTGCCTTTAACGACGCCCCTGCGTGTTCGAACGACGTCGCCGGAACACAGCTCGGTAACATCATCCGTACATCAAGACGAAGCTGTTCCGCGTCATCTAACATGAACTGTAGACCGTCCGCTCCCTTGACGTTAGCAATTTCGTGTGGATCGGCGATTACCGTCGTCACTCCGAGCGGTAAGATGGCCTGTTCATATTCACTCGGTGTCACCATCGAAGATTCGATATGGACGTGTCCATCGATGAAACTCGGTGCGATATATTGATCCGTTCCATCAATGTTCTCTTCACCTTCATAGCCGTCCCCAACGGCGGCGATGTAGCCTGAATCGATTGCGACATCCGCTTGATAGGTCTCACGTGTCATCACATCAATGACCTGAATGCCTTGATAGACAATTGCCGCTTTCTGTTTTTTCGCAGCAATCGCGATAAGTCGTGCTCGAACTGTAGTATCCATCCTATATCCTCCTATAATGACCGGTATTTTTACCATCTTACAATTAGATTGTAAGCAGTTGCAATTTATTTTTCGGGAGTTCAAGATAAAAGAGGTAATTCTTAATCGAAAGTGAGGACAAGCAATCATGAAGTATCGCGTCGGAAACTTAATTCCAAAGGTCGATCCAAGCGTATATATCGCAGACGGTGCAAAAGTCATCGGTGAAGTCGAGATCGGGAAAGATTCAAGTGTCTGGTTCAACACCGTCATCCGCGGGGATGAAGGGCTCATCTCAATCGGGGAGCGGGTTAACATTCAAGATGGTTCGATGATTCATCAATATGAGGAATACTCAACGATTATCGAAGATGATGTCACGATTGGACATATGGCCATGATTCACGGAGGCATCATTCGAAAAGGCGCATTAATCGGCATGTCAGCCACAATTTTAGACGAAGCAGAAATCGGAACCGGTTCGTTCGTCGCTGCCGGTAGCCTCGTTCCACCTAAAATGGTCGTCCCTCCGAATTCGCTCGTCATGGGCGTCCCTGCAAAAGTCATTCGCGAAATCAATGATCACGACCGGTTCATCATGGAGCGGACTGTCAAAAAATATATCAAGCGCGGACAACAGTACGCTGCTGATTGTGTACCTTTATCTGAAGATATGACACCCTTGTGAAAACACTTACAATATTCACCTGTTTTTAACATTTCTCCTCTCGTTCGTTTACATGTTGCACGTACACTAAAGGTGTAGCACATGAATCGAGATTGAGGGGGATATGAGATGATTCCATTATTCGCAGAGCGATTGATGTCTGATTTATTTTTGTCGACGAGCAATCCAAGTTATGGTCTTCCTACATTACCTGAACACGAAGCAGATTGGTTGACGATTGAAGTCCAACAGCGTATTATTAATGATGCCGAGCAAAAATCTTTGAGTTCAGGAACAACTCAACCAAGAGAGGAAGAACGTGTATGATTCAGCAAAACACCGTTCGCGCTTGGCTCGCTAGTCGAATCAAAAAATAATGATCTTATTTTCCAAAACGATATAGCGCGTCAGCGCGCATATAAAGAGCCGAAGCGGATTCCCGCCTCGGCTCTCTTTTTATTATTTTTTAATCATACCTTCTTCAATCAAGAACTCACGTGCAACATCTTCTGGTCGTTCTTTTTCGACGTCAGCCTTAAAGTTCAATTCTTGCATCTTCTCATCCGTGATTTTATCTTTTAACATATTGAGAACTTCTTTTAATTCTGGATGTTCATCCAACGTTTCTTGACGAACGATTGGAACCGCGTAATACGGTGGGAAGAATTCTTTATCATCCTCAAGGACCGTCAAATCAAATTTCTTCAACAATCCATCTGTCGAAAAACTATCGATGACGTTCGTTTTTCCATTCGTCAATGCCGTATAACGAAGCCCACCATCAACAGGCTGGACATCTTTGAATTTCATGTCCGGATATTTCTCTTTCAAGCCAAGGTATCCGTCTTCACGATTCGCAAACTCAATTGTTGAACCAAGAATCAGACGATTACTGACAGCAGCCATATCAGAGACTGTTTTCAAATCATATTTTTCGATGTCTTCTTTTGTCATCGCTAATGCGTACGTGTTATTGAAACCAATCGGATCGAGGACATCGACCTGACTTTTCGCTGGAATCATTTTTTTAACTTTTTCATACACGACTTCTGGATCCGTTTCTACTTCTTGTTTGAGTACATCGATCAGAAGCGTCCCCGTATAGTCTACATACGCGTCAATTTCTCCAGTCTCAAGCGCACCATAGGCAACTTTTGTACCACCGAGGTTTAATTGACGTTCAACTTCTAAGTCGGTCTTATCTTCGATTAAATCAGCCAACATGTTCCCTAAAATCAATTGTTCCGTAAAGTTCTTTGAACCGATGACGATTTTATCCGGCTTCAAGAACGAATACGCAACCGTTCCACCAATTAATAAAACGACGATACTCGCAATTGCGATTTTCTTACCGGCCGACATCGCTTTGCGACGTTTACGTGTCCGATTTTTGACCCGTCCGTCTGCCAGCTTAATTCCGTTTGGTGCGACCGAATATTCAATCCGGCTGACGATGAAGTCAATCGCAAGCGCTAAAATACCTGCTGGAATCGCACCGGCTAAAATCTGATTGTTATCAACGGTTTGAATACCGGAGAAGACAAGATAACCAAGTCCACCGGCACCGATGAACGCAGAAATCGTCATCAATCCAACCGCTGTAACGGCAGAAATCCGAATTCCGGCCATCATGATCGGTAGGGCAAGCGGAATTTGAACCTTTCCTAAAACTTGTCGTTCGGTCAGTCCAATCCCTTTTGCAGCTTCCAACATATCTCCCGGAATACTTGATAAACCTGTGTACGTATTTTTGACAATCGGGAGTAATGAATACAAGACGACCATGATAATCGCCGGTGTCGAGCCGATCCCGATGAACGGAATCAAGAAACCAAGTAACGCGAGACTCGGAACCGCCTGAACGACACTCGTCAAGGCGAGGACTGGTTTAGCGAACCGTTGATAACGCGTAATTAAAATACCGAGCGGAATCCCTAAGATAACTGCGATGACGACCGCAAATACGGTCAGCTGTAAGTGTTCAAGTAATAAGTTCCAAATTTGATCAGTGTTATTTTTTACATAGTCAAAAAATCCACTCATTGCACTTCCTCCTCCTGAATGAACTGCTCACTCAAGACGGAAAGCAAGCTACTTCGTGTAATCAAGCCGCGTAATTGACCGGCTTTGTTCGTTACAGGTAAATAACCTGTTTCTTCATGGTTCATTACTTCTAATACATCAAGCAGTGAATCCTGTTCATCGACGGCAACAAGTTCACCTTCCATGATTTCTTCAATTCGTTGACTCTTATCTGAAACCGTTTGGATGTTTTTCAATTTAACGATTCCCTGTAATGTACGATCACGATCTGTAATCAGCAGGCTATCCACTTTTCGTCCACGCATGATTTCTATCCCTTGCAGCAACGTCCGCTTACCACTGATTGAGACGGGATCTTCAATCATGATATCTTCTGCTTTAATGAACGCCGGACTACTCCAAATTTTATTTTTTCCAATGAATGATTCAACATATTCATCTTTTGGATGTCGTAAAATTTCTTCGGGTGTATCAAATTGAACAATTTCCCCATCACGCATGATACATATCCGATCGGCTAGCTTGATCGCTTCATCCATATCATGGGTGACGAATACGATAGTTTTCTTTACTTCTTCTTGGAGATTAAATAATTCTTCTTGGAGGTCGTTGCGGGTAACGGGGTCGAGCGCACTAAACGGTTCGTCCATTAAAATAACATCTGGATCATTCATCAATGCACGGGCAAAACCGACACGTTGTTGTTGTCCACCACTGAGTTCGCTTGGGTAACGGTCAATGAATTGTTTCGGGTCGAGGCCGACCATTTGGAGAAGTTCTTCTGTCCGTTGATCCATTTGATCGTGATCTTTTCCTTCAAGACCGGCAATCAATTGAATATTTTCACGAACGGTCATGTGTGGGAATAGACCGGTTTGTTGAATGACGTAGCCCATATGGCGTCTCAGTTCAATCGTATCCGTCTTCATGATGTCCTTCCCATTCACTAAAATCGTTCCTGAAGAGGGCTCAATCAAACGGTTGATCATCTTGAGCGATGTTGTTTTTCCACAGCCACTCGGACCGATGAATACAACGAGTTCACCCGCTTTGATTTCTAGCGTTAAGCCTTTTAAGACAACATTGTCCTTAAATTGCTTCCCGACATTTTTAAATTCGATCATCCATATTTCACTCCTTTTACTATTTCCATATATTATGTTTTCCCTATTTTTTTTGAATTCAAACAATATTTTTCGTTTTTTGTTTAAATCTCGAAATAAACGGGAATTGTTCTGTTTTTTTGTTAAAAAAGGGTAATGATAAGTAAAGCGTTTGCGGAAGTGTCAGCGGACTGAAAAGGAGGAAATCATGATGGGTAAAAAATGGCTTCGGTTACTTGTTGTTTTGTTACTGATGTTCATTCCATTGTCCAGTTATCAGCTACCAGTCGAAGCAGCTAGCTCAACATTCGTCACGAAAGGTTCGACAACGAACAAAGCGGTGGCATTGACGTTCGATGACGGGGCGGATGGTACAAACATCGGTAAAATTCTCAGTATCTTAAAAAGTAACAATGTCAAAGCAACCTTCTTCCTGACCGGTGCCGGTGCCGCGAATCACCCACAGTCGATCAAAAATATCGCGAGTGCAACACCGACGCATCAAATTGGAAATCACTCCTACAGTCACCCCGATTTTACGACTTTGTCTGCAAGTCAGATGACAAGTGAATTGACACGGACGGAAAGTCTGCTTAACTCATTAACGGGACAGACAACAAAACCAATTTTCCGGGCTCCATTTGGTGCAAGCAACAGTGCTGTTTTAGCAGCCGTCGGTAATGCAGGTTACACGAAAACGATTCAATGGAACATCGATACGACGGACTGGAAAGGAATCAGTTCTACCGCAATCTTGAACCGCGTCATTCCGAACATCGTTCCGGGATCGATCGTCTTAATGCATACGGGTGCCGGTGCATCCGGAACCCCAATCGCCCTTCCTTCAATGATTACGCAACTTAAAGCTAAAGGGTATACGTTCGTTACGGTTTCTGAATTACTGCAACTCCCGACTTCAGGTAGTAAAACGTATACCGTCAAGTCTGGCGATACGCTCTATAAAATCGCAAATCTCTATAACATTTCTGTCAGCGCTTTAGCTAAAGCAAATAACATCACCAACTTTAACCTGATTTCTGTCGGACAAATCTTGACGATTCCCGGTACGTCGACGACACCTCCCCCAAGCTCAACGACTTCTTATACCGTCAAAAGCGGGGATACACTCTACTCTATCGCTCGTAAGTACGACGTTTCCGTCAGTGCACTCGCTTCAGCAAACAACATCACTAACCTCAATTTGATTTCTGTTGGTCAAGTGTTGAAAATTCCCGGTACGTCGACGACACCTCCCCCAACAACGACTTCTTATACCGTCAAAAGTGGAGATACGCTTTATGCGATTGCCCGTAAGTATAATGTGACAGTCAGCTCGCTCGCAGCAGCGAATAAGATTACGAATGTCAGCTTGATTTCAATCGGACAAGTATTGGTCATCCCATCCAAATAATTTGACTTGATGTTCCCTCAAAACGTTTCGAAACACCATCTTTCGGCAGATAAACCTGTTTCCTGAAATTTAAAACAGCAAGCCTTCCTCGTTTCGGTCGACGGGGAAGGCTTGCTGTTTATTAAGATCGTACGTTTTCTAGACCGAGATCACACGTAACGAGATCCGCATATGTTTGGCGTCGGACGACTTCCCGCGCTTCCCCTTGATTGACGAAGACGACTGCCGGACGTAAAAATTGATTGTAGTTGCTCGCCATCGAGAAATTATAGGCGCCCGTCCCGAAGACCGCCAGCGTATCCCCGCTAGCCGGTTCCGCCAATTGCGCTTTTTCTGCGACTAAATCGCCGGATTCGCAAGCAGCACCAACGACCGTCACTTCGCGCAGCGTTCCTGTCACCCGATTGGCGATGACTGTTTCGTAGACTGCACCGTACAGCGCAGGACGGATATTGTCTGCCATGCCGCCATCAACAGACAGATACGTCCGAACCCCTTGGACTTCTTTAATCGCCCCGACCGTATAGAGTGTCGTCCCGGCATTCGCGACAACCCACCGCCCTGGTTCAATCCCAATCCGTGGACGTTCGATTCCAAGTCGTGTCGACTCTTCCTCGATGATTGCCATGACATGCTCCATCGTCTGTTCAAAATCAAGCGGGACATCGTCTTTCGTATACGCAATCCCGAATCCACCGCCGACGTTGACTTCGCTCGCCGTGAATTCCGTTTCTTGACGAATCGTTTCGACAAACCCCATCATCGTCCGCGCCGTCCGCTCGAACAACGAAAGATCTTGGATTTGTGATCCAACGTGACAATGAATACCGAGCAGGACAAGATGTTCCGACGCTAAGATTGCCCGAACGGCTTCAAGATACGATTCATCATGGGTCGAGAATCCAAATTTCGTATCAACGCCGCCCGTCTGAATTTTAGTATGTGCCCCACCGATGACCTGGGGGACGATTCGAATCAATACGTTTACCGTCTGACAAGCATCTGCTGCAATTTGTTCGAGCTGTGCAATCTCACCGTAATGGTCGATGACGATTTTTCCGACGCCTTCTTCGACGGCATACCGTAAATCCTGCGTCGATTTGTTCGAGCCGTGGAAATAGATCCGTTCTGCCGGTACGCCCGCTTGACGCGCGATGTAAAGCTCGCCCCCCGTCACGACATCGATTCCGAGTCCGTGACGTACGACTTGCTGATAGACGGCACCAATCGTCAACGCTTTTGAAGCAAAGGAAGCATACGTATTCGGATATTTCGTTAAGAAACCATCTCGTACGGTCGCTAAACGGTCTGTCAGTTCACGCTCTGCCATCACGTAAAGGGGTGTTCCATATTGTGCTGCTAAATCTGTTGCTGCGACACCATCGATTTGAAGCGTGTTGTCTTGTTCCGTCAAATACGAGCTTCCGTACATAAATAGTTCCTCCTTATAGATAACGGTGTGCCAATCGCCATGAGCGTGCACACATCTGTTCCGAATTATTTGCCGTTCCCGTCCGTGTGATGTCGTCGATTTCAATTCCGTCCCCGTACAAGACGACTTCATCCCCGACTTCGACTGTCGAATCAACGGCAACGAACGTATGGCTCATGAATAATTTACTAATGATTGAATACGGTTTCCCGTGAATCAATACAGGTAAAGCGGACCGCCCTCGGACGACACCATCACCATAACCGACCGGTAAGACGGCGACACGAAGCGGTTGATCCGTCGTGTAAGACGTACCGTATCCGACGTGTTCGTCCGCCCCAACTTCACGGATTTCAACGACTTCTGTCGTCATCCGTAATGTAGGGACTAACCAGTCCATCTTTTCAATCGGTGAATAACCGAACAAAAAGATACCGGGACGAACATAGTTACAAAAGGCGAGGCGCTCGTCATGTTTGACGATCGTCGCACTATTTTCAGCATGCATGTACGTAAATTCATGTTGTGTCTGGACGACGTTCGCAATCGCTAAGAAACGCTCGACTTGTCCATCATGGTCCGCTCCCGGCTCGTCTGCGAGCGGAAAATGTGTATATAGCCCTGTCAAACAGAGCTGTTGCTCCTGCACTACTTCAAGGACTGCTTGCGCTTCTTCAAGTGAACTGACACCAAAACGGTTCATCCCGACATTGACCTTTAAATGGAGTTCGATGTTCGAAAGGTCTGCTTGATACCGCTTCAACCAATCTACCGACGGGATTCCAAGCGCGATGCCATAGTCTCGAGCCGCCTCGAACTGAGTCGCTGGATTCATCGCTAAGACATAACTGTCTGGAAAATTCGTTTTAATTTCAATTGCCTCATAAACTTCAGCGACAGCGAAATGATGCACGCCCGCTTCCATCAATGTCCCGACCATTTCAAGCATACCTAAGTTATAGGCATTATTCTTCACCACGGCGAAAATCTGTTTTTGCGATCGAGCGAAGACCGATGCGACATTTTGTCGCACCGCTTCCCGATCGATTGTTACGCGTGTACGTGTATTCATTCAGCTACCGCTGGTGTGACGTGTGTCAACCAGTCTGCATATTGCGGGAGTTGTCCTGAGACCGTTTGTCGGTAAAGCTCGAGTAATTCATCCGCGACAGCCCGTGTTCCGCCGTTGATTGTAATATGGTCGATTTCACCAACACTCGTGATTTCTGCCGCTGTCCCTGTTAAGAAAATCTCGTCTGCGACATACAGCTCGTCACGCCCGATATGACGTTCGACGACCGGGTACCCTTGATCTTGCGCGAGGCGCATGATGACTTGACGCGTGATGCCGTCAAGGACAGAACAGTCTAGTGACGGCGTGTAGATTGTCCCGTTTTTCAACATGAATAAGTTCGCGACACTTGCCTCACTGACATTACCGTTCATATCGAGTGCGATTGCTTCGTCAAATCCATCACGAAGGGCTTCGCCTTTTAAGAGTTGTGAGTTCATATAGTTCGCAGCGGCTTTCGCTTGCATCGGCATCATCGTTGACGATACCCGACGGTAAGAGGCGACTTTCGCACGAATGCCGACACCTTTATCGAAGTATTCACCAAGTTCCCAACATGAGATGCCGACGTGAACCGTCGTATCTTTTGCCATCAAGGCTTGCCACGGTGTACCGAGGAAAACGAATGGACGGATGTAACAAGACTCAAAGCCATTTTTCGCAACGAGATCAATCGTTGCCTGGACAAGTTCTTCCACTGTATATGGAATCGTGACGTGATAGAACGCGCAACTCCGGAAGAGACGTTCGATGTGTTCCGTCAATTGAAAAATTGCCGGACCGTCAGGCGTCGCGTAAGCACGAATCCCTTCGAAAAAACCACTTCCGTAATGAATCGCGTGTGACATGACGCTCGTATTCGCTTCTTTTGGATCATGAAAAATCCCGTCTAACCAAATCGCTTCACCATACTGTGTATCCACTGCCATGTGTTTTCCTCCTCTTCGACGTCAATCAGAGTGAACGTAAATCATCCACTAGTTGCGTCTTCTCTGCTGTTTTTTCGTCTTTCTGTTTGATGACGCGTGCTGGTGTTCCAGCAACGACGCTACCTGCAGGGACGTCTTCTGTGACGACACTGCCTGCTGCAACGACTGCATCTTTTCCGACACGGACGCCTTCCAAGATGACGGCGTTCGCTCCGATCAAGACACCATCTTCGATGATGACCGGTGTTTTTGAAGGTGGCTCAAGGACACCTGCGACCACGGCACCTGCGCCGACATGAACGTTTTTCCCAATCGTGCCACGTGCTCCGACGACGGCGTTCATATCAATCATTGTACCATCTCCGATCGATGCACCGATATTGATGATTGCACCCATCATGATGACGGCGTTATCGCCGATGACGACATGATCCCGAATCCACGAACCCGGTTCGATTCGCGCATTCAAGTGACGTGTGTCAAGCATCGGTACAGCACTGTTCCGACGATCGTATTCGACGTGGACGTCCGTGATTCGTTCTGAATACTTTTCTAAGAAAGTCGCAGCAAGTCCTGCATCTGCGAAGAAAATTTTTGATTCATCCGATCCGAAAGCTGTCGCCCCTTCAATCGTCAAGCCCGCTAAATCGCCATTGACGTAAAGTTTGACCGGTGTCTGTTTTTTAGCATCTTTAATGAATTTCGCAATTTCGTAAGCATCAGTTAGTAACATGTGAATCCTCCTGTGAGTAGAGCGTCTCTAACGTGTAGAGTCCCGCCGATTTTTGAATGAGTGCTTCGGCTGCTTTAATCGCACCTGAAGCAAATACTTTTTTTGATAATGCCGTGTGCTTGATTTCAATCAATTCATCGACCCCGGCGAACAACACTTCATGTTCACCGAAAATTGTTCCACCACGCATCGAGTGCATGCCGATCTCAGACGCTTGGCGTTTTTCCCGTGTCGATTCACGTTCATAGACCGGCTGGACGTCACGGAGTTCTTGAATCGTCCGCAATAAGAGTTCTGCCGTCCCGCTTGGTGCATCGACTTTTTGATTGTGGTGCTTTTCTAATAGTTCGATATCGAACGAACTGGCGAGTGGTACGAGCACCTGTAACAATTGCTGCATCATCGCGATCCCGAACGACATGTTGTACGACTGAAAAATTGGAATTTCAGTCGAAGCGTCTTTTATCGTTTGTAACTCCGCTTCCGAAAATCCGGTCGTCGCGATGACGAGCGGTGTTTTCGTTTTGAGGCCATACGCCAGTAAATCCGGCAACAAGCTCGGGTGAGAGAAATCGATGATGGCATCGACTTCTTCTGTTAGCTCGGACACCGTTTGATACGAAGGAATTTTCTCCGCTGACTTCGTCTGATCGATAACGGCGACAACTTCAGCGGGTGCCAATTCCTCGACATGATGCCCTGTCGCACCATATCCATGAATGGCAAGCTTCATCGAACCACTCCTTTATAAGCACGCATCGTCTCGAGTAAGTGTGCATGCCCGGCTTCGGATTGGCGAACGAGCGGCAAGCGTGGTGCACCGACTGCAAACCCGACTTCTTCGAGTGCTGCTTTAACAGGAATCGGGTTGACGTCACTAAAGATGGCTGCGATGACAGGCATTAAATCACTTTGAATGCGTCGTGCCGTCACTAAGTCGTTTGCGAGCACGGCTTCAGCAAGCGCTTGTGTTTCTGCCGGGTACGGGTTCGACAGGACCGAGATGACACCTTGTGCTCCCCATGCCATGTACGGCAGGATTTGATCGTCGTTGCCACAGAAGACTGCAAAACCTTCGGGGAGTGCCGTCATCAATTCACCCATGAAACTGACATCCCCGCTCGCTTCTTTGAATGCTTGAATGTTCGGATGCTCCGCGAGTGTTACAGCTGTCTCAACTGCAATCGCGACACCCGTCCGTGAAGGTACGTTGTATAACATGATGGGTAATTCGACAGCATCCGCGACTGCGGTAAAGTGAGCAATCAAACCGGCTTGTGACGTTTTATTGTAATACGGTGTCACGAGCATCGCTGCATCCGCTCCGAGCCGCTGAGCCGTTTTCGTTTTTTCAATCGTCTGTGCCGTATTGTTCGTTCCCGTACCGGCAATGACCGGAACACGACCTGCCGTGACACGGACTGCTGTCTCAAGTAACGTTTCGAACTCTTCGCTCGAAAGCGTCGATCCTTCACCTGTCGTCCCGGCGACGACGAGCGCTTGGATATTGGCTGCAAGTTGCTGTTCAATCAACTGTTCAAAAACGACTAAGTCGAGTTCACCTGCTGAATTGAACGGTGTCGCTAGTGCTGTTCCTGCTCCTTTGAACATGTTAAATTCCTCCTTAGTATGATTAAGAATGGATGCCGTTTTCTAAAGCATGACGCGCGACCTGGACTGCATTTGACGCCGCGCCTTTTCGAATGTTATCCGCGACACACCACAGATGGAATGTGTTCGCGAGCGTTTGATCTTGACGAATCCGCCCGACGTACACTTCGTCCGTCCCGCTTGCATCAAGCGGCATCGGGTACTGATTTCGCGAAACATCATCAACCAGTACGACGCCTGGCGCGTCAGCAAGTGCTGTGCGAATCGCTTCGACCGTCGTCTCGTTTGAAAACGTCACGTTGATTGCAACCGAATGCGAATTTGTGACGGGAACACGGACACACGTCGCACTGACCGGTAAGTTCGGTTGGTTAAAAATCTTCCGTGTCTCGTCAATCATTTTTTGCTCTTCTTTCGTGTACCCGTCTTCTAAGAAGACATCGATATGCGGCAAGATATTATCATGGATCGGGTGCGGATAGTTGACCGGTTCTTCACCGCGGCTGCCTCGCGCCAAGTCCTCAATTCCTTTTTGACCGGAACCGGAGACTGCTTGATACGTCGTATACGTGATTCGTTCAAAACCTAAGTGTTTGAGTGGTGCCAGGGCAACGACGGATTGAATCGTCGAGCAGTTCGGATTAGCGATCAGTCGGTCGGTGCTGCTGACCGCTTCCGGATTGACTTCTGGTACGACGAGCGGAATCGTCTCTTGCATCCGGAAAGCACTTGAATTATCGACGACAAGTGTTCCGTGTTCTGCCAGCAAGGGGGCATACTGTTCACTGATTGCTCCACCGGCTGCGAATAATGCGACGTCGATCCCGTGATGGATGATGTCTTCCGATAAAGCTGTAATCGTCACGTCCGTTCCATTAAACGAAACGACTTTTCCTGCTGATCGTTCTGAAGCATACGCCGACAGTTGACCGACTGGAAAATCGAGTTCCTTCAAGACTTGTAACATCTTTTGTCCGACGGCGCCTGTCGCACCGATGACTGCTACGTGGTACATGTTCATTCCTCCTTACAGGCTAAACGCGTTCGCGATCGCCGCGACCGTTCGTTCGATATCTGCTTGTGCGATTGTATACGAGATACTGATTTCTGATGTCGTGACTTGATAAAACGTGATGTTCTCGGCACGGAACGTCGCAAATAATTTTGATGCGACGCCCGTTGCGTCACGCATTCCGATTCCGACGACCGATAACTTGGCATGCTCGTTATGACGATCGACTTTAACGGTCGGAAAACGATCGATGATATCTTTCAGTGCCTCTTCGAGAAACTCTTCTTCATCGAGTGGACAAGAGAACGAGAGGAACACGTCACTATCAAAGGTCGTTTGACTGATCATGTCGATATTGACATGGCGATTCGATAACAATTCAAAAATGTCGGCGACTGCTGAATTGGTTTGTGGAACGTGTTTGATTGAAACCGTCAAAACATTTTTCGTTACACTGACGCTCGTGACTGCTTTTTGCTCCATCGTTTCTGTTGCCTCCATGATCCAAGTCCCTCTTTCCGATTCAAGTGTTTTCCCAACAAAGATATGCACGCCGTATTTTTTCCCGAGTTCGACGCTGCGCATCTCCATTACCTTCGACCCCAGTGCACTCATTTCCATCATTTCATCATATGAAATTTGTGGAATCGGCTGTGCCGCTTGATGAATCCGCGGATCCGCCGTATAGACACCGTCGACATCCGTATAGATTTCACAGCGCTTATCAAGGACGGCCGCTAAGGCGACAGCCGTTGTGTCTGACCCACCACGACCGAGTGTTGTAACATCCCCAAGCTCGTTGACACCTTGGAATCCGGCGACGATGACGACATCATAGGTTTCGAGTTTCTTTCGTAACAAGTCCCCGTCAATTTGTTTAATCTTACTTTTCGTATGAACCCCCATCGTGCTGATTCCTGCCTGCGCACCTGTTTGTGATAAGGCTTTTACTCCGACGGAATTTAAGGCGATGCTGAGTAACGAAATCGTTTGTTCTTCGCCGATTGCGAGCAATCGATCGAGTTCACGTCGTTCAGGACGATCCGTGATTGCTTGCGCTTGTGCGATGAGCGAGTCTGTCATCTTCCCCATCGCAGAGACGACGACCACTAATTTTTCACCTTGTTCTGTCCGATTTTTTAAATAATTCGCAATTGACTGAATCTGTTCGACAGTCGCGACCGAGCTACCACCAAATTTAAGTACAGTTGTCACAATCCTATCTCCTTTGTCCCGAAACAGAAAAAAACGACGGGCCGGTAGGAGCGTTCCTACGGCCCGTCGTTATCACGATCGGACAAACGAAGACAAAGTCTTTCGTTCTTTTACGTAAGATAGCGCTCCGAAACATCGGTTTCGGCAGTACAACGGATCTTAACCGTTGTACCAGCAAATGAGAAGAAGCATCTTTCTCATTCACTTCGGCGGATTTCCCCTTTCACATCACTCAGCATGCTCGCTTCAATAAATGATGTTACTGATGTCATCCGCGCCTCTATCTGTCGGTTGTTAGTTACAGTTATAGCAAACATTTTTTGTTAAATCCAGTCATTTGCTAAAATTTTTTCATTTTTCCGTTAATCCGCGAGTTTTTTCTTCGCTTGATCGAGTTGTACAGAAACAGCAGCAAAACCTGTCCCGCCGTAACTTCCTCTTCTTGCCACTGCTTGCACCGGGTCGAGGAGCGGATAAACATCTTCCGCGATGACGGAGTGGAACGTTTGATACGTTTCAAGCGTTAAATCTTTTAAGAAACAATTCGTCTGAACACAATGGAGGACCGCTTTTCCGACGATTTCATGCGCTTCCCGGAAAGGAACACCTTTTGTGACGAGATAATCTGCTAGTTCCGTCGCATTCGAGAAGTCTTGCATTGTCGCCTTCTTGAGCGCTTCTGTCTTAAACGTTGCTGATTCGAGCATTCCCGTAAAGATTTGAACGGATTGTAAAACGGTATCTGCCGTATCGAAGACACCTTCTTTATCTTCTTGCATGTCTTTATTGTAAGCGAGCGGTAATGCTTTCATCGTCGTCAGGAACCCCATCAGGTTTCCATAGACACGCCCTGTTTTTCCGCGAATCAATTCAGCGAAGTCCGGGTTTTTCTTTTGTGGCATCATGCTCGAACCCGTTGAAAATGCATCTGACAATTCGATGAATGAAAATTCTTGCGACGCCCAGATGATGATTTCTTCACAAAATCGTGAGAGGTGCATCATGACCGTCGAAGCAATCCCGAGGTATTCAATGACGAAGTCACGGTCCGATACAGCATCGAGGCTGTTCGGATAGACGTGCTCAAATCCGAGCAGTTCCGCTGACTTGAAACGGTCAATCGGGAATGTCGTCCCGGCGAGTGCCCCAGCACCGAGCGGCGAAATCCGAATCCGTTTCAAATTATCTGTCAGACGATCTACGTCACGGTCAAACATCCAAAAATACGCGAGTAGATGGTGTGCAAGTGAAATCGGTTGTGCCCGCTGTAAGTGGGTATACCCCGGCATGACGGTTTCGATGTGTACATCCGCCTGTTCCGTGATCACCGTCTGTAAGTTGCGGAGGCTTTCGATTAAATCAAGCACATGTTGTTCCATCCACAAATGTAAATCCGTCGCAACCTGGTCGTTCCGACTTCTCGCTGTATGCAACTTCCCTGCGACCGGTCCGATTTGTTCCGTCAGCAACCGTTCGAGATTCATGTGGATGTCTTCGTCAGCAAGCGAATAGACATGTGTTCCAATCGAAGCTTGTAACGTCTTGAGACCCGCTTCGATTTTTTTCCATTCCGTCTCTTCTAGGATACCTTGTTGATACAACATATTGGCATGGGCGAGACTTCCTTCTAAATCAACTGCCGCAAGCTTTTGGTCGAATGAAATCGATGCCCCAAACGCTTCAGCCTGAGCGGAAGCCCCTTCTGTAAACCGTCCGCCCCAAAGTTTCGTCATTTTGTCACGCCTTCCTGCCGATGAACACTTGCGTGTGTCGCAATCGCAAGACCGTGCAATTTAATGAATCCTTTCGCTGCTTCATGATCGAACGCATCTTCTTTCGTATACGTCGCAAGCTTCTCGTCATAAAGTGACACCGGTGACTGACGTCCTGTGACCGTCGCATTCCCTTTGTAGAGTTTGACCCGTACTTCGCCCGTGACGTCTTGTTGCGTCGCTTTTAAGAATGCTTTCAGACCTTTCGTTAACGGTGCGTGGAACAAACCGTTGTAGATTGTTTCTGCATATTGTTGACTTAAAATCGGTTTGAAGTGAGCGACGTCTTTCGTCAATGTGATGGTCTCGAGTGCGGCATGGGCTTTTAGCAAGACCGTTGCTCCCGGGCATTCATACACTTCCCGCGATTTGATTCCGACGAGACGGTTCTCGACGTGGTCAATCCGTCCGACACCATGTGCTCCGGCGATGATGTTGAGTTCTGTAATCAACTTCGCCAGTGGGTAGACTGTTCCGTTGATTGAAGTCGGAACACCCGCTTCAAAACCGATAATGACTTCTTCTGCTTGATCCGGTGCTTCTTCCGGTGCGACCGTCAGTGCATAAGCATCTTGCGGCGGTTCTGTCCAAGGGTTTTCAAGGACACCACATTCGTTACTCCGTCCCCAAAGGTTCATATCGATTGAATATGGGCTGTCGAGATTGATTGGAATCGGGACATTGTTGTCTTTTGCATAAGCGATTTCCTCTTCACGTGACCATTTCCATTCCCGTACAGGGGCGATGACTTCCAGTGAAGGATCGAGTGCTGCGACCGAAACTTCAAACCGGACTTGGTCATTTCCTTTTCCTGTACAACCATGTGCAACGGCCGTTGCGCCATGTTGATGCGCAACTTCGACGAGCTTTTCAGCAATCAGCGGGCGAGACAGTGCCGAAATCAGTGGATACGCGCCTTCGTAGTGGGCGCCGTATTGAAGTGCTGGTAAGACGAATTCATTTGCGAATTCTTCTTTGACATCAAGAACAATCGATTCGACGGCTCCGACGAGCAACGCTTTTTCTTTGATGACAGTCAAATCTTTTCCTTCGCCGACGTCCATACATAAAGCGACGACATCATAATCCTTACTCAACCATTTGATTGCCACCGATGTATCAAGTCCCCCAGAATACGCTAAAATTAATTTTTGTTTCGTCATTATTAATTCCTCCCTGATTTCGAATTCATCTGTCTGTATAAAAATTCATTATTAATTATATATATACATAGACTTTCAAAAAAAGAAACCCTTTTTACAGGATTTCTTTAAAATTTCTCAATTAAACTTTCTTTTCCATCGTTCGGTGTGGGATGCCGGCATCATCAAATTCGTCGGACATGATGTTGTATCCTAAGCCTTGATAAAAAGGAATCGCTTGAACTTGAGCACCAAGCGTCAAGATGCTCCGACCCTCTCGTCTCGCCACGCGTTCCATTGCTCGCATCAGCTCACCGCCGTAGCCTTTCCCACGTGTCGCAGCTAGCGTCGCAACACGTTCGACCTTCATCCGTTGATCGTCGTAGGGACGTGTCCGTCCTGTCGCGACAGGGCGATTTTGTTCGTCAAGGACAAGCAAGTGAATCGCTGTTTCGTCATGGGTATCATATTCAAGATTACGAGGAACCCCTTGTTCTTCGACGAAGACCCGTTCGCGAATCATTCGGACTGCTTGGTGCTGCTCTGCTGTTTTTACTTGAATCACTGTCATGTTACTTGTTCCTCCTTCAATCGTTCTATGTAAGCAACTGCATCCTCATGCGTGTTGAACATCGCCTGTGCGACGTGCTCGCTACCACCACCACGTCCATTGAACGTCTTCAAATGGACTTTGGCAAATTTCCCGAGGTGGACCGGACTTGATCCTTGCATCAATAATTTTTTAGCTGATTCGTTCCAAATGAGTCCGAGACGTCCTGCTTCCGCAATCGCTTTGACTAGTCTTTCAGAGAATGGCAATGCCTCGTCAGCATGGTTTACGAAAATCCAATCCTCCGTCGACGCCAGTAGTTTATTGAGTTCCGTACGGACATGTGCGGCTTGAACTGTTTCAATCATCCGATTCAAGCGAACGACATCTTGTTTTAATTCTTCGACGGCTTGCGGCAGCTGCTCTTTTTTAGCCGATAACAATTGAGCGGCTTCACGCAAGGCACGTCTTTCCTTCGTTAACAACTCAAATGCGCGCCCTTTCGCGACGTACATCAGTCGAATATTCCCCCGAACCCGCTCCTGCCCTGTCAAGATAATCAATTCTAAATCAGCTGTCGATTCGAGGTGTGTTCCTCCACAGGCGCTATAGTCCAGTTCACCGATTTGGACGACACGAATCTTTCCTGTCACTTGGGGTGTTTTACGTAAAGGCAGTGCGAGTGCCGCCGCCTCGTCGTACTCGTTCGCCGTAATCGGTAACGCCGATGTAATGACGTGGCGCAATCTTTTTTCAAGACGCGCTTGCAAGGCATCATTCCATTCACCTGCTTCAATATCTAGTGTCGATTCTTCAGAGCCCGTCCGAAAACTTAATGTCTTGATATTGAACTCGTCCTGCAAAATCGCTGAGATTACGTGTTGCGCCGTATGTTGTGCCGCATGATCCGTCCGGACGGCGTCATCGATGACGCCCGTAACAGTACCTTCGATTTTTTGATCAACTTGATGCCACACGATACCGGCTTTAAGTTGAACGTCACGAACCTTCAAATCGTTTAATGTCCCTCGATCCGCCGGCTGTCCGCCACTTTCCGGATAAAAATAACTTTCTTCTAAAGCAACCCAGTATCCGTGTTCTTCTTTAACATTCGTCACGCGTGTCACGAACTTTCGGACCGCAGGATAAATTTGCTCCAGTCGCATGTCTACCCCACCTTTCTCAATCTATTCATTTGCTATTATGCCATATTTCGCCTAGTATCGTTTGTCGACTTGTCCATTTCCTAGTACACTAGATGAAAGACTATCGACCGCGAAGGGACGAAATGCCGTGATTCAGCACATCAATAAAAATTCACCACTCCCCATCTACTATCAAATTGAAGCTGCATTAAAACAACAAATCGAAGGCGGGGTGTTGCAACCCGGCGATTTAATTCCTTCTGAACGCGAATTTGCTGAAGCCCATCAAATTAGCCGGATGACCGTCCGCCAAGCCATCACGAATCTTGTCAACGCCGGCTATTTGATTCGTCAAAAAGGACGCGGCACATTCGTTGCGAATAAAAAAATCGTCATGCAATTATCTGGACTGACAAGCTTTTCGGAAGAAATGGAACATTTAGGGCTCGAACCTGCAAGCGAATTGTTGTCGTATCAGATGATTGCTGCCGAAATGACGATTGCCAATAAACTCGGAATTCGTGAAGGCGCGACCGTGTATGAATTGAAGCGACTCCGGATCGCTGATGAACAAGCGCTTGCGCTCGAGACCGTCTATATTCCGGAACAGTTGTTACCTGGATTGAATCAGGATGTTGCGACGGCGTCACTCTATGCTTTTGCTGAAGCAAGCGGACTCAACCTCGGTCGTGCAAGCCAGACGTTCGAATCACGCCTCGCGACAAAAGAAGAAGCGCAACATCTCGGACTGACGACAGCTGCGCCCGTCTTGTCGGTTGAACAATTGACTTTCCTCGCGACGGATCAACCGTTCGAGTATGTCATTTCTGCTTATCGGGGCGATCGCTATACGTTTACTGTTGAAATGGAACGCCGCCGCTAATGTTTAATATCACAAAAAGACCCTGCCGCAAAAGCCGGCAGGGTCTTTCAGCGTGTAGACAAAGTGATATCTGAAAATAAAAGTGTCTTTTTTCGTTGCTTTCCTCGGGCGAGGCGCAAGCCGTTACTCCTTGGCCCTCACGGCCAACGAGCAGGGTCTTGCCTGCCTCTGAAAGTGCGTTAAAAACGCACTTTTTCCCGTAGGAGTCAACGAAACATGACGCTTTTTAGGTAATACCGTGACGGAAGGCCGGGCATGAAGACGGTTTAGAGCGCCGCGATTCGTCTCGAATCGCTTAGAACCGCGAAAAGCAATCGGTCGCGACCCTGCAGCTTTGCTGTAGCGGCGCGGAAGATTGCCGCTTTGAAGACGAGGCGAGACAGGGAAGCGCGAACTGTTGCTTCTCGATATCACATTTTTACGTTTCATAAGAGTTTGCCTACAGTTTAAAAGACCCTGCCGCAAAAGCCGGCAGGGTCTTTTAAATCGTTATCGAGAATCAAACTTACACTTATTGAATCGTCGAATCGGTTTCTGTCGTTTGGTCCGTTTCCGCCGGTAACTCTGTTTCCTCTTTAATCGGCGCAACTTCTTGCCCCTGCATGGCTTGCGCTAAATTATTTTTGACGAGTTCTAATTGATTCGGATCCAGATGGTACTCCCATTTCCCACTGATTCCGATATAGCCTTCTCCAGCAAGCTGGTATTCCGTCGTATTTTGTAAAGCTGTCGTGTAGTCCGCGAGGCGCGTGTAGTCATTTGGACCTAAGTTTGTCTCAACATTATCTCCGACTGCGTTCAAAATATCACGGTATGCACCGAGTGAGCGGAAGCTTGCGGCTTCTTTTGCAACGGCTTGGATGACTTGCATTTGCTTTTGTCCACGACCGATGTCACCGAGTGGATCATCATGTCGGTTACGAACATAAGCGAGTGCTTGTTCTCCCGTCAGGTGCTGCATCCCTTTTTCCACGGTAATCGTATCTGCCTTACGTGCAGAATCTTGTTCTTTAAATGCATAACGGACGTCAAGATCGACACCGTTTAATGCATCGATCAATTGAACGAATCCTTGGAAATTTACTTTGACGACATGATCAATTTGAATCCCGAGAAGATTCTCCGTTGTCTCACGCGCTAACTTAATCCCGTTGTATGAGTTCGATTGATCCATCGAACCAAAATAATGCGCGTGGGTAATCTTATCTTGTTCGACCCCTGTTTTTCCATAAGGTACATCATAGTTCGAGTAGTCGATGTTGACGAGTGAATCACGCGGAATACTCGTTAAAACGAGTTGCTCCGACTCTTTATTCAAGATACCGACAATCATGACGTCAGAACGTGCCGGTTCATTCCGATCTTTACTTGCTTTTGTTTCATCGGTTCCTAAAATCAAGAAGGATTCGGACGGGACATCATCATATTTCGAACTCACTTTTGAGCCGGGGATTGTAATCTGTGTTTTTGCTAAAGTTTCTTGTGTTTTTATAAAAACCGCTCCAGCATAACCAGAACCAATCACTGTTAGAAGTAATAAAAGTGCTGCTACCACTTTTATGAACATCTTACCAGCGCTCGGTTGCCTCTTTCTTGCTGATCTCGTTTGCATGTTCAAGCCCTCATTTTCACGTAAATTTTCTGTAAAGTGCGCTAATCTCCATTATCCCTACATTTACTGAAATGTCAATTTACGATTCGATTAAACTATGACGCTTGCAACAGCATGCACTAAAGACATCGTATCTCCTAGCGAAAAAAGATGTCCAGGAAACCGCATAGCGGAATCACGTACCTCCTGTAGTCAATCATTTTTTGAACTACCTCCACCTACGCTTCGCTTAGAGGTGGAGGATTCCTGAGTGATCCGACCTAACGGTCGAAACCTGATCAGGCTAACCCCGTCGTCCCGACGGTTGAAGAAGCTAAGAGACGTTCAGCTTCTTGTTTAAGATTCAATCCTGCGTTCACATCCCGGTCGTGATGGATCCCGCAACTCGGGCATGTCCATTCACGCAAGCCAAGATGTTTCACGTCTTTGTGTTGATGCCCGCAACTGGAGCACAGTTGACTAGAGGCGAAGGTCTTGCCGACTTTCACGATGGTCTTCCCGTACCATTCCGCCTTGTATCCGAGCATGTGGAAGAACTCCGACCAACTGACCTCGGAGATGGACTTGCTCAACTTGCGATTCTTCTGCATGTTCTTCACCTGCAAGGTCTCGATGCCGATGACGTCGTGGTTTTTGACGATTTCGGTCGATACCTTGTGCAGGAAGTCGGTTCGCTTGTTGGCGATCTTCTCGTGGATGCGGGCGACCTTCCGCTTCTGCTTCTGATAGTTCTTCGCCTCGGAAAGTTTTCCGTTCTTGTCCAAGGCCAACCGTTGACGACGAGAAAGCTTGCGTTGCTCGCGCGCCAGCTTTTTCTCAAGCGAACGGAAGTAACGGTCGTTCTTGTACACCGTGCCGTCCGACAGGATGGCGAAGTGCTTCAATCCGACATCGACGCCGACGGATGAGCCCGTCTTCGGCATTTCGTTGCTCTCCTGCTCGACGAGCAGGGAGACGAAGTATTTTCCTGAAGCGTTACGCCGGATGGTCGCGTTCAAGATGCGTCCGACGACCTGCCTCGAATTAGAGAAACGGACCCATTTCAGCTTTGGAATTTTGATTTTGGCGCCGACGATCGAGACTTCTGGAAGTTGAGACTTGCCTTGAATGTTCGTCTTGTACGATTGAACGGGATTGCTCTTCGACTTGAAGCGAGGACGTTCGTTCTGTTTCTTGAAGAAGCGGTCAAAGGCATCAGCAAGATGTTTGACGCTCGTCTGCACAGACGT
Source organism: Exiguobacterium sp. s133 (assembly GCF_018618595.1). NCBI lineage: Bacteria > Bacillati > Bacillota > Bacilli > Caryophanales > Exiguobacterium > Exiguobacterium sp. s133. The sequence continues at coordinate 184,807 of NZ_JACSMK010000005.1, forward strand.
GCTATCGACTTCCTTCAGCCAGTCGAACGCCTGCTTCAACGACGGGAGTTCTTTCGAACAAGACCCGAAGGACAGTCCTTTACCTGTCGCTTTATACGTCTCATCCCACTTCGCTAAGAAGTGGTTGAAGACGAAGCGCGAACAACCGATCGTCTTCGCAATCAGGATTTCCTGCTCTTTTGTCGGGTGTATTCTGAATGTGTAGGCCTTGTGTGTCGGCATGATGTACACCTCCTTACAAAGGAGTATACCCGAAAGAGAAGGGGACGATTTATCTCCCACTTTCACTCGGGCTTCACCCGAATCGTTTAGAAGTGGGCGTATTCTCGCCTAATTTAGATAAAATTCGTATAGGCTGCGCGTCCAGTACGTTTCGCTTCTTCAGACAATAAGGCGGCAGCTTCCTCATCCAGGACAATCATCACGTCAGCATGACGTTGGAGAATCGTCGCCGGACAATCGGTCGTCGCCGGACCTTCCATCATATCGCGCACGGCTTCTGCTTTTCTGGCACTAGAGGCTACGAGCAAGATTTTTTTCGCTTCCATGATCGTACCGAGACCCATCGTGATTGCGTGTGACGGAACATCTTCTAACTTTTCGAAGAACCGCTGATTCGCTTCACGCGTCGATTCTGTCAACTTTGTTACGTGGGTCGTCGCGTCAAATGAGGTGCCGGGTTCGTTGAAGGCAATATGTCCGTTCGAACCGATTCCAAGCAATTGAAGATCGACACCAAGCTTACGAACCAGGTGTTCGTAACGTTCACTTTCTGCATGGGCATCTTCCGTGTCTCCGAATGGAAGATATGATGTCTTGAAGGCAACTGCATTAAACAGATGTTCCTTCATGAACGTGTGATAACTTTGCGGATGCGTCGGGCTAAGTCCGACATATTCATCAAGATTGACCGTCGTCACGTGCGAACAGTCTAATGTATCTTGACACCACTCTTCATAAACGCCGACAGGCGAACTCCCTGTCGCCAGCCCAATCGTCAACCCCTCCTCTTGCCGTTGAATTTCATTTTTGAGAAGTTGATACGTGACTTGTGCCAATTCTTCAGCCTTTTCGACAATCATCCATTTCATAAAAATAGCTCCCTTCATTTTTTAAATGTATGGACTGCTCCACGATGAATCGTCCGCTCGACAAATAATGATTCATCTAACACAACGAAATCAGCATCCTTACCAATCTCGAGCACCCCTTTTTTCGTCAGACCAAATTCTTCTGCCTGATTGATTGAAGTCATCCGTACCGCTTCTTCAAGGGAACACCCTGTAAAGGCAATAATATTCCGAAGCGCTTGATCCATCGTCAGGACACTTCCGGCTAAATTTCCGCTCGCTAGTCGCGCTGCTCCATCTTTTACGTCGACCGCTTGGCCACCGAGCTCATACTGACCTTCCGGTAAGCCTTTTGCCCGCATCGCGTCCGTGATGACGGTCAACCGGCTTGCTCCTTTCATCCGGTACGCAAAATCAACCATTTCTTTTGCACTATGAATCCCGTCCGGAATGATTTCCGCACGAACCGCTGGATTGAGTAGACAGTATCCGACTGTTCCCGGCTCGCGATGATGCAGTGCCCGCATCTGATTGTACAAGTGTGTCCCGTGGACGACGTTCCCTTGCTCATTCTGCTCGTATGTTGCGTCGGTATGGCCGGCTGACGGAACTGCCCCCGTCAGACGGACCGCTTCTTCAAATGCCCGCGCTCCCGGTCGTTCGGGTGCATAGGTGACGAGTTTAATCTGACCACCTGCTGCCTGTTGCCACTTTAAAAATTGTTCGACGTCCGGCTCAACGATATAGTCGAGTGGTTGGGCACCCGCATAATCCGGATTAATAAACGGTCCCTCAAGATGAATGCCTTCAATTGTCGTTGTCTCGGTTTCCATCACTTGCCGCGCCGCCTCGAGTGCGCGCGTAATTTGACTCCAGTCTTGTGTGATCGTCGTCGCAAAAAAGGACGTGACACCTTCCGCTAACATCGCTTGACTAAGACGCATTAAGCCTTTTTTATCGGCGTCCATCGTATCGACGTCATATCCCCCATGAATATGAACATCAATCATTCCTGGAATCAATTGCTTCCCTTCTAAATCAAGTACCCCTTCTTCCGCCACTGGTACATACTTCGTCATATCGCCTAGCTCGCTGATCGTCTCTTCAAACCGAATGAATCCCTTCTCTATCACGGTCTGACCCGTATAGATGTTCGCATTGATGATGACAGTCATATCTTCGCTTCCTTTCTTGCTTTGCCTCAAGAGTCGTTTCTCTCTGTTTAGTATAACGCCTCTATTTCTAGTTGTATAGACCTTTATACATTTGTTTAATAAAAAAAGAAGATTCCACACATTCACTGGAATCTTCCCTGATTGATAAACGCGTAATCCTCACCGTCATGGCAGTAACACACGGTCTTTCTTTTTAGAAATGAGACGTGTCACTTTTAAAATCGCAATCGTCAACGATTGACGTTTGCGATACGCCAAGTAACGTCCTTCCCACTTTGGATCATATTTTTCTTTGTAGCGTCTTAGGCCTGTAAAGCTATACATGTAACGAATGTTATTGAAGACGTCAGCCGCGACACGTTCTTGCCAAAATGACGTTTCGTCTTCTCCAACAGCAGATAGTGGTGCCATTCCCATATTGAACGTATGATAGCCTGCTTCTTTTGCATACTCAAACAAACGGATGAACATCGCATCCATAATCCCATTCGGTCCATCAGGACGGAAGCGCATCAAATCGATTGATAAGACACCGTCTTGATAAGCAGGCATGAACGTCATGAAGCCAAGCAAGTCGCCTGCCGCGTCACGCATGATTCCAACGGGTGCTTGATTCAAATAGTCTGACTGAAAGTATCCGAGTGAAAACCCTTTTTCTACTTTGTTCCCTAACCAGTCATCTGATACGTCACGTAACGATGTAAGTAAGGCATTTGAAAATGGCGGTTTTACAACTTCAAACGTCATGCCTTCTCGTTCAAAACGATTTTTAATGGAACGTAGTCCAGCTCGCTTCTTACCAGAAACCGTAAACGTCGTAATATCAACAATTGCTTCTTCACCTAACTTAAAAAAGTTAAAACCAAAATCATGATACAGGGACATGTTTTGCGCCTGAATCTGATAGATGTTCGGAATGTAGCCCAAATCCTCGACGCGGCGTAGAAACGTACCAATCAATTGCGAATGTTCATCCGGGTTCCCACTCGGGTCACCCAACACAATAATCCGATTTCCCGTCTGACTGAATTGAAGAAATGCCCGACCCGATTCTGAGAAGAAAAATCGTTTATCTCCTAAAAAAGCCAAATGACTCAAGTAGTTTCCGCCTTCTTCCGTCAACGTCTGACGGACTTTCGTTTCATCAAAAGCCTCTCCGAGGACCGGATGGTTAAACGTGTTGAACAGGCGAATGAACACTAACAAGTAAACAAGTGCAAAAATCGTTGCACTTGCTGCAAACATCGAAATTTCATGAGACGGATACACTTCCGTTCCGTCTGCAGACCCTAACGTATAAAACGTATACCCGAAGAAAACAAATCCACCGAGGTAAAGTATCCCGGCCAACGATGCACGCATTAACCGCATCGTCGTAATCAGCGTCCGCTCGCGGTGGAAAGATTTTGCCGAAACCGTCAGCAAAATGAGCACAACGAGAACCGCAGAAAGCGAGATTAAGTTGAATCCTCGTAAGGCCATCCCAATCAGTGCGAAGAATGATGCCCCGTATACCATATAGAGCGAACGTTTCGTCCGTCGATATAACGAGGGTGCCAGTAAGACGAATAATAACCCGCCCATCAAGAAGAAACTGTTCCCAAGTAGTAATAATTCATGCGGTAAACGGGCTTCTAGAAAATCGTATTGTGACGAGACCGGCGGTAAAATCGCAAGTCCCCAAATCGCAATACCTGCGAGCAACGTGATCAAGGCTAACGCAAAATGACGGACCTTACTTAAAAAGCGCAGTTGCAAGCGCCAAATGACTCCACCGACTTCGACGGATGGTCCGACGATCGGCTTATCTTCAATCATTTTGACAACAGGTCCACTAAATTCGCGTGCTGAGAACACCAGCCCAATCACAAAGGGCACTATGTAATAGACCAGACGGTAAATCAACAGTCCCGTCAAGACGCTTCCTTCCGCTACACCAGCGCGTTGCATACCAATCAAAAAAACCAAGTCAAACGAACCAAAACCCCCGGGAACCATCGAAATCAATCCGGCCGTCGCCGCGATGATGAATACACCGATGACTTTCGCAAAACTGACGTCCGTTCCGAGTGCCTGTAAAATTAAATAGACGACGACACCGGCACTGAACCATTCTACGAGCGAGACGAGTGAATACAGTACGATCGACGATGGTCGAATGCTACTCGCCCCGCGTCTGAACGTAAACAGGAGATATAAAGGGAAGAAAAGTGCGACACCAATGATAACGGGCCAAAGCCATTTTTTAAAATCGAGCACTTCGAACGCCGGGAAAATATTTAATAAAGACAATGCAGATAAAATCGATAGTCCACTAATCAACGTCGGCGCCATCCAGCCGATTGCCTTCAGGAGACGACTTCCTTCAACGAAAGGCCGATAAAGCGCCGTCCGAACCCCCATACCGGCAAGACCACCAAATCCGATGATTCCGTTAAACGAATTCGCAATCCACGAAGCCCGGAAGACGAGTCCGAGCGGCGCTTTGACCTCCAAAGAACGTAACAGGATGACGTCATAAAAGAACATCGTCGCGACGGCAAGGAGACCGGCACCGACTAAAAGAATGAACTTCCATGATGGGATTTGCTGAATGGCTTGAATCGATTCATTTAAAGATAAATTTTTCAATTCACTTTGTCCTTGATACAAGATAAAGAGAATTAAAGCAATCGGTAAAATAATTTTCGCGATCGTAACGATTCGTTGTTTATTGAGCTTCATCCAACAACCTCCTTTGACTTCTTGACGAGATAGACCAATCGTAAGAGCAATAACGTTGCTCCGACCGCAAGACCAATAATGAGTCCCCACCAGTAACCGTCCGGTCCAAGTGTCGTAAACCGTTCGAAATAAAAACCGAGCGGTAAGCCAATCACCCAGTACGCCGAAATCGTCAAAATGAATGTGGCATTGACATCTTTAAAACCACGTAACGCGCCTTGAGTCGGTGCTGCGACCGCATCGGATAACTGAAAGAAAATCGCGAGAATCATGAAATGTGCGGCTAGATTGATTACTTCCGGATCATTGCTATAGAGTGCCGCGACCCGTTCATTTTGTAAGTACAAGAGTCCGCCGGAGAAGAGCGAGACAGCAATACATAATAACAGCCCAATCCAAATGTACTGGACGGCATCCTTGACGCGTTTCGCCCCAACTTCGTACCCAACAGTGATCGTCAAAGCTGACGCAGCTGACAGGGGGAGCATGTAGACGAAGGATGCAAAGTTGATTGCAGCTTGATACGCACCGATTACGACATCCCCATACGCACCGAGTAACAACGTCACGGCTGAGAAAATACTGACCTCGGAAAAAATTGCTAGTCCAATCGGCGCCCCTAAAAAGACCAGTTCCTTAATCCGAGTAAAATCCGGTTTGTAGAATCGCCGTAAAATACCGAGGCGCTGGAACAGTTCCCCTTTTAGAACAATCCCGGTAATGGCGATACACAATAACCAATATGTGATTGCCGTCGCGACCCCTGCCCCGACACCCCCCAACTCCGGAAAACCAAACTTTCCGAAGATAAAGAGATAATTGAAAGCAACATTAATGGGTAAAGAGAATAATAATAATACCATCGTGATGTTTGACTTCCCGAGAGAATCGACTAATGTGCGAAGGACAAAAAAGATAAACATCGGAATGATACCAAATCCGAGCATGATGAGATAGACACGTGCGACACGTCTTGCTTCACCCGATAATTCCATCTGATTCAAAATCGGATTGACGAACAGTAAACCGAGTACTAATGTGACAACGATGATGAGTACTGAAACGTAAAGTGCCTGAACGACGATTCGTTTGACTTCACGCTCCTTCCTTGCACCCATTGCTTGCGAGACGAGCGGCGCGACGGCTAATAAAATACCCGTCAGACCTGTGTAGACAGGCGCCCAAAGACTTGCTCCGACACCGACACCAGCTAAATCAGCTGAGCCGTATCGTCCAGCCATGACCGTGTCAAAAAAGCTAATCAAATAAAAAGCGACTTGCGTCACTAAGATTGGAAAGAAAATTTTCATGAATTGTTGAATCTTTCCAGACAACGTAAACGTTTCTAACATGACTTCACCACATTCCAGAGCTAAGAAACGGCTCTATTTTAATCATTATTTCTGTCTATTAGCTTGTTCTACGTAAAAATTGTGAGGAGGGATTCATATGAATCATCGCGATACTGAAAACTTAACGTTCGAACTACTTGAAACGTGGGCGACATTCAACCACTATGCAAAAGAAGCCCAACAATTTAAAAATCCGGAAGATGTCCACCAAGCAAGAATCCGTCTTCGGAAGTTGATTACGTTCGCTACACTTGTCGGTGAGACGGATGAACCTGTTTATCTGATTTGGAGACGACTGATGCGCGCATTTGGCGAGGTCCGTGATTTAGACGTCCAACTCGAACAACAATCTGTCACGTCACCCGTCGAGCAACTATTCGCCGAACACCTCGCGCTCCAACTCCAAGGAAAACGAGCAACGCTACTTGAAACGATGCATCTGCTCATCTCAAGTGAACTCGATAAATCCGTCCGTCGTTTCTTAGCAGGACCGCTGACAAAACGATTAAAACGGATGGATGAAAACGATTTGATTCACGCGGCAAAAAAACAATTTGATAAAAAAGCACAAAAATACGAAAAAGTGCACCATACAGAAGGACAAAAAAGAATCCAAAAGATGCACGAATTACGTCTTGCGACAAAGTACTACCGCTATACATTAGAATACTTGCGTCCTTATACCACTCTTCCGAAGTCGACCGTCGATCGTCTAAAACGCGTTCAGACCCAGCTTGGCCAAATCAATGATACCTACAACCGGCTCGAACGGTGGCGCGCGTTTACACCACCGGATGAATACCAATTGAAACGCGCAAAAGAAGTTGCACGACTCGAACAAGCCTTAGTGACGGCACTGGACGACTTTTCACTCGCTTAAGGGTGACGCTGGACGAGCAGCTCGAGCATTTTTGTGCCCGCAATTGAGTTTCCTTTTAAATCGAGGGCTGGTCCAAAAATACCGATTCCGAGATCTGCCATATCGAAATCACTACGTCCACAGGCCACGATGGCACCCGAGACACCACTTTTCCCGGGAAGTCCGACTTGAACAGAAAACTCACCAGAAGCATCATACATGCCGCACGTCGTCATGATCGCACGAATGATTCGCGCATTACGACGAGAGATGACTTGATGGCCGGATGGTGTTTTTCCTGACTGGCTTAAGATTTTACCCATCATCGCGAGTCCTTTACAGTTCGTCAAGATTGCGCATTGTTTTGTGTAAACATCGATGATTTCTTCGACGTTTCCTTCAATGACTCCGTGATAGCGCATGAAGTACAGCAATGCCCGGTTCAAATCCGTCGTTTCGAATTCGGATTTTGCGACTTCCGCGTCGTACTTGACCATCTCGACTTCGATGTCGAGCAGACTCGCGATGAACTCGCGCAGTTTGAGCAGTTTATCTGCCGCATCTTCCCCAGGTAACATACTCGTCACAGCAAGCGCTCCTGCATTGATCATCGGGTTGAGCGGTTTTGTTGGAATCGTCTCCTCAAGCTTCGCGATCGAGTTGAAGGCATCCCCCGTCGGCTCCATTCCAACTTTTGAAAAGACATAATCCTCACCAAATGTTTCGAGAACAAAAGCAAGTGTGATAATTTTAGAGACACTTTGTAACGTAAATAAAGTGTCCGCCTCACCAGCAGACACAAATGTCCCGTCGGCATTGCAAACTGCGATTCCAAGTTGCGTCGGTTCTGACTTCGCAAGCTCCGGAATATAACTCGCAACTTGTCCGAGTACTGCATAAGGACGGCATTCATCAATTAATTCTTCTAGTTGTTGTTGTGTAACGTTCATGTACTTCCCTCTTCCTGTTTTTTTATAGCTTATCATGCTTTGTCAGAACGAGATATGGCAAGACGTAGTTTTGTCTGTGAAAGCAAAAAGCTCGGGAAAAGTTACTGTAAAAACAACAAAAAAATCTGAACATCATCGAGATTCATACTTTGAATGTCGACGACGTTCAGATTTTTTAACAAGCAGACGTTCCATCAACGAATGACGAGTTCTGAACCGTCTGCGTCGATCGCGACGTGCGACCCATCCTGGATTTCCCCGCTGATCAGTGCACGGGCCAGTTTTGTCTCGATCGTCCGCTGGATATAACGATTGATTGGACGGGCACCGTACTGAGGTTCGAAGGCTTCATCGAAGATTAACGTTTTGGCGGCTTCTGTCACATCAATCGTAATTTCCCGACCTGATAAACGATCTGCCATCTTCGCGACCGCTTTATCGATGATCCGCTCGATTTCTGCGCGGTGCAATGGATGGAATAAAATCGTGTCATCAATCCGGTTCAAGAATTCGGGCCGGAAATGATTTTTCAGTTCTTGACGGACAGCTTCTTCTTCGGCTGGATCAATGTAACCATCTTTGGCTGCTTCTAACAAAATGTTCGCTCCAATATTCGAGGTCATGATGACAATCGTGTTTTTAAAGTCAACGACACGTCCTTGTGCGTCCGTCAAGCGGCCATCATCAAGCAGTTGAAGCAGGATATTGAACACATCGCCATGTGCTTTCTCGATTTCATCAAATAAGAGAACCGAGTACGGACTGCGACGGACCGCTTCTGTCAGTTGTCCGCCTTCTTCGTATCCGACATAACCCGGAGGCGCACCGACGAGACGGGACACATTGTGTTTTTCCATATATTCCGACATGTCAATCCGAATGATGTGATCTTCACTGTCGAACATCGCTGCCGCAAGTGCTTTCGCAAGCTCGGTTTTCCCGACACCGGTCGGACCGAGGAAGAGGAACGAACCGATCGGCCGGTTCGGGTCCTTGATTCCGGCCCGAGCCCGGATGACGGCGTCTGATACAAGGCGGACGGCTTCGTCCTGACCGAAGACCCGTGTATGCAGCGTATCTTCGAGATGGAGCAACTTCTCCCGTTCACCTTGCGCAAGACGTGTAACCGGAATCCCCGTCCATTTCGAAACGATATCTGAAATTTCTTCGTCTGTTACGGCTTCGCGGACTAACTCATGAGAGACGTGTTCTGCTGATTCTTCTGCTACATATAACCGATTTTCGAGTTCCGGAATCTGTCCGTATTTGATTTCAGAAGCCGTATTTAAATCATACCGGCCTTCTGCTTCTTGTAAGGCAAGTTTTGCTTTTTCGAGATCTGCCCGCAGCTGCTGGACACCTTGCGAACTTTCTTTTTCATGTTCCCACCGTGTCCGAAGCGCACTCTCATCTTCACGCGCTGAACTTAATTCTTGTTGAAGCGTCTCAAGGCGTTTACGCGAGGCCTCGTCCGTTTCTTTTTTAAGAGCTGCCTCTTCGATTTCAAGTTGCATGACCCGGCGAACGAGTGAATCAAGTTCTGCTGGCATCGATTCCATATCCGTCCGAATCATCGCGCACGCTTCATCGACTAAGTCGATTGCTTTGTCCGGCATGAACCGATCCGTAATATAGCGATCGGAGAGAATGGCCGCTGCGACTAGGGCATTATCATGGATTCTGACACCATGGTGAATTTCGAACCGTTCTTTTAATCCGCGCAAAATCGAAATCGTATCTTCGACGTCCGGTTCTGCGACGAGGACTTGTTGGAACCGGCGCTCGAGTGCCGGATCTTTTTCAATATATTTCCGATATTCATCGAGTGTCGTCGCCCCGATACAGTGCAACTCACCACGGGCAAGCATCGGCTTGAGCATGTTACCGGCGTCCATCGCCCCTTCTGTTTTTCCGGCTCCGACAATCGTATGCAGCTCATCGATGAAGAGAAGGATTTGCCCTTCTGCTTCCTTGACCTCATTTAAGACGGCTTGCAAACGTTCCTCAAATTCACCCCTGTATTTTGCACCGGCAACGAGCGTACTCATATCTAAGCTAAACAACTGTTTATTTTTCAAGCTCTCCGGTACATCACCACGCACGATACGTTGGGCGAGTCCTTCAACGATTGCTGTCTTCCCGACACCGGGTTCCCCGATCAGAACGGGATTGTTTTTTGTTTTTCGGCTGAGTATCCGGATGACGCGACGGATTTCATCGTCCCGACCGATGACGGGGTCTGTTTTCCCTGAACGAAAATCAGCGACAAGATCCCGTCCATATTTTTTTAAGACATCAAATGTCGCTTCAGGATTTTTAGTCGTCACTTTCCGATTACCACGCATCGCTATGATGGCTTCGCGTAATGTTTCTTCCGTCACACCTTGCCCCCGTAAATATTGTGTTGCAGGACTCGTTTGTTTCGAGAGTGCGAGTAAGAGGTGTTCGACCGAAACATACTCATCTTGCATCAAACGGGCTTCTGTTTCCGCTTCCGTCAACACGTTCAATAAAGAACTACTGATCCGTGGTGTCGAGACTTGCGCGAGCGCCGGTAATTTTTCAATCGCTTGATTGATGGCTTGTTCCATCTGATCCATCCGCTGATCGAGTTTTTCAAAGACGATCCGAGCGATTCCTTCTTCCTGTGCGATTAAAGCGAGTAATAAATGCCACTCTGTGATTTCACTATGCCGACGTTGTTTCGCAATCGCTTGCGCTGATACGATTGCCTCATGAGCACGATCCGTTAATTTCTCAAAGTCCATGTCGCATTACTCCTTTACTGATAATTGATTTTCCCATTCTTCATAAAACGTTGCATCCATCTCAGGCAACTTCACTTCTAATTGAACAAGTAAAGCACCCCGATGCCCGTCTTGATTACTTAAGCCACGATTTGGAATGCGTAGTCTTGCACCTGGTTTCGTCCCCGGCTTGACCTTTAACTTGACACGTTTTCCTTCAAGCGTATCGGCAATCACTTCGCCACCCAAGACAAACGTCGTCGGATACACACGCACCGTTGAAATGACATCCTGTTCGTGTCGACGGAACCGGTCGTCATCTTTGAGATGAATCGTCACGTAGACGTCACCCGCCACTCCACTTCGGTTACGCAATGAACTTTTTCCGCGCAAACGAACTTTCTTCCCTTCGTAGACGTCTTTCGGAAGACTCATCTGAATCGTCCCTGAAGCTAGACGAATCGTTACTTTTTCATTTGTACTGAGGTGACTGAGTGGTACCGTCAGTTCAAGTTCTTCATCCGTCGATTCTTCTTCTTGGTTAAAAAACGAACCGAACATGTCTTCAAAACCAAAGGATTGACCGCCACCGGTCGGTCGAGACTGTCGTCCATTGTATTGACGGAAGATGTCTTCGTAGTCTGCTGATTGCCCCGGACCCGCGCCAGCCATGCGTTCAAAATCACTTCCATAACGATCATACTGCGTCCGTTTTTCTTCATCCCCGAGGACATCAAAAGCCTCCTGAATATCTTTAAAACGGCGATCTGCACTCGCCTCTTTATTGACGTCCGGGTGAAACTGTTTCGCAAGTTTCCGATACGCTCGTTTGATGTCTTGATTCGTTGCCGACTTTTCGACACCAAGCGTCCGGTAATAATCTTTTGCCATCTCACTTCACTCCTTCACTTATTAACTCTGTATCTTAATTATAAAATCGAATCGTCAATTGGTCAAATATAGTCAAACTTTTTTGTCACGGCTTCTCTTCATCTTTTCACTTTACGGTTTTTCTTCAAACAAGTTTCATGAACCGACTCATGCTATACTGATACCCATAGTTATTCACAAGAAGGAGCGATAAACAAATGGATGGAAAAAAACGTGCAGACGTCAAGCCTGGACTACGTGTCAGCATCGTCTTAAAACAGGATCAGCGTACGGGGAAACGGACGGAAGGAATCGTCAAAGACTTATTGACGAAATCACCGAACCACCCGCACGGCATTAAAGTACGCCTTGAAGATGGTCAAGTCGGTCGTGTTCAGGAAATTCTTTAAGTAGATAAAAAGGCGTTCCCGTCGTGGAACGCCTTTTTCGATTACCGTGTCGCTAAATAACGTAATGTCGCTTCGACTAATATCTTCGCTGCGTCGACCATCGCCGGCTCTTCAAAGTCAAAGCGTGGATGATGGTGTGGATAATGTGATGCATCACCTGCACCGGTAAAGAAGAACGTCCCTGGGACTTCCTTCAGGTAATAGGCAAAGTCTTCACCGCCCATTGTCGGATCAATTTCAAATACACTTGTATCCCCGATCACGTCGCGGGCGACAGCTTCTAAAAAACGTGTCTCAACCAAGTCATTGATGACAGCCGGATACCCTGTTTCATAGTGGAACGTATACGTCGCACCCGCTGCATCACAAATCCCTTTAATCGTCCGCTCCATCTCCGAGACGATTTTTTGAGCCACCGCCTCATCAAACGTCCGGACGGTCCCCGTCAATTGTGCCCGGTCAGCAATGACATTGAACGTATTCCCGGCATGAAGCGTCCCGATCGTCAAGACGGCTTGCTGCAATGGATCGAGACGACGGCTGACGATACTTTGAAGTTCTTTGACAATCGTTGCCCCGAGTAGTACCGCATCAATCGTTTCGTGCGGTTTTGCCCCGTGTCCGCCTCGGCCGAACAAAGTTAACTCGAATTTATCCGCCGCTGCCATAACGGGACCAACCCGTGTTCCGATCGTCCCCAGCTGGGTCGTCGACCAAAGGTGCGTTCCGAAGATGACATCGACTCCGTCAAGACAGCCGTCAGCAATCATCTCACGCGCTCCCCCCGGTACCACTTCTTCCGCATGCTGGTGAATCAAGACGACATTTCCCGTCAGCTGTTCTTTTTGACTGGCGAGAACTTCCGCGACGGCGAGTAATGTCGCGGTATGACCATCATGACCACACGCGTGCATGACGCCTGGAACAGTCGAACGATAATCAACCGTTTTTTCATCTTGAATCGGTAACGCATCAAAATCTGCCCGTAATGCGACCGTTTTCCCCGGTTTTCCTCCTCGAATCGTTCCGACGACACCACGTCCTCCGACATTTCGTCGGACTTCGATTCCAAGTTCTTCGAGACGACTTGCGATATAATTCGGTGTCTCAACCTCATGAAAAGAAAGTTCAGGATGTTGATGTAAATATCGTCGGCGTTCAACCATTTCCGGAAATAGCTGTTCGATCCGGCTCGCTATCGACTGATCCACTAAGTAGCCCCCTTATTTTTTTCCGTGCAACATCTTTACACTTTCACGTGTGTACTGAAGTCGTTCAATCGTATCCGTATAGTGAATTGCTGCATAAGACAAGAAGAGCACATCAATCGCAAACAATTGTGCCAAGCGCGAACTGAGTGCCGCACTTCGAAGCGGTGCTTCTGGTGCACGCGATGTCCACAATGCGATATCTGCCAGCTGACTGATTCGGTTATCACCAAATCGGGTTAGACTAATCATTTTTAAACCGCGAATTTTTGCCAGTCGCATCAGTTCGACGACTTCTTCTGTTTCCCCGCTGTAAGAAATCGCGAAGAAGACATCATCCGGACTCGCATTTGCAAGGAGTGTCGCTAAAAGATGCTGATCCGATTCTTGAATCGCTAACTTCCCGACGCGCGTCCACTTTTGAGCTGCATCAAGTGCGACGACGTTCGAAGCACCGATTCCATAAAAATAGATAGCACGTGCTTGATCGAGGGCTTTTGTCGCTTCTGCGATTCGGACATCGTTCAATTGTTTGGCTGTATCTTGTAGGGCTTGCATACTGTTACTCAGCGTTTTTTCGATTAAATCTGCTGGACGTTCGTTTTCTTCGATATCGTGATATCCTGTCAAATCCGTTCGTGCCGTATCAGCAGAAATCCGCATCCGCAGTTCCGGATACCCCTTTAGTCCAAGCGCACGACAAAATCGGACGACGGCTGCAGCGCTCGTATTCGATTCTTCTGCCAAATGATGAATCGTCATCCCGGCGATTTCGTTTGCGTGAGATAAAACAAAATCAGCTACTTTTCGTGATGAGGACGGCAACTCCTCGCGTACTGCTTCAATTTGTGAAAAGATACCACCCTTCATTCAATCCGCTCCTTTGACTTGACGTTCTTTTAGAATCCGTTTTCATGTTATACATTTAGTGTACATTTTATGAAACTTAATTTCAAATAATTATTGTATTCCAAAATTTAATCATAATAAAAAGGACCCATGTGCATGGATCCTTCAGCTTATAGGAAAAACTTTATCAACGAATTTTAACGATTGGTTTTTTCGTATCGGGTTCGAGGAATAACATCGCTTCCGTATCTCCGTTTAAGTTCGTGACGGTAATCGTCGTCGGAACATTCCGGTTATACTCCCACCGGTTTTCAAGCAGATACGTCACGTATTGGATGAAGGCGACAAGTTCTGCTTTTCCGTAAAATTGAACCGGGATTTTAATTTCAAGCTTCTTCAATTCACCCTCTTGATAGAATCCTTCACCCATCATCCCCGTGTAGTTCGGGAAGTAGTCTTCGAGCCGGTCCTTGAACAAGTCGAATTTCGCCGCGTCATCACGAACGTCATTCGTTGCTGCTGAAGAAGGATAGTAGTAATACTTCTCATCATAATTTTTCCAGTCATTCGCACTAATTTGGTTCCCGCGACCGATGAAGGCCGATGAAAGGTAGTGACCTGAAACCGGTGAACCCTCTTTCTCTTGTAAATAGAGGGCGACGTGGATCGGTGTCGTCTTCATCCCGTCCGTCTTCCGCATCTTTTGGACGAGTTCGTTTGCCATTTTCTTGCCTTGCTCGATGACTTTTTTCTCATCTAATTTCACAGTATATGTCGGCCCATAGTTTTCATCTTGGAAAACGTACTCACTATTTAAGACTAACGCAATCGATGTCCCACCCAGTTCGAGTTTTTTATCTTCTTCGAGCATGTAGTCTTGTTCTAAGATGTGCGATAAAATCAAAGGAGACTTCTGATTTTTCTCTTTATATGATTTTCCAGTCGTGTACGCCGGGTTTAATCCTTCTGGATCACTCCCACTCGTATCTGCTTTTCCTGTTCGAAGCAACCACGTTGCGATTTGGTCCGCTTCCAGCAGTTGACCTTCTTGGTAATAGTATTTTTCCGGGTCAAAAAACTGTGTTGAATGGCGCATCAGCCCGGTCTCAATCTCATCCAGTTCAAGCCGTGAGCTGACCCGCTTTTGTGTCATCCCGCGGGCGACGCTTGGCCGAAACGGAAGTACCGTTCGATAGTACGAATCGGTCGTATCGATTGCCGGACTGACAACTGCTTGGACTTCTTTACCTTGTTCGCTCTCAGTAATGACTTCTTTCGTATCGCTGTCTTGTGATAGATCCATCGAACAAGCACCTAAAAATAGTGTGCTCGTCAATGTCAATGCTATCATTTTTCTATATCTCATCATCATTGCACCCCATGTTTTAAAATCGTTCTCTTTATCATAACAGAATCGTTTTCAATCGGGGAAGCACTAGTTTTCCCCTACTTTTCAAAAAGCACTGCGTGACTTTTAATCGCGCGAAAGGACAATCTTATATGAAACAACGACAAGTCATCGGGCTCATCCTCTTATCAGCAGGTATTTTATTCATGCTTTGGCCCATTTGGAGTACCTATCAAAAACAAGCAACAACGACTGATTTAAAGCAACAATGGAAAAAAAGCTTACAAACGGTTGATGCAAAAGAAACGACAAAACCACTGGCGACAAAAGGTGACGGACTCTTAACAATCCCTTCACTTGATTTCGAACAAGTCATCTTAGAAGGAGCTTCGACCGATGTTCTTGATCGCAGTATCGGGCACATCGAAGAAACCGGTGCCCCGGGAAAAGGAAACTATGCTTTAGCAGGACACCGAAGTTTTACGAAAGGACTTCATTTCAACAAGTTACCGCAACTGAAAACAAAAGCCGATGTCATCGTCACCACAAAAGACCATCGTTATACGTACCGCATGGAAAGTTCAAAACTCGTCAAGCCGACGGATCTCTCCGTTCTCGATCAAAACGTCAAACAACCGATGATTACACTCATCACTTGTGATCCACCGGAAACCGCGACAAACCGTTTAATCAAACAAGGTGTGTTGATTAAAACAGAAACACTTGATTGAGTCTAGCACTTCATCTGCTTTCAAACACAAACAAAAATCCGAGTGATTCTTTTCAAAAGAAGAATCGCTCGGATTTTTTTAAGGCGTAGACCCTACTCTGAATCGCTTATTTTAAATCACGCCTCGTGTCGTGCCAATTCTTCCAGCAATCGTGCCTCATCCCAAATCTCAATTCCGAGTGATTCAGCCTTCGTCAACTTCGACCCCGCCTTTTCACCTGCGACTAAGATATCGGTTTTCTTACTAACACTCCCGGTCACGTCCGCACCGAGTATCTCAAGACGCTTTCCAGCTTCCGAACGTTTTAACGATTCCAGTGTCCCGGTCAAAACAATCGTTTTCCCGGAGAACGGTGCATTCGATTGATCGATCCGTTGACCAAGAAACTGTTGGTTCAGTCCAAGCGCTGCTAAATCCTGAATTAGTGCCTGTGCTTCCGGATGCTCGAAGTACTGCGTAATCGAGTCAGCAATTTTACTGCCGACTCCGTCGATCGCCACAATTTCATCGTAACTTGCTTGCGCGATTCCGGTTAACGTATCAAAACGTTCTGCGAGCAGATACGCTGCTTTTTGACCGACGAGACGAATCCCTAGACCAAAGACGAGGCGTTCGAGTGAATTTTGTTTCGACGCCTCGATTGCCGCCAGTAACTTATCGACTGACGTTTCTCCCATCCGTTCATAGGTCAAGAGTTCGTCACGATCGAGACGATACAAATCAGCAAGCGTCCGAATTGCTTGATGTTCATACAGTTGACGGACAACTTTTTCACCAAGCCCATCGATGTTCATCGCTTGGCGCGAGACGAAGTGGATGATGCCTTCCGTCAACTGGGCGGGACATTCCGGACTGACGCAGCGCACGTCGACTTCACCTTCGAGGCGGACGAGCTCCGACTGACAGGCAGGACATTGTTTCGGGAATTCAATCGGTTGTTCCGCCCCCGTTCGTTCTGAAACGACGACACTGACGACAGCCGGAATAACGTCCCCCGCTTTTTTAATGATGACTTGATCGTGCAGGCGGATATCTTTTTCCATGATGAAGTCCGCGTTGTGTAACGTCGCATAACTGACGGTCGAACCGGCAACGACGACGGGTGCGAACCTTGCGCGTGGTGTCACTTTCCCGGTCCGTCCGACACTAAAGTCAACTTCTTCGACGGTCGTCATCACTTCTTCAGCAGCAAATTTATAGGCGGTCGCAAATCGTGGACTCTTCGCAGTAAATCCGAGTTCTTCCTGATCGTCATAACGGTCGACCTTGAGCACGATGCCATCGATTTCATACGGCAATGTCGCACGCTCTGCCGTCCAGTACGTGATGAACGCTAAAATATCTTCTACCGTCTGACATGTTTTCATTTCTTTGTTCGTCGGTAAACCGAGCTGTGCCAGTTGTTCCATCGCTTCACTATGAGAGCGCGCCGTCAGCGTATTGACACCGACACCGTAGACGAATAACGATAAATTGCGTGACGCCGTTATCGACGAGTCGAGTTGCCGTAAGCTACCGGCTGCGGCATTTCGTGGATTGGCGAATAATGCTTCTTCGCGTGCCGTCCGTTCCTCGTTTAAGCGCTCGAACGATTGTTTCGGCATGTAGGCTTCGCCGCGAACTTCAACCGTCTCCTGCTCACTCAGACGTAACGGTAACGCTTTAATCGTCCGTAAGTTTTGGGTAATGTTCTCCCCGACCGTTCCGTCACCCCGTGTCGCCCCACGAACGAGTAGTCCGTCTTCATACTTTAAAGAAATCGCGAGTCCGTCGAACTTCAGCTCCGCGACATATGTCGTTGCACGACCGAGCGACCGTTCAATCCGCTCGACCCATTCCCGGATCTCCGTTTCATCGAAGACGTTGCCAAGTGAGAGCATCGGTAAGTCATGCGTCACCTTTTCGAATGCTTCGAGTGGCGCTGCTCCGACACGTTGGGTCGGAGAATCCGCCGTAATCAGTTCCGGATGGGCCGTTTCCAGTTCAGTCAGTTCCCGTAGCAATTGATCGTACGTGCTATCCGGTACGGTCGGCTGATCTTTTACGTAATATTCATAGCTGTACTGATTTAGTTTTTGGCGCAATGCTTCGATGCGTGCTTGGTCTTCCATTTTGACGCCTCCACTCATACCTTTTTAATTGGTGCGAATTTTGCAAGCAGCCGTTTAATCCCGACTGCCGGGAACGCGATATCAATCTCAAGACTATCGCCAGACCCACGTGTTTGGACGACCGTTCCTTGCCCCCACTTACCATGCTCTGCCTTGTCCCCGACATTCCAGCCAAGTGACTCGGCGCCGGATGTTTTCATCGCTGTCGGTTTCGTGACCGAACGACCGATAACAGCTTTCCCTTGCGGAACCGGACGATCTTCCCATGGGAGTGGTTTGGGTTTTTTACCAGTCCGTTCGATAACTTCTTCCGGTAACTCGGCTAAGAAACGCGATTCTTGGTTCGCATTTGTCCGTCCGTATAACGAGCGCATCCGCGCATGCGAGAGATAAAGTCGTTTTTCTGCTCGCGTGATGCCGACGTAGGCCAGGCGGCGTTCTTCTTCCATCTCGTCTTCATCTTGCAGCGAACGGCTGTGCGGGAACAAACCTTCTTCCATTCCAATCAGGAAGACGACCGGGAACTCAAGCCCTTTCGCCGAGTGCAACGTCATCAACGTGACTTGCTCACCTGGATCCGTTTCATCAAGCGAATCAACATCGGCGACGAGTGTCAAGTCGGTCAAGAAGGCAATAATCGTCCGGTCTTCCGGATCTTCTCCTTCTGTCTCCTTCTCGAAGTTTTGCGCGACAGTGATGAACTCGTTGATGTTCTCAAGACGACTTTGTGCTTCAAGCGTCTTGTCTTCCTTTAAGACTTGACGATAGCCTGATTTTTCAAGAACTTCCTCGACGAGCTCCGAGATGCTGATAAATTCCTGCATCTGACGTAACCCCATGATCATCGTCCGGAAATCCGTCAATTTAGCTGCCGTCTTTGGTGCGATATTCGACAATTCGATATCACGGATGGCATCCATCAAGGACACACCCTGAAGATCAGCGAAGTCACGTAATTTATCAATCGTTGTCGCCCCGATTCCACGTTTCGGTTCATTGACGATTCGGGCAAAGGATAAATCCTCGTTCGGGTTCGAAATCAGGCGGAGATAGGCAAGAACGTCTTTGATTTCTTTTCGATCGTAGAACTTTGTTCCGCCAATCATTTTGTACGGTACGTTTGACTTCAGTAACGTTTCCTCGATTGCACGCGATTGAGCGTTCGTCCGGTACAAAATTGCAATGTCGTTAAGCTTCATCCCGTAACGTAGCGAATTGCGAATTTCTTGGACGATGTAAAAGGCCTCTTCCCGCTCGTTTTCCGCCGTATGGATAATCAATTTTTCCCCTTCGAGATTTTCCGTCCACAGCTTTTTATCTTTTCGTGTACTGTTGTTTTTGATGACATGGTTTGCCGCATCAAGAATTCGTTTGGACGAACGATAGTTTTGTTCGAGCAAGATGACGCGGGCTGTCGGATAATCCTCTTCAAACGACAAGATGTTCGCGATATCCGCACCACGCCAGCGATAAATCGACTGATCGGAGTCACCGACGACACAGAGGTTTTGATGTGCGGCTGCTAATAAGTTAACGAGATCGTATTGGGCTTTGTTCGTATCTTGATACTCATCGACATGGATGTAACGGAATTTTTTTTGATAAAAGGCGAGTACGTCCGGTGCTTGTTTGAATAACTCTGTTGTCTTGCCAATCAAGTCATCGAAATCGAGCGCATTATTGCGGCGTAAGACGGATTCGTATCCTTTATAAATTTCAGCGACTGTTTTTTCATATGGATTTGTCACGATTGACGCATAGAACTCAGCACTCCGTAATTCATTTTTTTGACTTGAAATAATAGAGAGCATCGACCGTGGATCCCATTTCTTCGGATCAAGGTTCTGTTCTTTCAAGACCAATTTAAGTGCCGACTGCTGATCGCTTGAATCAAGGATTGTAAAGTTCCGGTCGTAACCAAGCTTATCGATATCACGACGTAACATCCGGACACACATCGAGTGGAAGGTCGAGACCCAGATGTCGTTTGCGACCCCGCCGACTAAACGACCGATTCGGTCACGCATTTCCCGTGCGGCTTTATTCGTAAAGGTAATCGCTAAGATGTTCCATGGTGCGACTTGTTTTTCCGCCATCAAATAGGCGACACGATGCGTCAAAACACGTGTTTTCCCTGAACCGGCTCCTGCCATGATCAGCAAGGGGCCGTCCGTATGTTTGACCGCTTTCGCCTGCTCCGGATTCAATCCGCTCACGAGCTGTTCACTTAAATTAAACATGTAATAGCCTCATTTCTTTTTTCCGAACTTTTGTTCTTATATTTTATCGCGTTGCTTCTACTGTCGCAAGTGCTGCTTTTAAATCCTCATAAATGATATTTCCGACGACAATTGTATCAGCATACCGGAACATTTCCCGAGCCCGCTCGACGGAATCGATTCCGCCCCCATAAAACAGCCGCGCCTGCCGGACGACGTCCTTGACGGCTGCGACGACTTCCGGATTGCCATAGACGCCGCTGTACTCAAGATAGACGATCGGCAGACGGAACACACTGTCCGCGAGTTGAGCGTAGGCGACGACTTCTTCGTCCTGTAATACTTTTGCTTTTGTGACGTGCGCGACCTTCGCCTCCGGATTCAAGACGATGTAGCCTTCTCCGACCAGGTCGGCATGGGCCAGCATATGCCCGACTTCCTGTAAGGCTTCGACCTGTTTTTCGACCAGATATTCTAGCGTACCACTATTTAAGACGCTCGGAGTCAAATACGTATCAAACCCCATCGTCGCCGCTTCGAGCTCAGAAATTTCAAGTGCGACCGCGACCGGATATCTTCGCAGACGCATCAGTAAGTCGAGCGTCGCATCCAGCGTAATATCATCGGTTCCGCCGACGATGATTGCATCTGTTCCAGAGGTTGCGATTGCTGCGAGGGTCGTCTCCTCGATTTCTTTTGCTGGATCTAATTTAAAGACATGCCGCCATTCATCATACGGTAGTAACACGTTCGTCCCATCCTTCCTATCTTGTTCATCTCTAATTAGTATAAAACAAAAACCCATCTCGCGCAGGGCGAGATAGGTCAAGTAGTCGCGCGTCGTTTCGTTAAGAGTGCTGCGAGTCCGAGCGCTAAAAATCCGTAAAGGACGGCGAATGCCCATGGCTCAGCGAGAAAAAAACCGAGCACCGGGACGTCGAGTAACGATGATTCAGGCGAGCAGAGTGCCCGTCCATTGACGATTGCCAGAAATGGCAAGGCCGGAACAGCAAAGATGTAACCAAAATTAATCCAAAATGTACGATTCATGCAATCGTCTCCTTAACCGATAATGACGGATTCCTTCGGATAATTGTATTTTCGTTTTGGCTGATTCGCTTTTAAGAGTAAGACAAACGAGATGACACCGATTCGTCCGATGAACATTAAAATCGATAATGTCCATTTTCCGACATTCGATAACTCACTCGTGATCCCGAGCGATAACCCGGTCGTTCCGAACGCAGAACATGCTTCAAAGAACAGCACAAGGAATGGTGCATCCTCGAACATGAGCAAGACAATCAATCCGATGATCGTCACTCCCGTCGAAACGACAATGACGACGAACGATTTCCAAATGTCCGATTGGTCAATTTCACGTCCGAAAATCTTGATTCCATATTCTCCACGGATGAAGGCGACAACACTAAGTAATGCAACAGCAAACGTCGTTGTCCTGATCCCCCCACCGACGGATGATGGAGAAGCACCGATGAACATTAAAATGGATAAGACGAAGACGGAAGCTTGTGAAAATGTCGTAATATCAACCGTCGTCAATCCACCATTTCGTGTCGTAACCGACTGGAACAGCGCATCGACAATTTTTTCATCAATCGGTAATCCTTTAAAGGACTGGTTCCATTCAAACAGCAACAGACTGCCCGTCCCGAACAGGACGAGGATGAAGAACGTCGAGGCTGTCAGTTTCGTAAATAACGAAAAGTGATACGGTTGTCGTGTCGATTGACGTGTTGCCCGGTAGGCAAAGTATCGTCGCACTTCAACAAGTACAGGGAAACCAATCGCACCGAGTGTCAATAAGACGATTTGCATAAAGACGACAAATAAGTCTCCTCGAAACGGAAGAAGCGACTCTCCTGTGATATCGAACCCCGCGTTCGTCGTCGCACTGACTGAACCGAAGACACCTTGCAACATTGCTTCACCGATCGTCGGAAAGTATTTCGTATAATAAAGGCCTAAAATAAGTGCACCGATCAATTCAATGGAAAGAATGATTAAGATGACTTCACGGATATATTTGACGACCCCTTGCATCGTCGTCTGGTTTTGATCACGAACGACGAGTTGCCGTTCTCGAAAACCGATTCGCTTCCCCAAGATGACCCACATCGCGATATGGAGCGACATCAAGCCAATTCCACTTACCTGCACCAAAATCATGATCATAAAATATCCGAACGTCGTAAACGTATCGGAGACGGAAACGGTCGTCAATCCGGTCACACTGACACAGCTAACCGCCATGAACACCAAGTCTGTAAAATCCCAGTCGTAGTCTCCACGGGTCGACCACGGTAGTCCTAATAAAATGATTGCGATGATGACAGCAACGAAATAGATGATGACGAGCGACTGGATCGGCGTCAGTTTTCGAATGAAATGCTGAATCTTTTGTTGAAACGCTAAATCCATCCAGGTTCGTCCTCCTTCATCAAAGCAGCGGATAACCGATTAGTTATCCGCTACTGTTTCTTCTTTCAAACCTAAACGTGCTAACGCTAAATCGTAACCACCAGAGCCATAGTTCAAACAACGTTTCACACGTGAAATCGTCGCCGTCGACGCCCCGGTCGCCTTCTCGATTTTATGATACGTGTTTCCTTCACGTAGTTGACGTGCCACTTCGAGACGTTGCGCAAGCGCTTGAATCTCGTTGACCGTCGCTAAATCTTCAAATAAAGTGTAGCAATCTTCTAATGAATCCATCTTCATGATGGCTGTAAATAATTGGTCGAGTTCTTTCCCTCGTAATTTATCGAGTTGCATCTTGTAACTTCCTTTCCCATTCAATCACTCTTTAATAGTTTAAAGCGCGACGTTTTAAATTTCAAGCATCAGCGTAAAATCGCTGGGAAAAGAACTTTTTTCCGAAGGACTTCATAGATGCCTTGCGGCGTGATGCGGACATACGGCAAGTGCGTCGATGCAAGGAATAATAACGTATAAATCGGATCTTCGAATTGGTACCCCCGTGCGAACAACGCTTCACGCAATGCTGTTTCCTGAACGATTAAGTCTTCGAGCGGTAAATCAGAAGTCTGTCCCATCAACGTCAACGGAATCTCGGCAATCACTTCCCCGTCTTCGACGAGAACAATTCCCCCACCGAATGCTTTCATCCGTTCAAACGCCACCTGCATATCTTGTTTCGATTTCCCGATCATTAAGATATCACCACTGATTGAATAGGAACTGACCATCCCCCCGACGTTCGTCGCAAAGTTTTTCAAAACCGTATTAAGGCGCCATTTCCCTTGCCGATCAAGTAACATTAAAAACGACTCATTGCAATCGGCAGGTAAGACAGGCACACTCGTATCATGTTCAACTTGATACAATTTCATGATGACCGAGTTGATCATCTCAAGACCAACCGGCATGCTGAATGAAAAATCTTGATCCGTCAATGAGACGCTGACTTCAGACTTCTGCATTAATTCCATCGCTTGATCGAGTGCTTCAACGGGGTAGCACGGAATATCGTCGCGCCGGACCCACGTCCCGCGTGCTAGGACATCGACGGGTGTCGGTTGATCGATCGCTTCTAAAATATTTAAGTGGGCAATCCGTCCCGGTGCGATACTTCCCAGGAGATGATCAAGATTAAAGTGACGTGCTGCATTGTACGAGGCAATCCGGTATGCTTCTTCTGCCGGAATTCCCGCAGCAAGCATCAAGCGGACCGTCTCGTCCATCAAACCAGACTTATAGAAGGACGGTGTCGAACCATCTGTCGTCACGAGGACCTTTTCATAATTTTGTAATCCGGCTTCGACAAGTCCTGCAAAAATGTCCGGTAAATCAGGACGAATCGATGAGTAACGAATCGTCGTCGTATATCCTAATTCAAGACGCGTCAATGCTTCCTCGACCGTCATCGCCTCATGGTCACTCGTTACGCCATAAAGTGCCATCTTTGTCAGGGTTTTCGCAGATGCTCCCGGGAAATGCCCTTCAATCGGTTTTCCGAGCTTCATCGCGTCCTGCATCCATTGAAGTAACTCATCATCGCCTTGTGAAAGACGGGGCCATCCTGTCAATTCTCCCGCCTGAATAACTTGGGGATGTTTGAGCCAGGCTTGAATCCGCTTGTTGTCAATCGAGATACTATCTGCATCAAGTTCCGTCTGTGCGTCGAGTCGTGCCCACCAATACATCGATGTCGGAATATCCGCTAACGCTTCAACTTGTGCAAACGCTTGCTCGACGGGCTCTAACAAAAGGAGCATATTATCATTGACGAGTGTCGTCGTTCCACGCTCCGCAGCAAACTTCGCGAGCGTCGCCGGATTATATAATTGGAAGGGATGGGCATGCGGTTCAATGTATCCTGGTACGATGAATTTCCCTGTTGCATCGTAGACCTCGTCCGCCTGGTCCGGCATATCCGGTCCGACATAGATAATCCGGTCTCCGCTAACCCAGATATTCGCCGTGCGCCATGCTTTCAACCCATGATTTAAGTACGTCGCATTTTCAAGTACGAGTGTAGGTGCAAGCTGTCCGCTGATGACCGCTTGGTGACCACGTACTTCAGTTTTCGTCCAAGGGGACCTTCCACAATTCTTTTTCACGAAAGCTCGACCTCCTTTTATTTTCTGAAAACGCTTTCTTATACTTCTTATACTAAAATGTTATCAAAAAAGTTTCAAGGTAATTTCATGTATATCCGACCTATTTCGACAAAATAACACAAAACTGTCAAGGAAGACAATCAACTTTCGCATGTTCCTTCGGTTGAACGTCTGCTCTTCTCACATTTTTTCCGGTGTTGGACTGTATCGAACCTGATGCTTATCATGTCAGCCGCTCCTCTCCTTTTCGAATCGTCTTGCTCTTTCAGGTATTTCAGGCCGTATGCGAATTAGACAAATTCCTGATGCTCGTCATGTCAGCCGCTCCTCTCCTTCTCGAATCGTCTTCTAGCGGCAATCCTTCGCGCCGCTTCGCTACGCTGCAGGGTCGCTCTTGATTGCTTTTCGCTAAGAAGCGATTCAAGTCGGAAGTCGCGTCCTGACACAGCTGTTTTTTAGAGCAGTATTCAAAAAAACGGCACCCTGACAAAAGTTTCGCTTCTCGTGACTCCTACGGGAAAAAGCGCGGTTCGCGCTGTCAGAGGCAAGCGAGACCCCGCTACTTGTTCGTAGAATCAAGGAGCAACGGCTCGCACCTCGCCCGAGGAAAGCACGAGAAGGAAGAATCTTTTGTCAAAAAACATCCTTTCAAAAAACTATGCTGTTTAAAAAGAAATCTCATTCAAAAAACGGCGTCCTGACAAAAGTTTCGCTTCTCGTGACTCCTACGGGGAAAAGCGCGGTTGGCGCTGTCAGAGGCAAGCACGAGAAGGAAGAATCTTTTGTCAAAAAACATCCTCTCAAAAAACTATGCTGTTTAAAAAGAAATCTCATTCAAAAAACGGCACCCTGACAAAAGTTTCGCTTCTCGTGACTCCTGCGGGGAAAAGCGCGGTTCGCGCTGTCAGAGGCAAGCGAGACCCTGCTACTTGTTCGTAGAATCAAGGAGCAACGGCTCGCGTCTCGCCCGAGGAAAGCACGAGAAGGAAGAATCTTTTGTCAAAAACATCCTCTCAAAAAACTATACTGTTTAAAAAGAGATCTCATTCAAAAAACGGCGTCCTGACAAAAGTTTCGCTTCTCGTGACTCCTGCGGGGAATAGCGCGGTTCGCGCTGTCAGAGGCAGGAGAGACCCTGCTACTTGTTCGTAGAATCAAGGAGCAACGGCTCGCGCCTCGCCCGAGGAAAGCACGAGAAGGAAGAATCTTTTTCTCAAAACCAACCTCTCAAAAAACGACATCCCGACACAGCTTTCGCTTCTCGTGACTCTTACAAGGAAAAGCACAAGAAGGAAAAACTTTTTGTCAAAACCCTTCTTTCAAAAAAAAAGCCAAGCGAAATCGCTTGGCTTTTTACATAACAGTTTCCTTTAAATTCATGTTGTCCGAAACGCCTTTTTCGCAATATCCGTCCGGTAAAAGAAACCGGTTTGATCAAACGAAGCTAACCCTTGATAAATATCAGCGACTGCTGCTTCCATCGTCGCGGCTTGACTGACACAGACGAGGACACGCCCGCCTGCTGAAACGAGTGTATCGTCCTTTTCTGTCGTCCCGGCATGAAAGACTAAGACTTTCGAATCGATTAATGTAAGATCAATCGGTTGTCCTGTCTGCGGTCGTTCCGGATACCCGTCTGCCGCGATGACGACACCGACCGTCGCAGCATCGGACCACAGGACTTCAGGTTCCTCACCTGCTGTGAGCGGGATGATGACATCGAGCAAGGGGGTTTCGAGACGCGGTAAGATGACTTCTGTTTCCGGATCCCCGAACCGCGCATTAAACTCGATGACGGACGGTCCGCGGTTCGTCAACATCAGACCCGCGTATAAGAATCCTGTAAAGGGAATCCCTTCGCTTGCCATCTGCTCGACGAGGGGACGCAAAATCCGTGTCATCGCTTCATCCGTGACGGCTTGTTCATCGAATTGAGGCAACGGGCTGTAAGCTCCCATTCCACCGGTATTCGGTCCGGCATCACCATCGAAGGCGCGCTTGTGATCTTGCGACAAGACCATCGGGATGACGGTCTCTTCATGGACGAATGCCATCAAGGAACACTCTTCTCCGACGAGACATTCTTCGATGACGACACTACTTTGGTCACCGAAGTCACCGGCGAAGATCTCTTCAATTGCGCGAACTGCTTCATCAAGCGTTGTCGCCACCGTGACGCCTTTACCTGCTGCGAGACCATCTGCTTTGATGACGATCGGTGCCCCTTGACGGGAGACATACGCTTTCGCTTCTTCTGCCGATGTAAAGACAGCGAATGCTGCCGTCGGAATCCCTGCCCGTTCCATCAATCCTTTGGCGAACTGTTTACTTCCTTCAAGTGCCGCCGCTTCACGCGAAGGACCAAAAATCTTAAGACCCGCTGCTTCGAAGGCATTGACGACACCGAGGACAAGTGGGCCCTCTGGTCCGACAATCGTCCAATCAACCTGTTCGTCTTTAGCAAATTGGACAAGCTCACTGATGGCATCTTCCCGAATCGGGACACATGTGGCTTCCGTCATCCCGACATTTCCCGGCGCGGCATAAATCGTTTTGACTCGTTCATCTTGTGCTAGCTTCCAGACGAGCGCGTGTTCACGCCCGCCTTTTCCGATTACTAATACCTTCATGCAAGTCGCCTCCACTCAGTGTTTGAAATGACGGACATTCGTAAAGATCATCGTGACGCCGTGTTCGTTACACGCATCAATCGACTCTTGGTCACGAATCGACCCACCCGGTTGGATGATTGCCGTAATCCCGGCTGCCGCCGCGGCTTCGACCGTATCGCGCATCGGGAAGAAGGCGTCAGATGCGAGAGATGCACCAATCGCCTTGTCACCGGCTTGCGCGATGGCGATGCTCGCCGACCCGACACGGTTCATCTGCCCTGCCCCGACACCGACCGTCACTTCATCTTTCGCTAAAACAATCGCGTTCGACTTGACGTGTTTGACAGCACGCCATGCGAGCTTCAAGTCTTCCCATTCGGCTGCTGTCGGTTTACGATCCGTGACGACACGTGCTGCTGCATCATCTAATGTCTCATCGTCGCTATCTTGGACAAGCATACCGCCAGCGACGGCTGTATAGCGAATCGCTTGGACACGTTTGACATCCAGTTCAAGCAAACGCAGGTTTTTCTTCGCTGCCAACAGCTCGAATGCTTCTGTCGTAAACGATGGGGCGATGATGATTTCAAGGAAGATGCCACTGAGCTGCTCCGCTGTCGCGAGATCGACTTCACGGTTCAGAGCGACGATGCCGCCAAAGATCGAGACCGGATCTGCTGCATGCGCCCGGCGGAAGGCTTCGTCGATTGTCGGACCGACAGCGACGCCACACGGGTTCATGTGTTTGACGACGACGGCTGCTGCTTCGCGGAACTCATCAAGGATTTCAAGTGCGGCATTGGCATCTTGAATATTGTTGTATGACAATTCTTTTCCGTGCAGTTGGTTCGCTGATGCAAGAGACGCCCCACGATAGATCGGTGTTTTATAAAACGCCGCTTCCTGATGCGGATTTTCTCCATAGCGTAAGTCTTGTACCTTCTCGAGCGTAATCGTTAATTGCTCCGGGAATTTTTCTCCCGTTTGTGTCAAGAAGTAGTCCGCAATCAAGGCGTCGTAGGCTGCCGTATGACGGAAGGCTTTCGCTGCTAATTTTTGGCGTGTTTCAAACGTCGTTCCACCGAGGTTGATTTCTTTGATGATTTCACTGTAGTCTGCTGGATCAACGACAACCGTTACGGCTGCATGGTTTTTCGCAGCAGAGCGAATCATGCTCGGTCCACCGATATCGATGTTTTCAATTGCGTCTGCGTAAGGAACGTCCTCTTTCATAACCGTTTCCTTAAATGGATACAGATTGACGACAACGAAATCGATTGGTTTGATGTGTTGCTCTGCCATTTGTTCGCGGTGCGTCTCTAAATCACGACGTCCAAGTAAACCTCCATGGACCATTGGATGTAACGTTTTCACACGACCGTCAAGCATCTCCGGGAATTGTGTGACTTCACTGATACCGATGACCGGAAGTCCTGCTGCCTCAAGTGCTTGATGGGTCCCGCCTGTCGATACAAGTTCAATCCCTGCTTCGTGAAAGGCTTGTCCCAGTTCTACGACTCCTGTTTTATCCGATACACTAATTAACGCTCTCATACGTTTGCCCCCTCTTTAATCCACTCTTCGATGACTTGCGGATACAATCTGTGCTCTACTTGCTGAATCGCTTTCTGTAGCGTTTCCCGCGTCATATCCTCAGTGATACGGACCGCTTCCTGTGCCATGATTGGTCCCGTATCCATTCCTTCATCGACTATATGAATTGTAACACCTGTGATTTTAACTCCGCCACGAAATGCTTGCCCGATGGCATCTTTTCCTGGAAATGCCGGAAGCAGCGACGGATGGATGTTGACGATTCGTCCGGCATACCGTGCGAGAAGGACATCACCGACGAGACGCATATATCCGGCTAGGATAATCCGTTCCACGTCTCGCCGCTCTAGTTCCGCAACGATTTCGCGTTCAAAAGACGGTTTATCCGGGTAGTCCTTGGCTGTAAAAACAAACACATCACAGCCACGTCTTCGTGCCCGCTCGATGACGAGCGCCTCTTTTTGATCGCAGACGACGAGTTCAATCGTCGCCTGTAAACGTCCTGCCTCAATCGCTTCAAATAACGCTTCAACATTACTCCCGCTTCCGGAAGCAAAACAGGCAAGCCTCATTGGTCGACTCCTTTGATGCGAATCCCGTCTTGATCTGTCACCGTCCCGATCGTATAGGCCGTTTCATTTTCGCGCGCCAGGCGTGCCGTCACTTCGGTCACGTGTTCCGGCTTGACGATCATCATGTAGCCGATCCCCATGTTGAAAACGTTATACATCTCGTCACGCGGAATGTTTCCGGCTTGTTCAAGCCAATCGAAGACCGGTAACGTCGGCCATTTTTTCGGATCAAACGTCGCTCCGCAACCTTCCGGAAGGACACGTGGTACGTTTTCATAGAAACCGCCACCCGTGATATGGACCATCGCTTGAATCTTCTCTGTTTCGAGCGCTGCTTTGACCGCTTCGACATAAATCCGTGTCGGCATCAACAAAGCATTGCCGATCGTGTTACCGAGCATCATCAATTCATCTTCATACTGAAGACCACTTTCTTCGACGATTTTTCGGACGAGTGAAAATCCGTTCGAGTGAACCCCTGACGACGCGAGCCCTAAAATGACATCACCGGGTGTAACACCTTCACCAGTAATCAATTTTTGTTTTTCGACGGCACCGACGGCAAAGCCGGCAATATCATACTCACCGTCTGCATACATCCCTGGCATCTCTGCCGTCTCGCCACCGATTAACGTACACCCCGACTGGACACAGCCTTCGGCGACACCGGCGACAATCCGTTCGATTTTCGACGGAATGGCTTTACCGAGTGCGATGTAGTCGAGGAAATAGAGCGGTTCTGCACCCTGGACGATAATGTCGTTGACACACATCGCGACACAATCAATCCCAATCGTATCGTGTTGGTCGAGGGCGAAGGCAAGTTTTAACTTCGTTCCGACGCCATCTGTCCCGCTGACGAGCACCGGTTCTTTTAGATTCAATTGACTGAGGTCGAACATTGCACCGAAACTTCCGAGTCCCGTCATGACTTCCTTCCGCATCGAACGGGCGACGTGTTTTTTCATCCGGGATACGGATTCGTACCCTGCGGTCAGGCTAACACCTGCTGCTTCGTATTGTTTACTCATGCTTTGTTCCCCCATCTATTCAAAGTTTGGCTTCTAGTTCAAGTGCACCGATCGGTGTCGGATATTCGCCTGTGAAGCAGGCCGTACATTGTCCTTTCAGTGGACCATCGAACGGACGGTCAATCGCATTGACCATTCCGTTGACTGTCAGAAACTCCAGTGAGTCAGCACCGATTTCTTGGCAAATCTCACTGGGTGTCAGGCGGGCGGAAATCAGTTCGTCTTTTGACGACGTATCGATGCCGTAATAACACGGATTCGTGATGGGCGGCGCCGTGATGCGGACATGAACTTCCGTTGCCCCGGCTTCGCGTAACAGTCCAACGATGCGGCGGCTTGTCGTCCCACGCACGATGGAATCATCAACCATGATGACCCGTTTGCCGTTGACGACACCCCGTAGTGCCGACAGTTTCATTTTAACGCCGCGTTCCCGTAATTCTTGCGACGGCTGAATGAACGTCCGTCCGACGTAACGGTTTTTAATCAATCCCATCTCGTAGGGAATCCCGCTCGCTTCCGCATAACCAATCGCAGCGGAGATACTTGAATCCGGAACACCTGTGACGACATCTGCCTCGACCGGTGCTTCTTCGAACATTTTTTTCCCGAGCGCTTTTCGTGCCGTATGGACATTGACCCCATCAATCATCGAATCGGGACGGGAAAAGTAGATGTATTCCATCGAACACATCGCCCGCTCATGCGGTTCCATATACTGCCGTGATGACATGCCGGACGTCGTGATCGTCACGAGCTCTCCCGGCTCGATGTCACGAATGAACTCGGCCCCGACGATATCAAAAGCACACGTTTCCGATGAAAAGACGATGCCGCCATCTGATGTTTTCCCGAGTGATAACGGGCGCAGACCATGTGGATCGACGGCGACGTACAACGTATCTTCCGTTAAAAAAAGAAAGGCGAATGCACCGACAAGCCGCGCCAGACTATCGGCAATCCGGTCTTCGAGTGTCGGTAATTTACTCCGTTTGACGAGGTGGGCGACGACTTCCGTATCGCTTGTCGTCTGGAAAATCGCCCCTTCCGCCTCAAGTAAATGTTTTAACGAATCGGCATTGACGAGATTCCCGTTATGGGCAAGTGCCAAGTCACCCGTCCGTGATTTGAAGTGAAGCGGTTGTGTGTTCTCGAGCGTGTTGCCACCAGCTGTCGAGTAACGGACGTGTCCGATCGCATGCTGTCCGGCTAACGAATCGAGTGTCTCTTGTGAAAAAACTTCCGTCACAAGTCCTTGTCCCCGGTGTGGAAGAAGCAGGTTGCCGTCGCTCGCGACGATTCCTGCGCCCTCCTGCCCCCGGTGTTGCAGACTGTGGAGACCATAATAAGCAAGTTGTGCCGCTTCCGGTTGTCCGAAAATCCCGAATACCCCACACTCTTCATTTAATCCTTTGATGTCATATAACACGCGATCGCCCCTTCCCAGTCGGCTTGCAGTGTTGAACGTGTTGCTTCGATGAGTGTGTCCGTTGTCTTGATTTGAATCGAATCCTCTGCTGTGACGTGACCTAGTTTTTCAGCACCTGTCTGTTCGACGAAGGCTGCCTCGTGCTCCGGCTTCACCGATACGACGAACCGGGATTGTGATTCACTGAAGAGATGTAACGCCGGTCCTTCAAACGTCACGTCGAGACCGAGCGTCGTTCCGAATGTCATTTCTGCCAAGGCGACGGCGAGTCCACCTTCCGCGACATCATGGATGGCTGTGACGAGCCCTGCCTGAACGGCTGTTTGTAAGGCACGTAAACGGGTTTGTTCGACGTTCAAATCGATGCGTGGTGCTTTCCCGAATGATTTTTCGAATTGCATGTATTGGAGTTCACTGCCACCGAACTCCGGTAACGTCTCACCGAGCACGTAGATTGCGTCGCCTGCTTGTTTGACGTGTTGTGTCGTGATCCAGTCGGTCTGGTCATGTAATCCGACCATTCCGACGACCGGCGTCGGGTGGACGGCTTTGCCGGCTGATTCATTGTAGAGCGAAACGTTTCCGCCGATGACCGGTGTCTCGAGCACGCGGCAGGCTTCAGCCATCCCGGCCGTCGCTTGTTCGAGTTGCCAGAAGCCTTCCGGTTTATCCGGATTCCCGAAATTGAGGCAATCGGTGATCGCAAGTGGTGTTGCACCACTTGCAACAATATTGCGGGCGGCTTCAGCGACGGCGATCTGACCACCGACGAACGGATCGAGGTAAACGAAGCGGCTGTTACAGTCTGTCGTCATCGCGAGTGCTTTGTTCGTGCCACGGACACGGATGACGGCTGCATCGGAACCCGGTGCAACGACGGTTGACGTTTGAACCATATGATCATACTGATCGTAGACCCAACGTTTTGACGCGATCGTCGGTTGTTTGAGCAGGGCACGCCATGTTTCGACGACATCCTCGACGACCGGCAACGTCTCTTCCATTGTTTGGAACTCTTCATAATAAGCCGGAACTCGCGATGGCTTTTGATAGACCGGTGCTTCTTCCGCAAGGGCATCGACCGGTACTTCAGCGACGATCGTTCCGTGCTGGACAAGGCGAAGGACTTTTTCTTCGATGACTTCGCCGACATGAACGGCATGCAAGCCCCATTTGCTGACGATGGCTTCGATTTCCGCTTCCCGTCCGCGCTCGACGACGAGCAACATCCGCTCCTGCGACTCCGATAACATCATTTCATAAGCGGTCATGCCGGTTTCACGTTGCGGCACATCATCAAGGTGCATTTCAATCCCCATGCCGGCTTTCGAAGCCATCTCGGCTGACGACGAGGTCAGTCCGGCAGCGCCCATATCCTGCATCCCGACGAGTGCCGGATGGCCGACGATTTCGAGACAGGCTTCAATCAATAACTTCTCCATGAAGGGGTCACCGACTTGGACGGCCGGACGTTTTGCTTCCGTATCCTCCCCGAGATCTTCTGAAGCGAAGGTCGCACCGTGGATGCCGTCACGCCCTGTTGCCGCACCGACGTACATGACCGAGTTCCCGGCACCTTTCGCAAGACCTTTTTGAATATCTTCATGATTGATCAGTCCGATACACATCGCATTGACGAGTGGGTTTCCTTCATACGAACGGTCGAAACCGACTTCTCCGCCAATCGTCGGAATCCCGACGCAGTTGCCGTATCCGGCAATCCCGGCGACGACTTGTTCAAACAACTGATTGACGCGTGGTGTCCCGAGATGTCCGAAACGAAGCGAGTTCATCAACGCGACAGGACGGGCTCCCATTGAAAAGATATCGCGGATGATCCCACCGACACCCGTTGCTGCCCCTTGGTAGGGTTCGACGGCTGACGGATGATTATGACTTTCGATCTTAAAGACGACCGCTTGATTATCACCGATATCGACGACACCTGCGCCTTCACCTGGTCCTTGCAAGACACGGGGACCGGTCGTCGGAAACTGGCGTAAGACCGGTTTTGATGTTTTGTACGAACAGTGTTCTGACCACATGACGGAGAAGAGTCCTGTTTCCGTGTAGTTCGGTTGACGACCGAGTAAGTCGACGACCATCTGGTACTCCGCGTCGCTAAGTCCCATCGTCGCATAAATCCGTTGCTCCTGAATTTGCTCAATCGTTGGTTCAGACTGTTGTTTTAACATGGTGGGCCCCCTGTTTGACGAGTGAAGTGAATAACTTAAGTCCATCTGTTCCGCCTGTCAGCATTTCGACAGCACGCTCCGGGTGTGGCATCATCCCGAGCACATTCCCTGCTTTATTCGTAATCCCTGCAATATCGCCGCGCGATCCGTTCGGATTGTCGACGTATGTGAAGGCAATTTGTTGATTCGTCTGCAACATCGCGTACGTGGCGTCGTCACAGTAGTAGTTTCCTTCCCCGTGGGCGATTGGAATCGAAATCGTTTCACCCGGTGCATAATCTGACGTGAAACGTGTCTCGTGATTTTCGACCTTCAGTTCGACTGTCCGGCACATGAACTTCAGTCCGGTATTGCGGTGCAAGACACCCGGGAGAAGACCCGCTTCGACAAGGATTTGGAAGCCGTTACAGACACCAAGAACGGTTTTCCCTTCTGCTGCAAATCGTTTCACTTCCTCCATGATTGGTGAAAACTGGGCGATTGCGCCGCAGCGGAGATAGTCCCCGTATGAGAAACCGCCCGGAAGCAGGACACCATCGTATCCTTCAAGTGATGTTTCGGTATGGAAGACATAGTCCGCTTCCTCACCGAGCGCATCCTTGACGGCATGGTACATATCTAAATCACAGTTCGATCCTGGAAAGACGATGACCGCAAACTTCATGCCGTCGTCACCTCTTCTACTTCAAAACGATAGTCTTCCATCACCGTGTTGACGAGGAGCTTTTGGCACATGTCATGAATCATCGTGTCCGTCGTTTCATCCGAGACGAGCAGTTCGATTCGTTTTCCGATCCGGACTTCTTCGACACCCGTAAAACCGAGTTGCGCAAGACCACCTTTGACAGCGACTCCTTGTGGATCTAAAATGCTTTCCCGTAATGCAATCGATACGATGACTTTTTTCATTGTGTGTTTCCCCCTAGGCGATTGAATAGTGTTTGGTACGTGTCGATGAGTGATCCGATGTTGCGACGGAAGACATCTTTATCGAGGTGCTCCCCCGTTTCTTTATCCCACAGACGGCATGTATCCGGTGAAATTTCGTCAGCCAGCAGAATCTCGCCTGTCGGTGTTTTGCCGTATTCGAGTTTGAAATCGACGAGCGTGATCCCCTTTTCGTCAAAGTACGGACGTAAGACGGCATTGACGCGGTTCGCTTCTTGTTCAAGTAAATCGAGCTCTTCCGTAGTCGCAATCTTCAGTAAATTAATGTGGGCACGGGTGACGAGCGGATCGCCTAAGCTATCATCTTTATAGTAAAACTCAACGATTGGTGTTTCGAGCACTGTTCCTTCTTCGATCCCAAGCCGTTTGCTGAGGCTTCCGGCGACGACATTGCGGACGACGACTTCGAGTGGAATGATGGTGACACGGCGTACGAGCTGTTCGCGCTCGGAAATGCGTTCAATGAAATGGGTCGGAATGTCGGCCGCTTTAAGTACTTCAAAGAAGTGACTCGTCAAGCGGTTGTTCAGTTCACCTTTACCTGCGAACTCTGCTTTTTTCTCTCCATTAAATGCTGTCGCTTCGTCCTTATAGACGATGCGGAGCACGTCCTGCTCCTGCGTCGTGTATAATCGTTTGGCCTTACCTTCATAAAGTGGTTGCATTGCTTTCGTCCCCCAGGATCCTAAGATGTAGACGGGGACAATGCCCCGTCTCAGGTTGATTAGTTCAAGCCACACCGTTCAAAAATTTCATCGACCCGGCTCGTATGATACGTTGGATCAAAACAAGCATCGAGTTCTGCTTCTGTAAAGAGTTGTTGAATCTCTTGTTCCTGCCATAACAAGTCACGGAACATGATTTGTTCTTCCCATGCTTGCATCGCCCGTGGTTGGACGAAGTCGTACGCGGCTTCACGCGACCAGCCTTTTTCAATCAAAGCGAGTAAGACGTGTCCGGAGAAGATGACACCATACGTCCGGTCCATGTTGCGTTTCATGTTTTCCGGGAAGACCGTCAAGTTTTTGACGATGTTACCGAACCGGTTCAACATGTAGTTGAGTAAGCCGGTTGCGTCCGGCAGAATGATCCGTTCCGCAGACGAATGGGAAATGTCCCGTTCGTGCCAAAGCGAGACGTTTTCGTAAGCCGTCACCATGTGTCCACGAATGACCCGGGCAAGCCCTGTCATGTTTTCTGAACCGATCGGGTTACGTTTATGTGGCATCGCGGATGATCCTTTTTGACCTTTCGCGAAGAATTCTTCGACTTCTCGTGTTTCGGTTTTTTGAAGACCACGAATTTCCGTCGCCATCTTCTCAATCGATGTTGCGATTAACGCGATCGTCGACATGTAATGGGCATGACGATCACGCTGCAGGGTTTGCGTCGAGACCGGCGCCGGTTTCGTTCCAAGCTTCTCACAGACATATTTTTCGATGAACGGGTCGATGTTCGCAAACGTTCCGACCGCACCTGACATTTTTCCGTATTCGACGGTCTCACGTGCAGCGTCGAAGCGGACTTTGTTCCGTTTCATCTCTTCGTACCAGAGGGCAAGCTTCAGACCGAATGTCGTCGGTTCGGCATGGACACCGTGTGTCCGTCCCATCATGACCGTGTATTTATGTTCGTTCGCTTTGACTTTCAAAATCTCGATGAAGCGGTCAAGATCCGCTGCGAGAAGATCGTTTGCTTGCTTCAAGAGATACGAGAGTGCCGTATCGACGACATCCGTTGACGTCAGTCCGTAATGGACCCATTTGCGTTCTTCACCAAGCGTCTCCGATACAGCGCGTGTAAAGGCGATGACATCATGGCGTGTCTCTTGCTCGATTTCATTGATGCGGTTCACATCAAACGAAGCATTGTCCCAAAGGAGCTTTACGTCTTCTTTTGGAATGACACCAAGCTCGCTCCACGCTTCACAGGCTAAGATTTCGACTTTCAACCAAGCCTCAAATTTATTCTGTTCTGTCCAAATCGCTTTCATCTCAGGTCGTGTATACCGTTCGATCATCTAACCGTCTCCTTCCAGATTTGCAGGCGCTCGACTTCGGCTAATGCTTCTTCGACTGAATCCGCTAAGATGTTCAAGTGCCCCATCTTCCGTCCTGTCTTCGCTTCCTGCTTTCCATATAAGTGAACTTTCGTCCGTGCCGATAATGTATGTTGTTCCTCGGATAATGCTGTGACATGTTGACCTAGGATGTTCGCCATGACGACCGGTGTCGTCAGACGGGTATCACCGAGCGGAAGCCCACAGATGGCACGGATGTGCTGTTCAAACTGTGACGTCTCACACGCATCGATGGAATAATGCCCCGAGTTATGTGGGCGTGGCGCCAGTTCATTGACGATGATTTCTGAACCGACGACAAAGAGTTCGATGGCGAGTGTCCCAATCAAGCCGACTGCTTCGGCAATGTTCGTTGCCAAATCAATTGCCTGTTGTGACAGCTCATTTGAAATGCGGGCCGGAACGATCGACAGATGGAGTATGTTATCTCGGTGAATGTTTTCGCTGACTGGAAAGACACGCGTTTCCCGTTCGCTCCGTGTGACGATGACGGAGATTTCTTGATCGAACGGTAACCATTTTTCAGCGACGTATTCGGTCGGTTTGAACGTTTCAATGGCACCTGCTAAATCAGCTGTTGTCCGAATGACCTTCTGCCCTTTTCCGTCATAACCGAAGCGAGCCGTCTTCAGGACGAAAGGTAATCCTAACCGTTCGCTTGCTTCTTTCAAGTCTGCAACGGTATGAACAGCGTGATACGGTGCAACCTGATAACCATGTCGTTCAATCATCTCTTTTTCCCGAATCCGGTGTTGCGTCTGAAACAACAACTCTGTCCCGTGGACCAATTTATCACCGATTGCCATCGCGACTTCGTGCGAGATGTTCTCAAATTCGTATGTGACGACATCTGATTCTTGCGCTAGACGCTTTGCTGCTTCGACGTCCGTAAAGTCTGCGACAATTTGTTGATCCGTGATTTGCGCGCAAGGTGCATTTTCCGTCGGATCCAGTGTCAGGAGTTCGTATCCCATTTCGCGTGCCGATAATGCCATCATCCGTCCGAGCTGGCCGCCACCTAAGATGCCAATCTTCGTCATGTCAGATGCACCTCGGAAGCGATGACTTGTCCTTCTAGTTCAACGCGCATATGGTCGAGTGCTCTCGCAATCCGCTCGTCCACTGTTCCAAGAATTTGTGCTGCCAGTAATCCGGCGTTCTTTGCACCCGCCTCACCGATCGCAACCGTAGCGACAGGCACACCACCCGGCATCTGGACGATCGAAAGTAAGGAATCGATGCCTTGAAGAGTTTTGCTTTTAATCGGAACCCCGATGACGGGGAGTGTTGTTTTGGCTGCCACCATTCCTGGCAAGTGGGCTGCCCCACCCGCTCCTGCAACAATGACCTTCAGTCCCCGCTCACGTGCTGTTTCTGCGTAACGGAACATTAAGTCCGGTGTTCGGTGGGCCGAGACCACTTTCTTTTCGTACCGAATGTTCAGCTGATCGAGTACATCACATGTCGCTTTCATTGTTGACCAGTCAGACTGGCTTCCCATAATAACGCCAATTTCCACATTACTCATCTTCGTCTCCTCCTTTTTGCATAAAAAAAGCCCAAACCACGACTAAAAGGGTGGCTTAGGGTATAAAAAGGTACGCCAAAGAACGATCGACGAACATCCATATACCCCATAGTCCAACGATTTAGGGTCGTCGGGTAGAAACTTGCAAGCCATATCCCTGCTATTATACGAGGTGTTATATTCAATCTTCCTATCACGCCTTCATCTTAACAAGACAAGGAAGCATCCGTCAACCAAAGGCGAACAATTTAATTATCTGAAAATTTATTGTTCGTCTTTATACACAATTAGCTCATGCATTTTTTAATTGCATTCGGAATTTTTAATATTGGTTTTACAAAAAAAGGCAAAGTATCACGGTTACGTGAACTTCACCTTAGCCTGTAGTCAAAAAATGTAGTTTGCTGAACTGGGATGATTGACGTTGCATGGCCTGACTCACAAGTTGCTTCACTCTATTTGAGGGAGGAACGGTTCATCTTTGTAAGCAAAAACGCCGATGACCCCGTTTTTCATACGGATTCATCGGCGTTTTCTATACCTGTTCCTCGGTCGTGACGTCCTGATACATATCCTGAGCTACGCACCTCTGTCAGAGACAAATAGTCCGGAGGCGCGCATGTAAAGGAATCAGTTAGATTCTGTTTTCGCTTTACAGTCAAAAATGATCTGTTGGCGAATCGGATACGGTTCTTCATTCGCATCTAATCCAAAAATCGGTTCTTCACGTCGAACAGTCGGACGATAACCCATGGCATCAATCCGATCGAGGCAGTCGCTGATTGTTTCATTCTCTTCAACAGCCACTCGAAGTTTTTGTTTTTTTGCCATGTGTGTCACGTTCCTTCCTTATTATATAAGTCATGCATCTTTGAAAAAACATCAAGATACAAAAAAAGTCCATAAAAAAGCGGCGGCCCTTGAGCGTATGCTCCAGAACCACCGTTTGCCTGGCAACGTCCTATCCTCACAGGGGGAAGCCCCCAACTACTTTCGGCGTTCAAGTGCTTAACTTCCGTGTTCGGCATGGGAACGGGTGTGACCAC
>NZ_JACSMK010000006.1:0-191678 GCF_018618595.1 Exiguobacterium sp. s133
TAAACGGCTTAAGTCCGCTGGAATTCAGGGCTCAAGCCGTTTAAAAAATTTATATTATTTGACCTGTCTACTTGACGGGGAGCAGTTCATTCAGAGGCAGGCAAGACCCTACTCGTTGTCCGCTAGGATCAAGGAGCAATGGCTTGCGCCTCGCCCGAGGAAAGCAACGAAAAAAGACGCTTAATGTCACGATAGCACGTTGTCTACAGTCTAAAGGGATTGCCATCTAACATTGATGAGCAATCCCTTTAGACTGTAAAAACCTTTTTATGAAGCGTGAACATGCTGCAGGAATAATGTCAATTTTCTCGCCTTGTCTTCAAAGAAGCAATTCACATTGCACTAAGTGAGGAACAAAAAAAGTGAGTCCCAAACACAGACAAGCTGCGTGAAGACCCACTTAACTCGAACATTCATTTTTAGTAATATGGACGAATCATGATGTAGACGATGACACCCGTCAGACTGACATACAGCCAGAGCGGCATCGTAAAACGTGTCCATTTTTTATGTTTCTCGAAATTTTGATTGAGCGCATGTGCGAGCGACATCAAGACGAGCGGCACGATAACCGCTGCCAAAATGATATGCGAAATCAAAATAAAGAAATAGACCGGGCGAACGAATCCTTCGCCGCCAAACTTCGTCGACTCACTCACGGCGTGATACGTCACGTAAGAAACTAAAAAGAGTGTCGTCGTCGTCATGGCACCACCGATGAAACGACGGTGATTGATCCGGTTTCCACGACGAATCGAAATCCATGCTCCAAGTAGGAGCATGAACGTAAAACTGTTAAAAATCGCATTGAAAAACGGTAACAACGTCCAATCAAAGCCATCACTCACCTGAAGCGGTGGCGCGAAAAAAAGTAAGGCGACAAGTAAGTTGATGACGAGCGTCAAAATAATGACGACCGGCACAAAATTACGCCGTTTAGCAGGTTCTTGCATGAATCATTCTCCTTGTTTCCAGTCAAAGTATCGTTTCAACCATTTCGGCAATGGACCATCAAAGAGACGCTCACGCCAGTAAAGATCAGCCGCACGTTGCACAGCCGCACCACGAATCGGATACGGGTGGACGACACGTGACAATTGACCGACTTTATCTTTACGAGCCATCGCATAAACGACTTCTTGCATCCACTCGCCAGCTTGCTCCCCAATCGCATGAGCACCAATTAGTTTACCACGTTTGTTCGCAATCAATTTGACGCGACCTTCTGTCCGACCATTGATGACGAAACGATCGACTTCATCGAGGCCTGTTTGATAAACCTTGATTTCGTCATATTTTTCGCGTGCTTCTTCTTCGGTCAATCCAAGATGGAACAGCTCAGGCGTCGTGAATGTGACCCACGGGACGGCACGGTAATCGGGCTTCGTCCGTAAACCGAACAAGGCGTTCGTAACGACCGTCTTACCTTCAAGACCCGCGACGTGTGTGAATGGTAACGATTGAATCGTATCACCGACAGCAAAGATGTGCCGTTGACTCGTCCGAAGTGATGCGTCGACTTGCACGTACCCTTTTTGCACATCAACACCGGCGCGATCGAGGCGTAAGGCTTCAATCCGCGGTTTACGTCCGACAGCGACGAGTACGGCATCCGTTTCGATGACACGTGATTCTCCATCCGTTTCGACCGTGACTTCAATCCCACCTGACGCTTTTCGAACTTGCGTCACCGTCGTGTTCAGATGCAACACAAGCTCTTGCTCAATTTGGCGTTGCAAGACTTCAACCATGCCTTTATCTTCTTTCGGCATCAGTGATTTTGCACCTTCAATGACCGTCACTTCTGTTCCAAGATGCGCGTAGGCTTGCGACAGCTCCATCCCGATTGCGCCGCCCCCGATGACGAGCAGACGTTCTGGACGCTCCGTCTGTTCAAAAATCGTTTCGTTCGTCAAATACGGAACCGTATCAAGACCATCGATTGGCGGAATGATTGGTTGCGAGCCTGTCGAGATTGCAAATTTTTCCCCGACAACAAGTTGTCCTGCTACCTCGACTTCGTTTGCACTGAGGAAACTCGCTTCACCGATATAGACATCTACGCCTAAGTCTTCGAACCGTTTTGTTCCGTCATGTGATTGAATGATGTTTCGTGCCCGGTCGACGCTCGCTTTCGTTTTCGAGTAGACCGCGTCACCATTTAATGTGACATTATATTTTTCAGCAGTCTGCTTCATGACATAGACATCGTGTGCTGCTTCAATCAACGCTTTTGACGGGACACACCCGTAGTGTAAACAATCTCCACCGAGATGCGTATGACGTTCAATCAAAGCGACGTGCGCACCAAGACTTGCAGCACCAGCTGCAATAGTCATGCCTGCTGCTCCACCACCGATAACAACGAGTTGATAACTTTTCATTGTGACTCCTCCTTCTGATAACGGTTAACGATATCTTCCATCCGCTTTCGATTGACGCCCCAGTCGGAGTAACCGACGCGTGAGGCAGACCGGAAATGAACAAGATGAGTCGACTGATCAAAATAAAATTCGACATCATCCTTAAAGTGGAAAAACTTACTCGAGAAGACAGCATGGATATAGTCTGGTGTTTCTTTCACGATTTTAACTCGATCGAGACTTTGCAAAATCCGCATGACTTGGAATTTCGAATCTTTCATCGTACCTTTGAACGGTAATGGGTCCATCTTTAACGCTTGTTGATCCGTTTGTGTCGATACTGCGTTCGGTTTTCCATTTAGCAGACTTAATGCTCCATTTGAGACGCCAAGTGCCATGTCTGATTCCTCCGTTTCATTTCTTGAAAAAAATAAATACTATTCCCATTTTACTTTACCAGTTCGATTTCGAAAGCGCTTCTCATTCGACTCCCCTGTTATGCTTTCGTCACCGGAAGCAAGATTGTCGCGATAGCACCACCTTCTGGTTGATTATCGATAAATAGTTTTCCTTCATGTGCTTCAACGAGTTCACGGCAAATCGATAGACCCAGCCCGGTCCCACCTTTTCCTTTTTGGACTTGATAAAATTTCTCCGTGACATGACGTAAATGTTCTTTCGGGATTCCTGGTCCTTCGTCACTAAAGGATAAAAAGAGCACACGTTCTGAACGGACGAGACGGATTGTAATTTCGCCACCTACGGGCGAAAAACGAATCGCATTATCTAAGAGGTTCAAGAAGACTTGTTTCAGTCGATTCTCGTCGTAGAGACCGATGACTTGTGCTGGTAACTTCCGCACGATGGTGACTTCTTTTTCTTCGACCTTTTGACGCAGTTGAGCCGTGACGGCTTCGATGATTTCCGTCAAGTTGACTTCCTGACGGTATAAGACGAGGCGACTCGTCTCAAGCTTCGAAAAGTCGAGTAACTGTTCAACGAGTGAAATCAGTCGTTCCGTCTCCGAGTGGATGATGCCCATACCGAGCGAGGCTTCTTCCGGTAGACGCTCTTTCTCTGCGAGCAATGTTTCACTCCATCCTTTGATTGAAGTCAGCGGTGTCCGTAACTCATGTGATATCCCAGAAATAAATTCATCTTTCAACGTTTCTTGTTGCTTGATCTGTTGTCCCATGTAGTTGATCGTCCGCGCGAGTTCTCCCAGTTCGAACGTATAGGCCTCATTCACTTTAACGTCGTAATGTTGCTTTGCAATTTGATCTGACGCCCCGATGACTTCTTGAATCGGTCGGACGATCGAGGAGACGAGTCGGGAAGAATAAATATAGGCGAGCCCCCAAATGAGGATTCCGAGCAAAAGGATTGCTAAACAAATCTCCATAACCCGTTGATCGATTTGATTGAGTGACGTCGTATAACGTAACGCCCCTGTCGTCTGTCCGAAAGAGACGACGGGTTCTGTCACTTCAAGCAGATGTTCATCCGTTGCAGCATCATCATAACGCTTCGTTATTGTTTCCCCAGCTTGGAGTTGTGTAATCTCTTCGTTCACTAATTTTCGTTTTGAGATGAAGCCAGTCGACGAATAGCGGGGGACGCCCTTCGCATCCAGCACCTCAATCTCAGCATCTTCATACGCATAGGAATCGAGGACGTCATGAATCGTCGCATCTGAATCCATGTAGTCATATGCCAAGCCACTATTTGCGAATAAGACAGCGCTCGCATTCGCATGCCGCTTCAAGACGTCTGTCGCCGTCACATAATAATAGTTATAGGTCACAAACGATAAAATCCCGATGACGAGCAGAACGGTCACCGTAATAATCGTCATGAACCGCATCAATATCTGTCGTTTCATTTTTCGTTACGCCACTTGTAGCCATGCCCCCACAACGTTTCGATAAACTGTGGTTCAGCCGGGTTTTCTTCAATTTTTTGACGAAGACGACGAATGTTGACATCGACGGTTTTTCGATCGCCGAAATAGTTTTCTCCCCAGACGGCATCAAGCAATTCATCCCGTGACATGACTTGATCTTCATTTTTAATGAAATGACAAAGTAAATCGTACTCTGTCGGCGTCACTTCGACATCGACGCCTCCTTTTTGGACACGTTTCGCGCCAAGATCAATCCGGAATGGTCCTGAAATCAGCTCGCGTGGTTGCTTCCGACGACGTAACGTTTCGACGCGTCGTAACAACGATTGAATCCGGGCCAGTAATTCGGCCGGGCTGAACGGCTTCGCGATGTAATCGTCC
Source organism: Exiguobacterium sp. s133 (assembly GCF_018618595.1). Lineage (NCBI taxonomy): Bacteria > Bacillati > Bacillota > Bacilli > Caryophanales > Exiguobacterium > Exiguobacterium sp. s133. The sequence goes on from NZ_JACSMK010000006.1 coordinate 4,648, forward strand.
GCCCCGACACTGAGCCCCATGACTTTATCTTCCTCACGTGTCCGCGCTGTCAACATGATGATCCCGACGACTTCATCTTGCGCCCGTGCTTGCTCACATACAGCAAATCCATCGACTTCAGGCATCATGATATCGAGTAACATAATATCGAATGTCTCTTGTTTAAATTGTTCTAACGCTTCTCGGCCATTTTCCGCTTCACTCACTTCATATCCTGCCCGTTTTAAATTAATGACGATGAAACTTCGAATTGCGTGTTCATCCTCAGCCACTAATATTTTTGTCATGTTCGCTTCCTCCTACTTCTACTCTATTCGACGAGTGTTACGTTTGCTGCGTACTCTTCATATGATTTTGTGACATCCACGACATAAACGTAGTCAATGCCTTCTTTGATTTTCTTTTTTTGTGGACTGGCAATGTACTGATTCTTCGGAATCACTTCGATTTCGAAATCAATCCCATTCGTCTCCTGATTGATGAAGCGGATTCGATTATCTTTTTTATCAATCGTCTCTCGCGTCGCCCAGCGCGCCGGGAAGCGCATGACGAAATTGTATTCTAAATCGATGTATTGTTCTTCTCGGAGTTCAAATCCCGATTCGAGAAAAGGCGCCACGTCCAAGCCGTTCCATGTGTAATAGGCCGTGATACGCGGTTTGTCCTCACCAATCGGACCACTGCTGTTTTTTGGTGTGTACTGGTGTGCAAACTCTACGATTCCATCTTTATCGACGTCTTTCGGATACGTATACATCGGTTCGATGATCTCTGTTTGATTGCCGAATGTATGCTGCACAAGCCGACCTTCGTCCAGTTGAAACAGCGCCACATGCATCGCGGCATCACGTGTAAAAGAAATGAGCAATCCTCTTTTTTTAGACACATCAATCGAATCAACTTCAAACAAATCATGATCCGCGAACAAGTCACCCTCTTTTGTCGTCAAAGACATCGCCTGGCGATCAGATGGATTTAACACATCCTTGTAGTACATCACTTTTGCCGGTCGCCCTTTTTTCAAAAGAAGCATATCTTGTTGCTGATCTTGATTTAAGTCAGCAATCGTGACTCGATCGTATGTATCTACCTTCGTAATGTCTGCCGTTGGTTGAAGGAGATTTTTTAAGAGATAAACCGTGTTCGTCTCAAGGTTCGATATACCAATCACTAATTGATTAGACGTTTTCATCGGATTCAACACAACATGCAGTTGGTCGATTGCCTTTCCTTCTGCAATCGGTCGTCGTACCTTTAATGACCAACTCTCTTGTTTACGCTCGTGAACCAATAAATGAATTTGGAAGTCTCCGTTCACTTCAGTCCGATAAAAGGTGACCGCTTCTTGATGACCGTCCTGATTCAGGTCGATCAATTCATATAACCGTGATATCGACTGGTTTCGGGGGGCGATGATTTCTGCTCGTTCCGGGAGGTCGTGCTCAATTTTTTCCTTTAATGCAGTCTCCCATTTCGGTAGGGCCGGATGCTGTAGTAAGGTCGCAGGGTGCGGCAGGCTCAGGCCACATCCTGCTAAATATAGGGTCGATAAAATAATGGCAACATATCTCATAGTGGTTGAATCCTTTCCATTCGTGCTCTAATCAAACTGTATCATACTCTTCCTAAGGAGAGTATATTGTCGAATAGGAGGCAACTTGATACGATAGAACAGATAATTGAAAGGGGCTTACACTGAATGGCTTACGAAATGATTGTGCTCGATCTTGATGATACATTGTTGACGAGCGACCATACGATTTCCAAAAAAACGAAACAGGCACTACTCGACGTACAACGTCGTGGAAAAAAAGTCGTCCTCGCGAGCGGACGACCTACTTATGCGATGACTGATTTAGCGAAGGAACTTGAACTCGAACGTTACGGAAGTTTCATCCTTAGTTTCAACGGTGCATCCATCATCAACTGTCAGACAAACGAATCACTGTTTTCGAGTACACTCAGCCCGGAAACGGTTCATGGGCTTTACGATTTAAGTCGTCGTGAAGGCATCTATATCCATACGTACGTCGGTCACGAAATTTTTACGGAGACACCGAACGAGTATACGACGCTTGAAGGTCAATTGACGGGGATGGACGTCATCACGGTACCGGACTTTAAAGCTTCCGTAACAGAGCCAGTCGTCAAATGTCTGATGCTTGCTGAAGAACAACGCTTAGCGGAAGTCGAACAACAACTTCAAGTCGAACTTGCGGGTCAACTCGCAGTCGCACGTTCTAAACCCTTCTTCCTTGAGTTCACAGAAGCTGGTGTGACGAAAGGTACGAGTTTGGAACTTCTCGCTCGTCACCTTGGTATTAAACAAGCAGACGTCATCGCCTGTGGGGACGGCAACAACGACTTATCGATGATTGAATGGGCAGGCCTCGGTGTTGCGATGGCAAATGCTGCCGATACCGTCAAAGAGCGCGCTCAGCATATGACGGCTTCAAACGATGAAGACGGCATCGCACTCGTCATCGAACAATTCATGATGGATTGAGTTTTCAGATGACGATGTGATAACTACAAAAAAGCCGAATGCCTTCCCGCACTCAAAAGGGGGAAATCATTCGGCTTTTTTAGTGAACCTCCTACCCAAAACAGAATTCCCTGTTCGTTTATCAACCGTCTAATCCTGGTTAGGATATTTTCCGTTTCATGAGATACACCAATCAATCGGTTGGCGCCCTTGTTCTTCAAGCCACTGATTGACACGCGAATAAGGCCGACTCCCAAAAAAACCACGGTTCGCCGATAACGGACTCGGATGGACCGACTCCACTATCAGATGACGCGAGGTATCAATTAATACTTTCTTACTTTTTGCATGATTTCCCCAAAGAATAAACGCAATCGGTTCCTCCTGTGCACTGAGTACTTCGATTACTCGGTCAGTAAAGGGCTCCCAGCCCTTTTTAGCATGAGATCCAGCCTTCCCATCTTCGACCGTCAACGATGTATTCAAGAGGAACACCCCTTGATCCGACCACTTTTCGAGATTTCCGGTCGTTGGTTGCGTGCATCCTAAATCGGTTACAAGTTCTTTATACATGTTTCGTAACGACGGTGGAATCTTGACCCCGTCGTTCACGGAAAAGCTTAATCCGTTCGCTTGATTAGGTCCATGATAAGGATCCTGTCCTAAAATGACGCATCGAACGGCTGACGGTGCGACCGCATCAAACGCATGAAAAATCCGATCCTTCTCCGGATAAACTGTTGTCTCTTGATAGGCCGATTGAACGAACGACCAAAGTTGTTGAAAATATTCTTTTTCTTTTTCTTCTTTTAAAATTGTTTGCCAAGCAGGATGCATACAACTTCACTCCTTTTTCGGTCTTAGGACCCTGTTTGTTTAGATGGGTTCTGCTATGATGGAAAATGAGGTGGATTAACAATGATTCAAACAACAGAACTATTCGGGTTACCGTTCGTCAATGCCACACCATCGACATGGTATACCCATATTAAAACAGTCTTACACGACAATGAAAAAGCTTTTCTTGTGACGGCAAATCCTGAGCTCGTTCTCCGCTCTTTACGTGATCCGGAATACAACGTCATCTTGAAAAAAGCGACGTTCATCACACCAGACGGCATCGGTGTGACTGCCGCCAGTAAACGTCTAGGCAACCCGTTGCAGGCGACGCTTCCTGGAATTGAAACGGCACGGGAATTGTTGCGAACGGCTGACAATTTACACAAACGTGTCTTCTTACTCGGAGGTCGCCCGGAAGTCATGAAATCGTTGATTAAACAATTATCGATCCGTTTTCCGAATATCCAGTTCGTCGGGACATTTCATGGATTCGGTAAGGATCAGGAAGCTGCCGACGCCATTCGCTCTGCACAGGCTGATTTAATCCTTGTCGCGCTCGGAGCACCCAAGCAGGAACAATGGATTGCTTCCGTTTATGATCTCGTCGATCGCGGCATCTTCATCGGGGTCGGTGGTGCCTTCGATGTTTGGTCCGGTCATAGCAAACGAGCCCCTAAAGTGTTCCGCAAACTAAAACTAGAATGGCTTTACCGTATTTCGACACACCCTCGCGGTTTCGAGAAACTGAAGGACCTCGTTTTGTTTGCATTGCTTGTTCTACGTAAAAAATCACACATCTAATCAAAAAAATCCCTTCGTCCAGTCATTCGGACGAAGGGATTTTTTTAACTTACGCGTTGACCGTTGAGAACGCACGACCTAGTTCTTTTGCTTTTGCGATTGCTTCTTCTTTGATTTCTTCTGCTTTTTCTGGGTTCATCGCCATACCTTCGATGAAGAGCGCGTCGTATTCAGTCACACCTGTGAATGCGAGTGCTTGACGGAGATAATCGTCACCGAAGTTCAAACCAGAACCTGTGTAAACGCCGCCTGTTGCTTGGATGTGGAGTGCTTTTTTACCTTCCATCAATCCTTTTGGACCTTCAGCTGTGTAGGCAAAAGTTTTTCCAGCAAGAAGAACGCTGTCGATGTACATTTTGAGACGTGCCGGGAATGAGAAGTTCCACATTGGTGTAACGAAAACATATTCGTCAGCTGCCATGAACTGCTCGAGGTGTTTCGTCATTGTCCCGACTTTAGCGATTTCGACTTCTGAAAGCTCTTCACCTGTCGCGAATTTGCCCCATGCACTTAATACGTCTGTATCGATTTCTTGGACGTCTTCGCTGTAGAGGTTAAGTACTTCTACTTCTGCATTCGGGTTTGCTGCTTTATAGCTTTCAAGGAACGCTTCACCTGTTTGAAGGCTGAACGAATGTTCCGTAGATTTTGGGTTTACAGTTACATAAAGTAATTTAGTCATTTTTATTTCCCCTTTTTATTTAAAGTAATTTCTGTAACTAAACATACCAACATCATTTTCATTTGTCAATTCGTTTGATTTCAAAGTATTAACTCTATGAAAAGACAAACAAAAAAGATGAAATCTCACCTTTCGGTGACATTCCATCTAGATTGAATGGATCGGCTGGCATTACGCTTTTTCAGAATGCGTATAATTATCTGCCCGGTACCCGACTCGTTTAAGTTGATCAATCAATTGTTCTTTTTCGCTAACCGTCAAGTCGCTGAATAAGTCCATCAAAAATGCTTCATGTTTCGGGAACGTTTCTTCCATCAACGCTTGACCTGCCTCAGTCAACGTACCGAATGTGACGCGACGGTCTGTCGGGCAAGATTTGCGTGCTAGTAGTCCACGATTTTCAAGTTTATCTACTACGTAAGTGACACTTCCACTCGTCAATAAAATCTTGTCGCCGATTTGCTGGAGCGGTGTATCGCCTTTATGATACAACAACTCAAGCACACCAAATTCTGAAGGATTCAATTGATGGGTCTTGATGTCTGCTTTTACTTGTTCCGTCACAGCATGCATCGTTCGCGATAAGACTACGAGCAATTTTAGTGCTAGTTTCGAATCTGTCGCTTCCATTTTACGTTCGCCCCTCTTTATCTTGATTCGCAAATAATCATAGTCCTCTTTTTTACATTGGTCAATTGCGGTCAAAATCCTCATGCCTTCTTCCTCTTGAAATTGTTCTTGCCGTGGAACGCGTTCCATAGTCTATCGTCATGGTATACACTACTAAGGAGGTCTTCTATATGTCGCTTCATACACGACTAAAACGTCTCTACAAATGGAACGTCGCCTTCGAACTTGCGATTGAGCAGCTCGGGACGCCGACCGGTTATTACCTTTGCAAACATACCTTGATTGAACAATATCCCCATTTAAAACCGGCTGAAAAAATGAAGCTTCTCGAAAGAATTACGGAGCAAATCGAACGCTCTGATTCGTCGTCCGGACCGATCACGAAGCAACACTGGATTCAACTCGAACAACAACTATCTAGCTAAGGATAGGAGGGATTTTGAATGACGAACATTCGTGACTTGGCTCACGAAGCAAACGTTTCCGTGACGACGGTTTCACGCGTCCTCAACGATCATCCTTATGTCGCTGAAGAAAAACGGCGTGCCGTCAAAGAAGCCATTTTAAAGCTCGGCTACATCAGAAATCAGACAGCTGTCCATCTCTCGACTGGACGGACGAAAACGATTGGCGTCATGTTACCGTTCGTCGACCATCCCTATCATGCCGCGATTCTTCAAGGAATCGCTAAAAGTGCCTTCGAGGACGCCTATCGTTTTTTAACGTGGCAAACGAACTATTTCGAAGAACATGAACGAACTGTTTTACGCGCGCTTGCGCAACGTGAAGTCGACGGCTTAATCATCGTCTCACACAGTCTTGCCGTCTCTGAAATTCTTTCGTACGAACAATACGGCCCAATTGTCTTTTGCGAGTTGCATGAATATGTCTCATCCGTCTATATCAATCATTACACTGCGTTTTGTAAAGGCTTGACGGCACTCCAGCAACTCGGTCACCACCAGATCGGTATTTGCCTTGGACGGGCTGATAGTACGAATAGCCGCGCCCGCAAGCAAGCCTATCACGACCTCGTCGAACCTAATTCGAATGATTGGGTGTATGAGCAAACGTTGACGATTGAAGATGGTACCCGCGTCGCCGAACATTGGCTCAGTCAGAAACAGCGCCCTTCCGCTATCATGACGACGAGTGACCACGTCGCTGCCGGACTGATCATCGCGCTCAGAAAACGAGGGTACCGTATCCCGGAGGACCTATCTGTTATCGGGTTCGATGGCAGTGACCTCGCAGAAGTGCTCGATTTGACAACGATCGCGATTCCTTATGCGTTAATTGGTCAACAAGCTTTTTCGCTCGTAACGCGTGATGTCACGAAACAACCGTTACAAATCGAAATCCCGGCAACCCTTCGGATGGGGAATACTGCGGCACATCTTCCCTTTGCTGATTGAGAATGAGAACTAAAACACCCGCTTCTTGTCTCGCACAAGAGCGGGTGTTTGTCTTGTTCTTATAAAGTTCCTGCCGCGACGTAACGCGATCCCCAATACCCACCGCGGAATGATTCTTTGACGACTTGACCATAATACGAGTTAGCATTGATCATCGTCGAACCATCGACTGCAATACCGACGTGCTGGATGCCACTGCCATGCGTGAAGAACACGAGATCCCCGGCTGCTGGTGCCGTCCGTTTCGTTGCTGCATATTGTGAGGCTGCCGTACGTGGTAAAGATTTACCGAGCGCACGGTAAACGTAACTTGTGAATCCAGAACAATCAAAGCTCGTCGGACCCGTTGCACCAAAGACATATGGACGTCCTTTTAACCCTTCAGCGACAGATACAATCGTCGCACCTGTTTTTGAGAGTCCCGCTGTTGCTTTTTTATTGTAGCTCTTCGTGTACATCGCAGCGATGTACGCTGTCTTACCTTGATAACGCAACCGATACCAGTTGTTTGAGGTTTTGCTCGTGACAGTGACTGACTGGCCGAGCTTCAGCTGACCGAGTTTCTTCCCACTGACCGTGGCTTTCGAACGGATATTCAACACATCGACTGAAACGACTACTTTTTTTACCGATGCTGCTTTGGTTGCTTGTGGGACGGAACTCCAACTGCTAACGACTAATGTCACGAGTATAAATAAACGGATCCAGAGCGATACTTTCATCTTTTACTAATCCCCTTTTAAGTAAAGTTGACGGTTATGTAAAACGAATTAAATTGTCAGATAATTTCTGTTTTTATCCTATCATTTTGATTCCATCGCTCGTGTTACAGTTTATTGACAGGAATGCCTTCCTGTAATACTTTTGTAACAAAATAAAAAAAACAGGTTATAGAACGGCTTTATGAAGCCATTCTATAATTCCTGTTTCAGAGAGGTTTTTGTTTGAAATCAATTAATCGATTGACTTCTTTTTCCGAAAACGTGCTAAGAACTCATAGACAATCGGGACGATGAGAAGTGTGAGTAACGTCGAACTCGTTAACCCACCAATGACCGTGACCCCAAGTCCTTTCGAAATCAACGCGCCGCCTTCTAGACCGAGGGCGAGTGGTGATAAGGCACCAATTGTTGCGAGTGCCGTCATCAAGATAGGACGAAGTCGTGTGCCTGCTGCATCGAGCAGGGCCTCACGTGTCGCTAGACCTTCATTTTCCTTATGAATGACACGGTCAATCAAGACGATTGCATTCGTGACAACGATTCCGATCAACATCAAGGCTCCGATTAGTGAGGAAACCGAGATCGTTTCGCCAGTAATCAATAGGGCGAGTAAACCACCGATGATTGCGAACGGAAGTGAGAACAAGATGACGAGCGGCGTCAATGCTCCACCGAAAGTCACGACAAGAACGAGATAGACGATCGCGACTGCTGCTGCCATCGCAAGACCAAGTTGTGTGAACGATTCTTGAATCTGCTCCGTCACCCCACCGACTTTGTAAGAAACACCTGTCGGAAGGTCAATTGTTTTGACAGCATCGTCAATTGCTTGTGATGCTTCCGTCGCTTTATCTGTTTTCAGTTCTGCCGTCACGGTTGCGACGAGTTTCCCGTCTCGTTCATTTAACGAGTCCGGTGTCGTGCCTTTTTTGACAGAGACGAAATCAGATAACTTTTTAACACCGAGCGGCGTCGTGATATCGGCTTCTTCTAAATCATCAATCGAGTCGTACGTCGTTTGTTCGTTTGGTACGATGACGTCCAATTCTTTCCCGTCTACTTTTATAGTAGAAAGTGGTTTTTCGACGCCTTGCACGTTAGCGATTCCTTGCGCGAGTTGGGCTGTCGACACACCGAACTCGGCAGCTTTTTGTTGGTCGACTTCAAACGTGTACTGCGTATATGAATCTTTTAAGTCGGTCGTTACCTTCCGAACGTATTTTGATTCACCTTCGATTGCTTTAACGAACTTCGGTGTGATCGTTTCTAGATCTTCGATTGAATTCGCGAAGACTGAATACGAAACACCAGATGAACCGGCACCACCACTGAAGTCTTGTTCTTTCCATTCTCCAGTCGGGATGGCTTCATTCAAGTCTTTCACTGCCTGTTGTTTCACGTCTGCGAATTCCTCTGTATCTGGATCATACTGGGCGATGAAGACCGCTTGTTTCGTATTTCCCGGATTAAGTGGATTTTCGCCTCCTACCGTGAACTGGAGATTGTCGATATTCTTTTGTTTATCAAAATAAGCTTCAGCTTGATCCGCTGCCTCAAGCGAGTCATCAAGCGTTTGACCTGGTTCCGGATTATACGTCACATAAAACGTTTTTTCACTCTCTTGATTCAAGAAGTTGACCCCAATCGCCGGTACGAGAGCAAAGCTTCCGACAAGCATTAAGACTGCAAGACCGAAGACGATTAATTTATGGTTCAAGGACCAGTTCAACACGCCACGGTACCAGCTCGCTAATTTCCCGCCATCTTCTTTTTCCGGTTTCGGTGCTTTCCCACGTTTGAACAGTGAGTCAGCAAACATCGGTACGACTGTTACGGCAACAATCAGCGATGCGAATAATGCAAAGACAACTGTCAGTGCGAACGGCAGGAACAGTTCACCAACAAATCCTGTTACGAACCCGAGTGGTAAGAAAACAGCAATCGTCACGATTGTTGATGATGCGACCGGAATGAACACTTCACGTGTTGCATCGATGATTAAGGCTTTACCTTTAAGTTTTTCGCCGGGATCCGTTAAGCGACGATAAATATTTTCGATGACGACGATCGAATCATCGACGACACGACCGATTGCGACCGTCATCGCACCAAGTGTCATGATGTTCAACGAGATATCCATCTGTTTCAAGACAAGAATCGCCATCAGTAACGACAACGGAATCGAAATGACTGCAATGATTGTCGATTTAAAGTTGCGTAAAAATAAAAGGATGATGATGATCGCAAATAATGCACCAATCAAGGCTTTACTGATCATCGTTGAGACAGACTCTTCAATCGGTTTTCCTTGGTCGAGTGTGACTGACGTTTTGACCGATCCGTTTTCTTTTTCAAAATCTTGAATCGTTTCTTTGACGGCAGTGACGACATCGACGGTATTCGCATCCTGTGATTTCGTCACTTGAATTCCGATTGAACGTTCACCGTTCGACCGCGAAATCGATTCTTCGATTCCTTTATCTTCTACTTTTGCGAGCTCAGACAATTTAACAGTCGGGACTTGTGTTGGTGTTGGCGCTTGTCCTTCTGTTGGTGCTTGTCCTTCTGTTGGCGCTTGTGGCGTCGTCGGAGCTTGTGAAGGAGCTGCCGGTGTATCGCTTGCTGCCTGTTGCGGCGTATAAGGCAAACGAAGATTTTTTAATTCTGTGACCGTCGTAGCTTTTCCATCAAGCACAACAGCTTGCTCTTTGTCACCAAGCTCGTATAAGCCGAGTGCTAAACGCGAATCATTCGCTTGAATCAGTTGCTTGACGTTATCTTCTGTCAATCCATATTGCTGTAGCTTTTCATCATCGAATCGAATTTCAATCCGACGAATCTCTTGCCCAGCGATTTGAACCGTTTGAGCGCCTTCGATCCCTTCAAGTTTCGGTTGAAGTTCTGTCTCGACGAGCTTCGTCAACTCGGAGAGTGAACGTTTTTCGTCTGATACTGCGAAACCGACAACGGGGAAAGCATCGAATGAAATCCGTGAGACATTTGGTTCTTGCGCGCCTTCTGGTAATTCAACATTCGCTAATGCTTCTTTGACTTGTTGTTCTGCTTCATCCATATCCGTACTGAAGCTGTAGTCGATTTGTAGATTTGAGGCGTTTTGGAAAGATGTCGATCGGACCGTCTCGACGCCTCCTAGATTTTCGACCTTACTTTCGAGTTCTCGACTGACTTCATCAAGGACTTGTTCAGGCGTCGCCCCTGGATAAATCGTCGTTACCGAAACAGTCGGTGTCGTAATGTCTGGTAGCGTTTCGAGTTTCATCGTCGTTCCTGCATAAATCCCAGCGACGGTGATGATGATCGTCAGCAACCAAAGAGCAAATTTATTATTCACTGAAAATTGAATGATACGCTTCATGGTAATTATTCGCCTTCTCTCTGTTTTTTATTTCATATTTACTCTTTATCTGAAGCTTGGTCGATTTCGCGCGCCCGTTTTAATAGACGCTCGACCAATTGTTGACGCTCTGCTTTTGACGGCTGAGCGAACTTAAAGTGCTCCGACATTTTCAACCCATCTAATACGAATCGAATCATCATCGCTTCGACCGGATCAGCGCTCTCCATCAATTGATTAAAGAACTGATTAACTTGCTTTTTTCGTTCTTCGACAAACGCTTCATTTTCTTTCAAGAACGATAACAAAAACAAGACCGTATCGATATCCAAGTGAAACTCTTCCTCGTGATTCGCTTGTAACGTGACAAACGCTTCCATCTGACCTAAACCTTGATCCAGATATTCTTGATACTGCTTAAACTGACGGGATTCTTGTTCTTCAATCACACCCATCAGCAACTCTTCTTTAGAAGCGAAATGATACAATAAGCCACCCTTAGAAACATTCGCTTGTTTCGCGACTTCTTCTAACGTCAATTGCGGAAACCCACGGCTCATCATGACTTGAACAGTCGCGTCAGTGATTCGCCGTCTCGTTTCTAACGCTTTCGCACTAACCATACGTTACCTCCTTTCTTTTACTATACCGTCCAGACGGTTTATTTCTTCACTATACGAATTTTCATTTGATAATGCAACCGTCAATGCATGTTTCACGTGAAACGTTTTCAATTTTTACGAAAAAAGACACATTCTCGTCTGAACCGTGACGGAATATGCCTAAAGTCGTTCGATTTACGCTTCGCGTGCACTCTCACTTAATGCCGCTCGCATTATTTTCTTCAATTCATGCGTACGTAACACTTGAACCCCACGATCAGTTGGTCCACCCTCCGCCGCGACATCATCAATCAATGCCTCAGTCGGTCGATCGTCTTGAAGCAAAAGTTCGGCCGACCCTTTCATTGCTTGGGCGATGATCCGTCGCGCTTGTTGTGCTTCAAATCCGGCTTCCGTCAAAACAGGAGTCATCGCACCTACGATTTCATAGAAGAAAGCCGGACTGCAGCCAGCAGCAGCCATTAAGAACGGCATAGTCGTTTCATCCGTTTCTACCACCTCACCGACGCGTAGAAAAAGTTCCGTCGCCAATTGTTTTTGTTCCATCGCTACTTGATGACCGAACCAAAGCCCTGTCATCCCTGTCCGAAAAGCGACCGGTGTATTCGGCATCGCACAGACTGCACCGCAACCTGATATCTGTTCAATTTCATCCGGTGTGATATGTGCTGCGACAGAAACAAGCAGTTGATTCGTCCACTCATGACGCTCTACGTATTCCAGTACGCCGTCAGGTTGCATGGCTAAGACGACGATATCGAATGACTCGATATTCTCTTCTTCAATGATTTGAACACCATGTTCATTAGCGAGCTCTGATAAACGCTTACGATCTGCACGATTCGTCATCGTAATTGATTCGGGCGCAATTCCTGAATCAATCCATCCTTTGACCAACGATTCACTCATCGATCCTGCACCAACCATTAAAATGTTCATAACGTTCCTCCCACAACAAAAAAGGACCTGTTGTGCCAGGTCCTTTTCGTATTTTCCTTTTTAATTATACACGAAGTTCCAAGTCTTCGACAGCGACGACACGAAGCCCTTTTTCGTTCAATTTCTTCACGATTTTATTTTTTGTTTTCTCATCACAATCAAGCGGAAGGGTAATGAGAACACGACGCATGACACTACTTTTGGCATCAAGTGTCATGAGACTAGCAACCGTCGAGTATTTGTTGACGATTTTTGCGATTTTTTCAAGAGCACCTTTTTGTTCACTCAGTGCGATCGTCAACACGTAACTTCCTGAATCACGATTCCATGCCTCTTCCAACATCCCAAGCATTTTCCCGTGCGGTAAAATACCAAAGAATTGACCGTCATCATTTAGTACGGCGATGTATGGTAATTCTTTGATCGAAAAGAAGACTTCAAAGAAATTGCTTGCTGTATAGATGAATTTTGATGTGTTCTTAATGAGTGTCATGACATTGTCATCTAAACTGCCACCATTCATCCCATGGCGATAAATATGCATTTTATAGATATTTCCTTTAAATTCTTGACCTGACTGGTCGAGTACAGGTACGCAACGATATCCTGTATCTTCTAACGTCTTTAACGCTTCACGAAGCGTTGCCGTCTCTGAAATCTTGATACATTGGTGTTTTGGTATACATAAACTTTGCACGAGCATACAAAACGTCCTCCTCTATTTCACTTTGTGTTGTAACCTACTTCTTTATCCTTTGTACTTATTCGTTCTGTTATACATTTTTCCTGCTTCTCTTCTATTCCCTACTATTACAATAACAAAAACACAGATAAAACCCATTGAATACAAAGAAAATAGTCTTGAAAAATCTTTATCCAGATTATTTATTAATTTATCAACCCTATTAACTTTAAGTTTTATTAAGTTTTCGTAAACGCGGTACATAGTTGTATTCTTTTACAATAACGTCTGATACAATCGAACTCGTGAAGTTACTTCACTATTCTATTCTTGTTCTTAATATGGAGGCAGAAGAAATGTTTAGTAAAAAACAAGATCCATTCGCAGTGAAATTATCCGAGATTGCCGGACACTTGCAACAGACGTCTCAGTTTTTCGTTGATTTTAAAATCAATGGTATTGCGGACGTTAAAGAATTCGCGCATAAAGTCAAAGACTTTGAAACTGCTGGTGACGACTTGATGCACCAATTGATCATCGACTTGAACAATGCATTCATCACACCGATTGATCGCGAAGACTTGCTTGCACTCGCGAACTCACTGGATGATGTACTCGATGGATTTGAAGAATGTTCCGCGATTTTTGAGATTTATAACATCGTCCGTGCCGACGAACATATGATTAAATTCGTCGATGAGATTCATATCGCCGTCAACGAACTCGCTTTAGCGATGGACCTTCTTGTCGCACGTAAGCTTCAACCGATGCGTGAACATGTCATCAAAGTAAAAGAACAAGAAACGATTTGTGACGACTTACGTCGTAAATCAATCAAAGCATTGTTCGCGACTGAAACTGATCCAATTAAAATCATTCAATATAAAGAAATCTATGAATCGCTCGAATCAATCGCCGATTACTGCCAGGACGCAGCAAACGTCATTGAAACGATCATCATGAAAAACGCATAAGTGAGGAGCTAACGAGATGGATAGTCTGTTTATCATCACCGCTATAATCGTGATTCTCGCACTTGGCTTCGATTTCATTAATGGTTTCCACGATACGGCGAACTCGATCGCGACTTCAGTGTCGACTCGTGCATTGAAACCACGTCACGCCATTATCCTTGCTGCGACGATGAACTTTTTAGGGGCAATCACATTTACTGGAGTCGCTAAGACGATTTCCGGGGACATTGTTGACCCGTCAACACTAGAACACGGAAGTTATGTCGTCATCGCTGCTCTCCTCTCTGCGATTGCTTGGAATCTATTGACGTGGTACTTCGGTATTCCGTCCAGTTCTTCGCATACGTTGATTGGTTCGATTGCCGGTGCTGCGGTTGCTTCAGTCGGATTCGGCGGTATTGAAACAAAAGGCTTCTTAAAAATCGTCCAAGCCTTATTGATTTCGCCAATCCTTGCTTTTACACTCGGTTTTCTCGTCTACGGCATTTTTAAAGTAGTTTTCAAAAAAGGGAACTTGGCGAAGACGAATCGTCGCTTCCGTCATATGCAGATTGCGACTGCAGCCCTTCAATCATATACACACGGAACGAATGATGCGCAAAAAGCGATGGGGATCATCACCCTCGCCCTGATTTCTTCTGGTTTTCAGACCGATCATGATGTGGCCCTTTGGGTAAAACTCTCTTGTGCCATCGCGATGGGACTCGGGACGTCTGTCGGTGGATGGCGGATCATCAAAACAGTTGGTGGTCAAATCATGAAAATTCGTCCTGTCAACGGCGTAGCGGCTGACTTGACGTCTGCTGCCATCATCTTTGGTGCGACGGCGATTCACCTTCCTGTATCAACAACGCATGTGATTTCCTCTGCCATCATGGGTGTCGGAACATCGCATCGTAAAAAAGGCGTTAAATGGGGTACGGCTAAACGAATGCTGATCACATGGGTCATCACATTACCGATTTCGATGGCATTCGCCGCTCTGATTTATACGATTCTTGATTTTCTTTTCATTAAATAGTCTCGTCCCCCACTCGTTCATTTGAGGTGGGGGTTTTACTTACACTTCATAAGTTGCCGCAGTTGTCGCTCTGGTCATAATTCGCTATGATGAGAAAAAGAAGTAGCGCTATTTTATTAGGAGGAATTCCAAATGACAAAACGTAAAGCATTAACGATTGCTGGTTCTGACACGAGTGGCGGAGCCGGTATCCAAGCAGACTTAAAAACGTTCCAAGAACTTGAAGTCTACGGCATGAACGCGCTGACAGTCATCGTCGCGCAAGATCCTGATCAGGCTTGGCACCATGCGGTTTATCCAATCGATGCAGAACTCGTCCGGACACAAATCCATACAGTCCTCGGAGGAATCGGTGTCGATGCAATGAAAACGGGGATGCTTCCGACTGTCGAAATCATCGAAGTCATTGCTGAAAAAATTAAAGCATCAGGCGTTAACAACGTCGTCATCGATCCGGTCATGGTCTGTAAGGGTGAAGATGAAGTACTCAACCCGGATACAGCGAATGCCTTACGTGACATTTTGACACCGCTCGCGACAGTCGTCACACCGAACGTTTTCGAAGCGGGACAATTGTCTGGTCTTGGAAAAACACCTTCGACGATTGACGAGATGAAACTTGCAGCAGCACGGATTCATGAAAAAGGTGCACAATATGTCCTCGTTAAAGGTGGCAGCAAGATTGATCACCCTCGAGCAGTTGACGTGCTTTATGATGGGAAAGAGTTTATCCTAATTGAGGATGAACGCATTGAGACACCATATACGCACGGGGCAGGATGTACGTATTCTGCAGCGATTACAGCAGAACTCGCTAAAGGCGCTTCGGTCGAAGAAGCTGTCCGAACTGCCAAATCGTTTATCACAGCAGCGATTCGTAACTCATTCCGTTTGAATGAATATGTCGGTCCGACTGATCATGCTGCACATCGTACAGTTAAGTCTTAACACGTTCAGGAAGTCCGCGCAGTGATTCGCGGGCTTCTTTCTGTATTCGAAGGGAGAGATACTATTGCAAACACTTGATTTAAAGGTCGTTCAACAGTACATTGACGATCATGCGAACACACCACTTTACGTCCATGTCGAAACAACGAACGGTGCGTATGCGACGCACCAAGACCCGACGTTCCACAGTGCGGGGATGTTTTTCCGCAATGCGGAAATCACATACGAACGCGGCTTGATCACAGGAAACGGTCCATACCGGATTGGTCTTAAACTTGCCCACGGATGGCTATACGGTGAAGGATTAACCGATTATGAATTCGCGGGAGAGCAACTCTTGATCGCGGGACATGATGTCGAAGGACGTCTCGCGATTGCTTTTGAGCTCAGCCCGACACCATTCGCTCAAGGCGCAGAGGAGGTAGAATGATGGCTTACAATGAACACGATCACCTGCTCGTCATCTTCCCTCACCCGGACGATGAAGCATTCAGCTCGGCCGGGACAATCATCGAGCATGCAACGAACCGCGGACCTGTCACGTACGCCTGTTTGACGCTCGGTGAAATGGGACGCAACATGGGACGTCCCGTCTTTACGAACCGGGAACAACTCGCGACGATCCGCAAACGTGAATTAATCGCAGCAGCTGAAAAAATGCAGATTACCGATCTTCAAATGTGGGGATTACGGGATAAGACGGTCGAATTCGAAGATGAAGCAGCACTCGCTGAACGGATTGGACAGTTGATTCAAAAAACACGTCCGACTCGCGTGATTTCATTTTATCCGGGCTATGCCGTCCATCCGGACCACGAAGCAACAGCACGTGCTGTCGTTCGTGCCCTTCGCGCAATCGACGAAGCCGATCGTCCTGAATTTCTTGCCGTCGCTTTTGCGAACAACACAAAAGACGAACTTGGCGAAGGTACGTTCATTCATGATGTCAGTGCATATACGGATCAAAAAGTTGCTGCACTTGAAGCCCACGCTTCTCAAACAGGTGGACTGATGAAGGTCATTTCGGAAGACTCGAACATCCGGGACCTCCTTGTCAAAGAACGCTATTACCACTATCCATTATAATGAAGAACCTCGAAACGACTCCGACGTCGTTCGAGGTTTTTTTCGTAGAACAAAAGATTCACACGACTCAAGACGCTGACTCTGCGCGCTTTTCCCTGCAGGCGTCACAGGAGGCTGAATCTTTTGAAACCCGCAACGATTGACGCGAGAAAGAGTCGACTTTTTTTCTCCCGTCTGCTAGTGTGAATAGTTGAGACTGTGTCTCCGGAGTTCGTAACCTCCTCCGTCACAAAAACTAGGAATGGAAGTGTAAACTATGAAAAATGAACGTGCTCTTGTCGTCTTCAGCGGCGGCCAAGACTCGACGACTTGTCTGTTTCAGGCACTCGCGAACTATTCCGAAGTCGAAGTCGTTACCTTCAACTACGGACAGCGTCATGCCGAGGAACTCGAAGTCGCGCGAACGATTGCAGCAGAACTTGGTGTCAAACACCATGAGCTCGATCTCTCACTCCTCAGTCAACTCACAAGCAATTCATTGACCGATCACACTCAAACAATCACGACGAACGAAGATGGACTTCCTTCTACATTCGTAGATGGCCGAAACCATCTGTTCTTATCTTTCGCAGCCGTCCTTGCTAAGGGACGTGGCATCCGCCATATCATCACGGGTGTATGCGAAACTGATTTCTCCGGATACCCGGATTGTCGTGACTCCTTCATCAAGTCACTCAACGTGACACTCAACCTCGCGATGGATTATCCATTCGTCATTCACACGCCACTGATGTGGCTCGATAAAAAAGAAACATGGGCGCTAGCCGATTCGCTAGATGCTTTTGATTTCGTCCGTGAACGGACACTGACGTGTTACAACGGTATTATCGGAGATGGTTGCGGCGACTGCCCAGCTTGTGAATTACGGAAAAAAGGCTTAGACGCCTACATCGAGGAGGGAACTACCCATGAAATTCAACTATGAAGCACCTGAAACTGTCGAGCGCCCGACCGGCGACTCGCTCATCTATACAAAATCACGCGTCATGATCGTCAAAAAATTGACGTTTGATGCTGCCCATCACCTGTATGACTACGATGGAAAATGCCGTGCTTTGCATGGGCATACGTATCACGTCGATCTCGGAATCAGTGGATTCCTGGACCACCGCGGGATGACACTTGACTTTGGTGACCTGAAAAAGATCTTCAAAGAACATCTCGAACCATTGCTCGATCACCGTTATTTAAACGAATCGCTTCCCTATATGAATACGACGGCAGAAAACATGTCGGCCTGGATTTTTGAAACGCTCGGACAGCATTTACCGGACGAACGCGGTCTCCGTGTCGAATTCGTCAAGTTATATGAGACACCGACTGCCTTCGCTGAAGTCCGCCGCGAATGGATGAATGAAGCATGAGTCAACTGAAAAAAATACCAAAGATTCCCGTTCTTGAAATTTTTGGTCCAACGTTTCAAGGAGAAGGTCGTTCGATCGGACAAAAAACAATGTTCGTCCGGACAGGCGGATGCGACTATTCATGTGCCTGGTGTGATTCTGCCTTTACCTGGGACGGATCAGAAAAACCAGACCTCCTGACGGCAGAAGATATCCTGACGCGTCTCGATGCGCTCGGTTCGTATGGGCACGTGACGATCTCCGGGGGGAATCCATTGCTCCACGCATCAATCGGTACGCTCGTCGACGCCTTAAAGGCACGTGGCATCACGATGTCCGTCGAAACACAAGGTTCGTATTGGCAAAACTGGTTACTCGATATCGAAGACGTCACCATCAGTCCGAAGCCGCCGTCAAGCGGCATGACGGTCGATTACGATCGGCTCGACGTCTTCTTCAAACGACTCCCTGAACTGCAACGTGCTGTCAAAATCGTCATCTTCGACGAAGCGGACCTCGACTTCGCAGCAGCGATTTCTGAACGATATGCGTTAAAAACACTGTATCTATCACTCGGTAATCCGGATCCGGCGGAAGAAGGTACGATTGCTCCGCGGATGTTGTCCGACTTAAAAACTTTATGGGAACGCGTTGCGCAAGATGAACGATTTAATCATGCCCGTGTTCTACCACAACTGCACGCCCTCGTTTTCGCGAACGATCGTGGCGTTTAAAAAGGAGTTCTATTCATGCGTCCAGAAGATTTAAACGACTTATCTTTGCTCGGTCAAAAGGCCGTTCCTTATATTTTTGAATATCAACCGGAAGTGCTCGAAGCGTTCCCGAACCGTCACCCAGAGAACGATTACTTCGTTAAGTTCAATGCACCGGAATTCACGAGCCTTTGTCCGATCACGAATCAACCGGACTTTGCGACCATCTATATTTCGTACATTCCTGACGAAAAACTCGTCGAGTCAAAATCATTGAAGCTTTACCTCTTCAGCTATCGTAATCACGGGGATTTCCATGAGAACTGCATCAATGTCATCGGAAAAGACCTCGTCAAATTGATGGAGCCGCGCTACCTTGAAGTCTGGGGGAAATTTACACCACGCGGTGGCATCTCGATTGATCCGTATTATAACTACGGAAAACCCGGTACAAAATACGAAAGAATGGCAGAACACCGTTTGTTCAACCATGATCTTTATCCAGAAACGGTCGATAACCGTTAATCCGAAAACCATCAAAAAAAGCCAAATTCCTGACGTGATCATTTCACGAGAATTTGGCTTTTCTTCTATCTAATCGACTGTGTATGAACGTCAGCTCGATGGTAAATCCACGATTTTTTCTCGTTCTGCCTGAGCATGAATCGCTTCTGCTGACCAAGTATGTCGTAAGAGGTGCTCATAAGGAACGCCTAGCGCCTTCGCTAAGCGATCAATCATCGAAACGGACGGATGCGCGATACTTGACTCAATCCGTTGAATCATCTCAAACGTTGTTTCCGTCATAAGCGCAAGCTTTTCTTGGTCGATGTTCTGTCGCTCACGTAATGTTTGGATACGCTCTCCATAATTCGCAAGTGGATTCATCGCTTGATTCATGAGTTTTCAGTCTCCTTTATCGTCTCCCAGCTACTCCTACCCGATGCTACTTTTAGTTTATTCCCGCTTTTCATTTTCAAAACACATTTTAGTTTAATGTTTTTCACTATATGAAATATAATTTCAAATTATTCATTAAAAAAGACTAGCTTTTTAAAAGGTTATCGCTTACAATTTTAAATGCAAACGGTTGCATTAATCGCTTACATATTTGCACAATAAAGAGAAAATAGTCTGTCTGAGGAGTGAGAAAACATGCGTAAAACAATTTCATTCGACTTTTGGCAAAAGCTCGGAAAAGCTTTAATGGTTGTCATTGCAGTTATGCCAGCTGCCGGAATAATGATTTCAATCGGAAAATTAATCGGGATGTACGGTGGCGATATCACCATTGTGCAAACGATTGCAAGAATTGTTGAAGATCTCGGTTGGGCCATCATTACGAATCTCCACGTCCTCTTCGCCGTCGCGATCGGTGGTTCATGGGCTAAAGAACGTGCCGGTGGTGCCTTTGCCGCATTACTCGCGTTCATTTTAGTCAACCGCGTAACGGGTGCAATCTTCGGTGTCAATTCAACGATGCTCGCTGATCCGAAAGCAACGGTTAGTTCGTTACTCGGATCTGACTTGATCGTAAAAGATTATTTCACTTCTGTACTCGGTGCACCCGCTCTTAATATGGGCGTTTTCGTCGGAATCATTTCTGGTTTCCTCGGTGCCGTTCTCTTTAATAAATTCTATAACTTCAGCAAATTACCAGATGCACTGGCCTTTTTCAACGGCAAACGGTTCGTCCCATTCGTCGTCATCGGTGGTTCCGTCATCGCAGCATTTGTTTTATCGCTCGTCTGGCCGTTCGTCCAAGGCCTCCTAAACGATTTCGGTCGTTGGATTGCGACGTCACGTGATACAGCCCCAATCATCGCCCCATTCGTTTACGGAACGCTCGAACGTCTCCTACTGCCATTCGGTCTTCACCATATGTTGACTGTGCCGATGAACTATACGGAACTCGGCGGAACGTATAAAATTCTGACGGGTGCTGCACAAGGCTCGACAGTAGCAGGGCAAGATCCACTTTGGCTCGCCTGGGTGACCGATCTCGTCAACTTAAAGCAAGCCGGTAACACACAAGGCTATAACGACTTACTCAACAGCGTCGTTCCTGCCCGCTTCAAAGAAGGACAGGTCGTCACGTCACTTGCTTCTTTGATTGGTGTCGCAGTCGCGATGTATATGTCGGTCGACGAAGATAAAAAGAAAGCATACAAACCCGTCTTCCTGTCTGCCGGTCTCGCTGTGTTCTTGACAGGTGTCACGGAGCCAATCGAATTCATGTTCATGTTCATCGCACCTGTCCTGTACGTCGTCTACGCTGTCTTGACGGGTGTCGCGTTCGCACTTGCTGACGTCATGCACCTTCGGATCCATGCATTCGGGGCAATTGAACTCTTGACCCGGATTCCATTGATCGCGAAAGCTGGTCTGATCGGTGATTTGTTACGTTTCATCGGAGTCTGCGTGTTCTTCTTCTTCCTCAACTTCTTTACGTTCCGCTTTGTCATCAAGAAGTTTAACTACGCGACACCAGGTCGTAACGGAAACTACCTCGATGACATCGTCGTCAAAGAGGACGGGACAAGTGAAGTCGCTGCAACTGTCGTCGCTGACGGTTCGCAAGCAGCACGCATCATCGAACTGCTCGGTGGTCAACAAAACATCGAAGACGTCGATGCCTGCATGACACGTTTACGCGTCACGGTCAAAGATCCAAGCCTCGTCGCAAAAGAACAAGACTGGAAAGCGAATGGCGCACTTGGTATTATCCTAAAAAATAACGGCGTGCAAGCCATCTATGGTCCGAAAGCGGATGTCTTGAAGTCTGATATCCAAGATCGGATCGGCGCATAAACCAGACGAATTAGGGTAAATAAAAAAAGGTGGAGCTCATCCGTGAGTTTCACCTTTCTTTATTCAGAATCAACACTCAGGAGGAACGACAGATGCGCCTACTCACACTCAATTGCCATTCCTGGCAAGAAGAACACCAGCTTGAAAAAATCAATCAAATCGTCGCTCAAATCATCCAACAGGATTATGATGTCGTCGCCTTACAAGAAGTAAGCCAATTAATGGATACACCAATCGTTTATGGTGCAATCCGTGAAGATAATTTCGCCTACATGATTCAACAAGCACTTAAAGAACGTGGGCATGACTATGAATTCGTTTGGGACTTCTCGCACATCGGATACGATGCGTACGAAGAGGGACTCGCCCTCTTGACGAAACATCCGATTTTGAAATCCGATTCGTACTATGTCAGCCGAAGCCAAGATACGATGGACTGGAAGTCACGCAAAATCGTCCGCGCGACGATTGATGTCGATGGAACCCAAATTACGTTCAACTCTTGTCATCTCGGTTGGTGGGAAGATGCCGACGAACCGTTCAGCGAGCAGTTCAATCATTTGATTGCTCGGATGGATCCACTCGAATGGACCTTCTTCTTAGGTGACTTCAACAATGATGCCTTCGAACGGGAGACCGGTTACGATTATATGGTTGAACGGGGTCTCCATGACCTGTTCCTTCTAGCGGAAGAGACGGTTGGTGTCGAAACCGTCGAAGGTAAGATTGACGGTTGGGAAGAGAACCACCATGGCTTACGGATTGATTTAGTGCTCTCGAATCGCAAAATTGATGTCGCGCGTGTCGGTGTGACGTTTGACGGAGTACTGGCGCCAATCGTTTCCGATCACTTTGGTGTCGAAGTCGATATCGCGATTCAAAAAGATCCAATTTGACTGTTGACAACGCTTTCTTTTTTGCTTTATGATAAAGCCAACAAGCAAATAGTGCGGATTGTGACAGTACGGCTGGCAAGACCGATGCAACACCTAGAACGTTTAGGTGTTGTTCGGTCTTGCCTTTTTTTGTGGGCTGACCAGTCGCACACCTTTCCTAAAAGGAGGAATTCAAATGGATTACAAAAAAACAGCTGCGCAGGTCCTTACCCTTGTCGGTGGTCGTGAAAATATCATCACAGCAGCGCATTGTGCGACACGTCTCCGTCTCGTTCTTCATGACGAATCGAAGGTCGATCAAGCGGCACTCGAAGATCTTGACGGCGTCAGTGGTGCTTTCTCGAGTTCAGGTCAATATCAAATCATTTTTGGGACCGGGACCGTCAACAAAGTATTCGCGGAGTTCGCTCCCCTCGCTGGTGTCAACGTCAATGGTGAAGAATCAGTCGACGTGAAGAAAGCAGCTTCCCAAAAATTAAATCCGTTCGCGCGCCTTGCCCGGTCGCTTTCAAATGTCTTCGTACCATTGATTCCGGCAATCGTCGCCGCCGGTCTGTTGATGGGCTTACTCGGAATGATTAAAGCCTTCGGTTGGGTCGACGGGGCTTCACCGATCGTCCAACTGCTTGACATGTTCTCGTCTTCCGCTTTCATCATCTTACCGATTTTGATCGGTTTCTCTGCCGCGCGTGAGTTCGGTGCCAATCCATATCTCGGTGCGGTCATCGGTGGAATCATGACGCACCCTTCTCTGCTCAACCCTTGGACACTCGGAAACAGTGAACCGGAAGTGATGCACTTCCTTGGGATGAACATCGAACTGATTGGTTATCAGGGGACGGTCTTCCCTGTCCTCTTAACGGTTTGGGTCATGGCGAAAATTGAGCAGCAAGTCCGTAAACGGACACCGGAAACACTTGATTTGTTAGTCACACCGTTCGTGACGATTCTCGTCACAGGATTCCTTGCCCTCATCGTCATCGGACCACTTGGTACATTGCTCGGTAAAGGGATTTCATTCGTACTCGTCTTCTTCTATGAACAATTCTCGGTCGTCGCCGGTCTCTTGTTCGGTGGTCTCTACTCAACGATTGTCATCACAGGAATGCACCATAGTTTCCATGCGATTGAAGCGGGACTGCTTGCTGATAAGAGCATCGGGAAAAACTTCCTGTTACCCATCTGGTCGATGGCGAACGTCGCGCAAGGCGGAGCCGGTCTTGCTGTCTACTTCATGACGAAAAACGTTAAATTAAAAACGCTCGCTTTACCCTCTGCCTTCTCAGCATTTCTTGGTATTACGGAACCGATTATCTACGGGGTGAATCTTCGACTCGGTAAACCGTTCATCGGTGGTGCGATCGGTGGCGCAATCGGCGGTGGCTACGTCGTCTTGACGCAAGTCGCTGCAAACGCTTATGGTTTGACGGGCATACCGATGATTGCAATCGTCGCTCCACTTGGTGCTTCGAACTTAATCAACTACCTTGTCGGTTTTGCGATTGCTGTCGCGACAGCGTTCATCGCGACTGTCATCCTCATGCGTCTTGATGCACGAAAACAAAAACAAACCGATTTAGCCGCTTAAGTAAAAAAGACATGCGACCCTCACGAGTATACTCGTCGGGTCGCATTTGTCGGTTTTGTTCTGAGCACTGTTACCCGTATAATAAAGGGAGAAGGGAGGAGTCAGGCTGATTATTCATAAAGTACTCAACAACAATGCCATCGTCACAAAAGAACAAGGACAAGAACGCATCATCATGGGACCGGGGATCGCTTTCGGTAAAAAGAAAAAAGATCCCGTCGATCCCTCGAAAATCGAAAAGATGTTCATTCCCTCGTTCGAAAATGCTGAACTGTTTAAAGAAATCTTAACGACGACCCCATTAGAAATCATTGATTTGTCCGAACAAATCATTTCTTATGCGGAAGGCGAACTTCAGACACCTTTTCATGATTATATCCATGTCAGTCTGACGGATCACCTCGCCCATGCCGTTCGCTTAGCACGTGAAAATCTTGTCGTCCACAATCGGCTCGCGGAAGAAATTCGCTTGTTATATACAGCCGAGTACAAAATCGGAGCATGGGCGGTTGCGCAAATCGAACAGACACTTGCTGTTGTATTACCAAAGGAGGAAGCCGCGAACATCGCACTTCACCTCTTTAACGCCCGCCAACAGCATCCGAATATGGCGACGGCACTACAAACTGCTACTCTGTTGAACGAATTACGTGAACAAATCGAGAGTTTCTTTGGTCAAACGATCGAAACGACTTCCATGACGTATTACCGATTCTTCACACATATGAAACTTGTCCTCGCCCGGATTGAGCAGGGACAGACACTCCACGATATGGATGATGTCATTTTATCTGCTGTCAAAACACGTTACGCGGATGCGTTTCGTTGTGCAGAAAGTATGGCCGCTTGGCTCGAACAGGAATTAAAAACGACCGTCCCCGACTCTGAAGTTGGCTATATGGCACTTCATGTCGAACGGATTCGACCGGATTCAGAAAGGAGCGAACTATGATGAAAATTTTTAGTCTTGGAGAAGCATTAATCGATTTGATTCCACTCGATGACAGCAATACGACGTTCCAAAAAAATCCCGGCGGTGCTCCCGCCAATGTCGCCGTCGGACTTGCCCGCCTTGGCGCCGACAGTTATTTTCTCGGTGCTGTCGGGGATGACTCGATGGGGCATTTCTTGAAAGATACACTCCACCACTATGGGGTCAAGACGGATCACATCGTTCTTGACGCAACGAATAAAACGGGGCTTGTCCTCGTCACAAATGCTAAAAACGGCGAACGGTCCTTTGAATTCATCAACACGTATCGTGCCGATATGAGCTTTCATGAACAAGATGTTCCGGACGCACTGGCGGAAGCCGATTTACTTCACATCGGTTCGATTTCCTTAATCTCCGGTGATGCCGTCGCAGCAACACGTCGTGCCATCGCGCTCGCAAAAGAGCATCAGGTCCCGATTTCTTACGACCCGAACCTCCGCGAATCGTTATGGTCGAATCTCGATGTCGCCCGGATGACGATTCAGTCCGTCCTGCCTGACGCGCAAATCGTTAAGTTAGCAGAAGAGGAATTGACCTTCTTGACCGGCCAAACGAACCTGGATGAAGGGGCAGCCGAACTGCTTGCTGAATATCCGATTCAGTTGCTCGCCGTCACACGGGGCAGCGAGGGATCCTTACTCTATACGAATCGTGCGATGGCAGAGATCAACGCGATTTCGGTGGATGCCGTCGATACGACCGGAGCAGGTGACGCCTTTATGTCTGGTTTGCTACACCAGTGTGCGACGCGGTCCTTTGCATTCGATTGGGATGAAGATGAACTGCAGGACATCGGGCGGTTTGCCGCGATTTCCGGCGGGCTTGCCGCGTCCGTCAAAGGGGCGATGGCTGCTTTACCGACACTCGACGAGGTATCACGTCGTCTCGACTAAAACGTAAAAAACCTTTCCGTCTAGCTTCGTAAAATGGCTAGACGGAAAGGCTTTTTTAATTCGATGAAAGGAATGACTCAATTGCTTCAATCGCCTCATCCTGTTGTACTTTTGGTATTAATGGACTCGTGTTGTCGCCCTTTTGTGCGCCGTACATCCCGAAATTCGCGTGATTGCCCTCTTCGATGAAATGGAATGTCGCGTCCGATCGAAGATTTTTTTTACTTGCTTCGATGTCCGCTACAGGTAAGACGCCATCCCGTCCGCCATAGACCGTCAAGGACGGTGTATCGATGGCATCAATCGGATAGGACGCGAGAAATATGATTCCTTTAATCTTCGAATTATCCTCAAGTACCGTCGAAGCGGCACTTCCACCTAACGAATGTCCCATCACATACCATCGTTTGATTTTCGGATGTGCATCGATAATCGGTAAGGCCGCGTTTGCGTCGAGTAATGCGATATTAAATGGTAATTTCGGGATGACGACGAAATGTCCGTTCTTCGCTAACTGACTCCCGATATAACTGTAGGCACCCGGATCGACCTTCGCCCCTTGATAAAACACAAATCCGACTTCACTCTCCGGATCACCAAACTGATAATCCTGTCCAATCTGTTGTTCAACATATGTGTTTGCTTCTTTTGACGGATCATAATCAAATTGCGCCCAGACCATGAAGGCTCCGATGACAAGCCCGATGAGTATGATGAAACCGATGCTGATTCGCTTGAGCCACTTTTTCATATCCATTCCTCCCTCTTAACTCCTACCCCATCTCATGTGAAAAATCACATATGAAAATTATTTTCTAAATTTTCAGTCAATGTAAGCGTATCTATCGCTTTTTCAATAATTGGTTTAAGATGAAAAAAGTATCGTTTCTTTTGAAAGGGGAATCATTTGTTTTGCCACGTACCGTAGTCTCCACGATTCAGTGGTTTTTGTTTATTATCTGTACTAACATCGCCCCGCCACTCGCCATTGCCGCATCGTTTGAACTATCGAGCGCGGACACATTGGCTTTCCTATCTCGTTGTCTGTTCGTTTTTGCGATTTTAAGCTTATTCCAAGTGTTCCTCGGTCACCGTCTACCGATCATGGAAGGACCGGCCGGGATTTGGTGGGGTGTCTTCGCCCTCTACTCCTCAATCGGCATTACATTGTACGGGAGTTACTCGAACACACTCCAATCACTTGGTTTTCTCCTCATCTTAAGTGGCATCATCTGTATCATTTTGACAGTAACGGGTATTTTACGACGACTCGTTCCCTTGTTCACGCCACAAGTCATCGGCGTTTATATGCTCCTGTTGTCTGCCCAACTGTCGGGCTCCGTCATGAAAGGGCTACTCAACCTGGAAAACGGTAAGATTCAAGTGTTACCTGCCGTCATTTCCGTATTGACCGTCATCATCTCACTTTATCTCGAACGTAGCGATCGTTTGCGTCAGTATGCCTTACTCATCACGCTGCTCGTCGGTTGGAGCATGTTTGCCTTGATCGGACGCGCCGAGATGCCGAGCTTCGATGGTCCATTCTTTACTCTTCCTGATTTATTCCCGTTCGGCGGAATTCATCTGGACTGGACCCTTCTCCCGACAGCCTTAATCATTTCTTTACTGTTGATGACGAACGTGCTCGCGAACATCAAAGTCATCGAGCGCATCATCAGTGCGAAACGTGGCGAACACGTCAAAGGACAAGTCGGAACAGCCGGTGTCACGGCCGGTGTCGGACAGATTTTTGCCGGGATGTTCGGTACGGTCGGTCCCGTCGCGATTTCCGGAACAGCCGGATTCATCGCTTCGACGGATAACACGGATCGTAAATCGTTTGCGATTGCGAACGTCATTTGCTTATTTTTAAGTATCGTCACGCCATTCGTCGGTTTGATTGCAAAAATTCCTGTTGCCGTCGGTTATGCGATGGTTGCCCCGATTGTTGCCGGGATGGCTATCATCGGCGTCACGGAAGCAGCACGCGACTTAAATCGGCAAACGGCAATGATTACGGTCGGGTTACCGGTCCTCGTCGGAATCGGTGCCTTGCTCTTACCAAAAGGTGCGACAGCCGATCTCCCTCCACTCGTCACGACACTGATGTCGAACGGACTGGTGCTCGGGACGCTTGTTGCCCTGTTCGCAGAATCATTACGCCATATTCGGACAAATGACTAACAAAAAGACAGGTAACTCGGAAAAAGAATCCGAGTTCCTGCCTTTTTTTGTGGATTCGAGCTTAGCGAATACCACGCATATATTTTTGGAGCCTTGGTGCAAAAGCAAACAAGAGAAGTCCGAGTGCAATCGCGACGACACCTGTAATTCCGAAGTACGCGACTTCTGTTTCTTTCCCGTAATATTTAACGATCTGTGCATTGACGGCTTGTCCCGTTGCATTCGTTAAGAACCAAAGACTCATTGTCTGTGCCGAGAAAGCCGCTGGTGCCAGTTTCGTCGTTGCCGATAAACCGACTGGTGATAGTAACAACTCACCAATCACGACGAGGAAGAAACTGAGTGCGAGCCAGAGCGGACTAACGATTGTGTCTGTACCAAACAATAGTCCAGGCAACATCATGACGATGAACGAAAGTCCTGCGAAAATCAGACCGAACGAGAATTTTTGCATCGTCGTCGGCTGACGATCACCGAGTCGGACCCAAAAGCTTGCAAAGACTGGTGCAAGCACGATGATGAACAATGGATTCAATGACTGGAAGAACGCAGGCTGAATCTCAAAGCCTAAGAAAGATAAGTCTGTCCGTTCATCTGCAAAGATTGATAAGACATATGACCCTTGCTCTTGAATCGCCCAGAAAACAGCTGCTGCGATAAAGAGTGGGATGTAGGCGAATAAACGCGAACGCTCATCATCTGTAATTTTCGGACTGCGTAACATGAATGTGAAATACGCAATCGGAATCAAGATTCCGAGGAACGTCACCATCAACGTAAAGCGGTCGATCGTTAGTAAACCTGTCAATGCGGCAATCGTTCCGAGAACTGCTAGCGCAATGACGACAACTGTCGCAATTTTAAAGAAACGTTTCCGTTCCTCGCCTTCTAGCGGATTCAAGACGTATGTTCCGGCTTGACCTAAATTCTTTTTCTTCGTCAATATGAACACAACAAGACCGGCGAACATCCCGACCGCAGCGAGTGCGAAACCAGCATGGTATCCTGCCGTATCTGAAACTTTACCGACGACGAGTGGTGCTAAAAATGCACCGGCATTGATTCCCATATAGAAGATACTGAATCCAGCATCACGGCGGTTATCCGTTTTGCTGTACAAATCTCCGACGATGTTCGATACGTTCGGTTTTAAGAATCCCGTCCCGATGACGATTAAGCCCATCGAGATGAATAATGCCGTGATTCCGGCTGGTAGAGCTAACACGATATGTCCAAGCATGATGAGAATACCACCATAAAAGACGGTCCGTGATGTCCCTAACAGACGGTCGGAGACCCATCCTCCGATGATTCCCGACATATAGACAAGTGAACCATATACGGCCATGATGGAAGCGGCAGTCGTTTTATCAATTCCGAGTCCACCGTTCGCAACAGAGTCGTACATGTAGAATATAAGGATGGCGCGCATCCCGTAGTAGGAGAATCGTTCCCAGAACTCTGTGAAGAAGAGTGTGAACAATCCTTTCGGGTTTCCGAAGAACCCTTTTTGCGGAACAGTCTTGTAGACCTGATCGCGATCAAAATCTGCCATAATGAAGGCTCCTTTCGTCTACCATTGTATTCGTGCATAATCTAAAACCTTTTTTCCCGCTTTCCCCAAATGATAAGCGTCTCGTAATCGATTAAAAGATTTACACGTTTTTAACTGAATTGTCTCACTTCTTTTTATATAGGAGACAGCACCTTATCATTCAACCGTAAATCATTTGACTAGTCAAATATTAATTTTAAGCAAAAAAAAAGAGCGTAACGGAATCCGTTCGCTCATTTTTGCATGTCTTTTGATTCAAAGATGGTAATACCCGGGGGCGCATGGAGTGTTTGCTCCATCATCGCTTTCGCTACTTTACTCGCTTCGATTGGGGCATAAGGACTCCGTTTTAATAACGGGCGAAGAACCGTCGAGACACGAGCCGCCGCCTGTTCGCCAAACCGGAACTCTTCTCGCTCCCCTAACAAGAGCGATGGACGGAAAATCAATAAAGCTTCGTAGCCAAGAACCCGTAGTCCGTTCTCTGTGTCTCCTTTGACACGATTGTAGAACGTTTTTGCATTCGGATGTGCGCCGAGCGCTGAAATGAGCGCGAAGCGTGTCGCCCCTAAATCGAGCAATTCACGTCCGACTTCAATCGGATACGTGTAGTCGACCTGACGAAATGCTGCTTGTGACCCCGCTTGTTTAATCGTCGTTCCGAGCGCGCAGTAGACGTGATCCACCGTCGGCAATTCGATTTCCGTCACGCGATCAAAGTCAATCACCCATTCTTCCAGCTTTTGATGAAACCGGTTCATGGGTCGACGAACGAGCACATGAACTTCCTCATACGCATCATTCGCTAATAATTGATCGACTAACTCTTGTCCAACTAAACCGCTCGCTCCTAAAATGGCTGCTTTCATCTTGTCTCCTCCTCTCAATCTTGCAATCGCCCAATCGGTAAAAAGTAAGAACGATTTCCGGTGATTCGTTCGCCTGCTCGGACAGCAATCGCACTTGCCCGACCACCGAGGACGAACACGCCAAACATATAGGCCACTTCCACTCCATTACTAAGTACATGCGTCGGCAATGCTTGATACTGCTGATAAACCGATGCTTGGTCACTAAAGGAACGCTGATCATTCGATAACAGGATACGACCATCTGCTTGATAGATCGTTACCGTATCACCTTCTCTGCCAAAAACCGGTTTCTCGACAAAGGCGTGTCGCTGTTCAAGAAATACATCTGGTTCAAGATACGTTGGTAAAAAATAACGTTCTATGATTTGATGATCACGTCCTGTTAAATAAGCGTGGTCTGCTTCATGCAGTGCCCAAATCACTGCAAGAACGGACTTTGCTTGCATCAGAAACGCCGATGGTGGATTGATGATCTCGAGCAAACCTTGTTCGACGAGTTGTAACAATAAGACACCGAGTTCACGTCCCGTGTCATCGCGATCGAGAAGCGCCATTTCAATCGGAAAGGTCTGACGGTATAAAATATCAATCCGTCGTCCGTCCTGGTCGTACAATCCATCTTCCGGTCGAATTTCAAGGGCGTTAAGCGGGCAATACGCTGCCCCGTCCACGAACCCTTGCAAGTATTCTGTCGTCAGACGATCCTCGATATTGTCCCCATGTGACGTAAAGACGACATGCGGGCGTTGCTGCGTTCGATGTGTCGCTGCTGCGATGGCGCGACGGACGCTTGTCGCTAATTTCGCCGCTTCATCCGGGTTCACTGCCATCATGTGGCGTTTTTGCGCAATCCGGTCATTGACGTCAAACGATTCTTTAATGAACGTCGGCGTATCGGCATTCCATTCCATGACGGAAATCCGATCGTCCGTCACGATGAAGTCGAGTCGACTGATGATTGATAAGGGGCGCATCGTCTCTAGACGGAGAAAGGGAAGTGCTTGTTTTGGATACCCGAGCTCGAGTAACGCATCATCCTCCATCGTTCGTAGAATCGGTGCGACTTTCTCAAAAATCAGATACACGTCTCGAGCAGCTACCCGTAAGCGCTCCAGCGTCCGCGACGAAACCGTCAAAACATCAGTCAACGCATAGATTTCACCATCCAATTCATCCCAAAACGACTCAATGTCACCATATAAATCCTCTCGTTCACTCATCCGCCAAAGAAACCAGACGACGATCCCGTCCCGAATCCTTTTGTCTTCGCATTATAACTTTTGACTGCGTTCGACTTCGGCGTATAGCCTTTCGTCCGCATCGCACTATGCATCAGGGCACGGGATGCAAAATAACTGCCTCCCCAGTAATAAAAACCAGAATGGGTCGATGTTGCATCATCACAATACCAGACGCCTTCTTCATTATCATATTCATAATCGTCACAATCCGGATCATCCGGACGTTCGGCTTGCGCATCGTCTGCACCGCAACCACTGAGTGTCGTTCCAATCAAAAGCGTCGCCGCAAGTGATGCTTGTTTCATCCATCTCACGATTCATACCCCTTTCTTAACAATTTGTTATTCTAAGTATACGCTTTTTCTCTTAAAAAAGTTTCCTTGTCGTACCGGAACTTTTTTCTGATCGTCCGAGTAGAACATATCATGCCGTTACAAGGAGGAATCACGATGTCACTTGCTTATTATGTCGAAGATCAAGATGAATATAAGTCGATTTATCAATACAGTCGTTTCGCAATCGAACCGGATGAAATCATCGCTCATCAATTATGTGAATTTCATATCATCGAGGGCCAACTGTATGAATTACGCTCCAACGAAATGGAGGGCGAGTACGATCAGCTGATCGTCGATCACGTCGAAGCCTCTCCGCTCGATGCAGAGGACCGGATTTATCCGCCTCATCAAATTCACATCGAGTTTCGCCGGTACATGCCAAGCAGTACATCACCACTTATCAAAACGATGACCGTCCCGAACCACGTCCAAGCGATGCGCTATTTAATTAAGGATAAGGTGACCGTGCCAGAGCATGGAACCTTTGAACGTGACAGCTGCGAAATCGACATTGACCGGAATTGTTATGTCATTTATCTCGGTCAGGTTGTCCGTTAAAGGATGAATTAAGTAGAGTTCGTTTTCAAAAAGCGTTTTTTTTGGCATACTATAAGATAAGAACGAATTAATCGAGGTGAACACACATGAGCGAACAACAAAAAAAATTATCACTTCAAGAAGCGATGATTGAACAATTGAAAGCAAAAAAACAATCACAAACAAAACGTCCGACTGGTCTTCGTGGAACGGAAACGAAACAAATGACGAGCCAGAAGACGAAAAAGACGAACAACCAGAAAAAACGTACAGGTGTCTAATCACAGCGTTGAATTCATGAAATAAGGGAGTAGTTATGAGTATTTTAACGGTATCAAACTTAAGCCATGGCTTTGGTGATCGTGCGATTTTCGAAGATGTCTCGTTCCGCCTGTTAAAAGGGGAACACATCGGCCTCGTCGGAGCAAACGGTGAAGGGAAATCGACCTTCATGAACATCATCACTTCTCAGCTCGAACCGGATGAAGGGAAAGTCGAATGGGCGAAACACGTTCGTGTCGGTTATCTCGATCAACATGCCGTCCTTGCAAAAGGTTTATCGATTCGTGATGCGCTAAAAGGGGCATTCCAATACTTGTTCGATATCGAACAAGAAATCAATGACCTGTATGCGAAGATGGGTGAAGTCGAGCCCGAAGAACTCGAAAAGATGCTTGAGGAAGTCGGTGTCTTACAAGACATTTTAACGAATAATGATTTTTATACGATCGACGCAAAAGTCGAAGAAATCGCCCGCGGACTTGGTCTCGATGAAATCGGCTTAGACCGTGATGTCCATGAATTAAGTGGCGGTCAGCGTACAAAAATCTTACTTGCGAAGCTCTTACTTGAAAAACCAGATATCTTGTTACTGGATGAGCCGACCAACTATCTTGATGTGCAACACATCGAATGGCTGAAACGGTATCTCAACGATTACGAGAATGCATTCATTTTGATTTCGCATGATATTCCATTCTTAAACAGCGTCATCAACTTGATTTACCATATGGAAAATCAAGGCTTGAGCCGTTATGTTGGTGACTATGATAATTTCTTGACGGTCCATGAAGCGAAAAAGAAACAGCTGGAGTCTGCCTTTAAGCGCCAACAGCAAGAAATTTCTGAACTTAAAGATTTCGTCGCCCGTAACAAGGCGCGTGTCTCAACACGAAACATGGCGATGTCCCGTCAGAAAAAACTCGACAAGATGGATGTCATCGAGCTTGCACAAGAACGTCCGCAACCGGAATTCCATTTCCAGACGGCTCGGACACCAAGCAAGCTGATGTTCGAAGCAAAAGGTCTTGTCATCGGCTACGACGAACCCCTCTCGCGTCCGCTCGATTTAACAATCGAACGGGGGCAGAAAATCGCATTGCATGGTGCGAACGGAATCGGGAAGTCGACGTTACTGAAAAGTTTACTCGGTGAAATCCCCGCTGTTTCAGGGATGGTCGATCGCGGTGAAAACTTGCACATCGGCTATTTCGAACAAGAAATCAAAGAGAAGAATTCGAACACGTGTATCGAAGAAATTTGGGGGACGTTCCCATCCTTGACGCAACAACAAGTCCGGGCGATGCTCGCGAAATGTGGTTTGATGACAAAACACATCGAATCTAAAATCGAAGTACTCAGCGGTGGAGAGAAGGCGAAAGTCCGTCTTTGTAAGCTGATGAACACGGAATCAAACATTCTGGTTCTCGATGAGCCGACGAACCACTTGGACGTCGAAGCGAAAGAGGAATTGAAACGGGCCTTGCAAGAATATAAAGGAACGGTCCTCTTGATTTCACACGAACCTGAATTTTATGAAGCAGTCGCAACTGACTTATGGAATTGTGAATCGTGGACGACAAAAGTCTTTTGATTGATTGACTCTTACTTTTTTAAGAACGATGATTTGAGCCGCCCTGTTGATTGGGGCAGCTCTTTTTGTTTTTTATCGAAAAAGAGAATGGCAGTAATGCGGATTTTGTCAGCTCCTTTGGGTGAACGGTAGTGATTCAAAGCTTCTTCCTTTCCGTTGCTTTTCTCAAGCGCATGACTTGTCAGCTCCTTTGGACGAATGGTAGTGATTCAAAGCTTCTTCCTTTCCGTTGCTTTCCTCGGGCGAGGCGCAAGCCGTTGCTTCTTGTCCCGTAAGGACAAGAAGCAGGGTCTCGCCTGCCTCTGACAGCGCGTTAAAACGCGCCTTATCCCGTAGGAGTCAACGGAAAAGCGAAGCTTTTTTAAGATTTCCCTAAGAAGGGCGACATGTAACGCGAATATCTTGAAGCGCATTCCGGCTTGGATCGCTTCCGTAGCGAAAAGCGGGCGTCCGCGACCCTGCAACGCAGTGAAGCGGCGTGGACGCTCGCCGCTCGGAGACGAGACAAGGTGGAGACGCGCGGCACACTACGCACCTCTTTATCTCAGTATGCTGCAATTCGAAACGGAACATCTCTGACCTGGAGTCAACAAAAAAAGAAAGCTTTTTTTAGTTCTCCCTAAGAAGGGCGACATGTAACGCGAATATCTTGAAGCGCATGCCGACTTGAATCGCTTCCATATCGAAAAGCGGGCACCCGCCGCTCGGAGACGAGACAAGGCGGAAACGCGCAGCAGACTACAAGCTAGTCGATTTCAAGCACACCTCCATCCCGGCTCTCAAACGGCGGGGCGCAAAACGTTCTTTTCCTACTTTATTTTTTGTTCATAGACTTAACGATTGCTTTGCTTCCTAACTTGTATCACACTATGAAACATACGAAACTTTTTAAAGGAGCGAATGAGATGGAAACAATCACGAACAAAGCTAGTCTTTCTTTAATTGCCATACCGAGCGGAGGGAACGAAGCGCTATTTTGCCGTCTGTATTCTCCGGCAAGTACAGGTCCTGCTCCGTTAATCGTCCTCTTCCACGGGTTTCCCGGGAAACAATTGAACATGGACTGGGCGGTCCGTCTCCAAGAAATCGGCTACCATGTCCTCGTGACCTCTTATCGCGGCAGCATCGGCAGCTCGGGTGCGTTCCGTTTTCGTCATGTCCTGGAAGATGCGACAGCGATCATGGAGCACGTCGCTTCTCCGACCTTTACAGAACAGCATGATGTGCTCGGCGACCAAATTACGATTGTCGGTCACAGCATGGGTGGATTTGCTGGTCTACACGCGTTTGCTGCTGTTCCGCACATCAAACACTACATCGGAATTTCTCCGTTCAACTTCGGTCTAATCGGTCAACTGATCCTCGACTACCCGGAACACGAGGACGCCTTACGCGGTGTTCTCAGCCGCGGTGCGTCTTTCCTTACAGCGACTGACGGTGACACGTTACTCGAGGAGTTAAAAGCTAACCATGCGAGTTGGAACCTTCTTGCGCTCAAGGAAGAACTAAAGAACCGCTCGGCATTGCTCGTCACATCTGAACGGGATGAAACATCCGTCAAAGCGCTCCACCACGACCTCCTTCAAAACGCCGGTTATTTCGAAGAACTGGTCGTCGACAGTGATCACAACTACATCGAAAATCGGGAAGACGCTTTTGTCGCGTGGACGAAGTGGCTCGAGCAACAATGAATAAAACCGGAATCCTCTTAAGACGTCGAGGATTCCGGTTTTATTTGTACTTTTGTTTTAGGACGCAGACGCATCCGGTAAAGAATCAATGTGATAAATGTCAGTGTCGAAGCCACGTACCAGATTGTCGTAAACAACGTTCCCGTATCTGTCCCGATGAAGAGACCATGAAGCGTCATCAACCCCCAAGCCGGTAAGACAAGCCAGTGCGTTAATTTCCATAAAGTTTTTCCGAGCGTCTCTTTTAGGAAGTCCGACGTGATCAGGACAAAAGCGAAGAGATAAAGACTGATTGTCCCAAAGGCATTCCACAGTGGTTCGTAAGAAGCGTTGCCCGGTATCAAAATCTCGAGGATGGATAGCGGTGCATACGTATCCACGACAATCAACGTCGCGTGGAGGACAATCGCGAGCAGTCCGGCCCATCCGCCATAGAGGTGGACGTTATGAAGTCGTGCTTTTTGTTTTCGGAGATTCGGAAACGAGCCTAGTAATCCAGCTAATACGGATAATGTCATCAAAAAGTGACCCGCTAGCCCACTGAGACGAATCATCGTCCAGGTCGAAAACATCCATTTCAACCAGTCCATAGTGCACATCCTCCTTTCTTCTCAGATATGATTTCACCTGACGCGTCGAGTAACAATAATCGTCCATTCGGAAACCATCTGAATAACTTCTCTTGCCGTTCCTGTTCTGTCATCTGAAAAGCAAGTTTCGTCATTACTTCTGCTTCATACAGCTGTGGAGCAGAAGCCGTCACTTGAATGAGCGGTGTCTCAATCGGTCGCCCCGTTTTACCGTCAAGTAAGTGATGATTCATCCGTTCGCCGACATGCCAGGAGCGATAAATTCGATTCGAGGTTGCGATTGCCCCTTGTCGAAGGCTGATTTCCGCGATTTCTTCGTCTGTATGCGGATGTGTAATGCCAATCTTCCATGGTGTTTCGTCCGACCAGACGACGACATCACCGCCAGCTTCAATCAATCCGCGTCGTCGTTCTTTCCGAAGCCGTTGCGCCACCATCATTGCGGCTGCGCCTTTCCCGATTCCACCTAAGTCAATTGCTCCTCCACCGACACGTGTCACTTCAAGCCCTTCGAGAATAAAGGGTGTAATCTCTGGGGGACCAACCCGTTCCGACTCAGTCGCATAGTGAAACGGAAAGGAATCCCGGTATCCGTTTGCCTGTTGTTGTTCAAGAAGAAACGGAGAAAAATAGTGATCCGTCTGTTCAAAATAACGAATCGAACGCTTTAGTAACCGAGCGAGTGGTAACGAAATCGATAAGGTTTCACCGATTCGAAGGCGATTCAACCGATTCACTTCACTCGCTTCAGCAAACCGTGACCACTCTCGATCAACGTAGCTGAAAAATCGTTCAATCTCCTGCCATTCTTCTTCAGGAATCTGATTTTCCGTCACGAATCGAATCGTATTATGCATCGAATAGAGTTGTCGTTCCATCACTTGACCTCCTATTTCGAGTGACTCGAGCGTCCGTCGCTATTTCCGCTCGGCTGGCTGAATCCGGAAGAATCCTCTCCTGACCATCCCTCATCATCATCATAATATCCGCCATCATCGTCTGACTCCTCGTCACCATAAGAATCCCCTTGCGTCGGTTGACTCGGGAAATTCGTTTCATTCGAATACGTATCCCCTGTACTGACCGGTGTCGTCGATTGTCCATCTGAGCTGACACTTAATTGACCAATCGCTAGACCGATAAACACCGTACTACTTAAACCGACCATCCATTTTGCAAACGGCTTTGGTTTCATCTTCCTTCATCCTCTCTCGTTTGTTGTTATCTTTACTGTAGCGCTAAAAACTGATAACTAGCTGACGGCAACTATGGGATAATAAGAAAAAATGAACGCGGGGGGAAAATTCATGCGTGTATTGATTGCAGAAGACGATCAGCGGCTCGCAAAAATGCTTCGACTCCATCTCGAACGTGCCGGCTACCAAGTCGATGTCGCACACGATGGTGTCGATGCACTCAATCAATGCCAGACATTTCGTTACGATTTGCTTGTTCTCGATTGGATGATGCCTCATAAAAGTGGGGTTGAGGTCGCAGCTGAACTTAGAAAAAATCGTTTTGAAGGTGGTATTTTAATGTTGACGGCACGTGATACAGAAATCGACCTCGTCCATGGTCTCGATAGTGGTGCCGACGACTATCTCGTCAAACCGTTTCAATCGAATGAATTGCTTGCCCGTCTCCGCGCATTAAGTCGTCGACAAAAAAAGGCCTTCGTCGATACGGTATCTTTTCAAGGACTTGAACTCGATGTTTCATCGCAAATGATTTCCTATAATCATCATCCACTTGAATTGACACGTCGTGAATTTGAATTTCTATCACTCTTATTACGTCGACCGGAACAAGTGATGGGTCGCGAACTGATCATCGAAGTCGTCTGGGGAATTGGTGCCGACGTTACGGACAACGCTCTCGATGCCTTGGTCCGTCTCGTCCGCAAAAAATTAGAGGCGGTTGGCGCTCCACCACTCATCAAGACCGTCCGCGGTTTCGGGTATCGTCTTGGTGACCACCATGCTTGAAGTGATCCGAAAACGGCTGACCCTTTTATTCAGTGGGACCTTCTTACTGTTATTAATCCTCATACTCGTTGGCGTCTACTTTACGACGGCACGGTTACTCGACCAAACAGAGCTCAATCAATTAAAAAACATCTCGAACCGTGACGTCTTCGAACGAATCGAACATGGTGAAGATCGCTTGACACCTAATCCGATTTATTTTCAAGTGCTGGACGAAACGGGTGAAGAACAGTATTCGAGTCTTCCGGATGATTTAACGGAAGAGACCGTTCAGCGTTTCGTATCCTCTGCTCAAGAAACTGAAAAAGTGACTGTCGAGGATCACCATTTTTTATTGTACAAACGCGACACGAACGAAGGCTCCATCGTTCTTTTAAAAGAAACGTCCGCTACACGCGATACACTCCAACGTTTAATCGCTGTCTTATCTGGAATCGCCGTCTTATCGACGTTGATTTTGATGGGACTCAGTTATGTTCTCGCCGGTCGAGCCGTCCAGCCCGTCCAACAAGCTTTCGACCGGCAACGTCGCTTCACGTCGGACGCCTCCCATGAACTGCGCACACCGCTGACGATTTTATATAGCGGAATCGAATTGCTTGAAGCTGAACCGCTCAGTCGTGAGGGACAGACGATTCTCGACGATTTGAAAGCCGAGACGACTTCGATGCAATTACTCGTCGCGGACTTGCTGTTGCTTGCCCGCGGGGGTCAATCCATGACCCTGCAATCCGTTGATTTCAGTACGCTCGTCTCAAAGACCGCTGAACGGTTCGCCCATACATTATCCAACCGGACACTGCGAATCGAGATTGAACCGAACCTCTTAATTAAAGGGGACGCTAACCAATTGACGCGCTTATTAATGGTCTTTCTAGAAAATGCTTCCGTCTACAGTGACGGACCAATCAAGGTCCGCTTGTCAAAAGCCCCTGGCGAAGTTCAGCTGACAATCGCTGATGAGGGAATCGGTATCCCGAAAAGTGATCAGGCAAAAATCTTCGAACGCTTCTATCGCGGGGACCACGCTCGCCACGGAACAGGGACCGGTCTCGGCCTCGCAATCGCTAGCTCGATTGCTGATGCCCATAACGCGAGCATCGAGGTCGACTCCAGTCCAAATGAAGGAACACGGTTTACGATTCATTTCCCTCATTAAATAAAGCCGTCAGCTAACTATCAGGTAGCAGGGGTAAAGTAATGAATAGTCATACACTCATTACTTAAGGAGGATTTATCATGCTATTCGGTGTTCCGCTCCACCCCTTACTCGTCCATGCTCCAATCGGTCTGTTACTGTTCGCTACACTACTATTATTCTTTAGTTTAAAATGGGTTCAATTGAAATTGTTTGCTCTGATTACCCTATTCACCGGTCTCCTCGCAGGGGTCGCTGCGTATCTATCCGGAGATGAGACAAAAGACTATGCCCGTTCGACGTTCAATGCGACACGGGCTGCGATTGAAGATCATGAACACTTTGCGCTTTACAGTCTGATTGCTTTCGGTATTTCCTTTGTATTGTTGATTTTCAATTATCGATCAAATAAAAAAATGCTTCTTATCTTCAGTCTAATCGTCGCTGTGATTGGTAGTGGATTACTTGCTTATGCCGGTCATCTCGGCGGACAGATGGTCTATAAATAACACAGACCAGTAAAGCGTCTCTTCAACGATAAAAAATCCCGTTTCCGATGAATGGAAACGGGATTTTTCTGTAGATTGATTTGCTTACTTCCGGTGTGTCCGTCCTGGGCGACGATTATTCGACCGGCGTGTATTGCCACGGCCTTCCGTTGTCGGCTTTTTCGTGCCTTTACTCTGGTCATGCTGTGCCCGAATCATTTCATCTGACAATTCGACGACGATTGGTGTAACTTCGACCCCAAGTTCGCGTTCCATGTCACGGAAACTCCGACCGTCTTTCGGTGTGACGATCGAAATCGCGACGCCGTCGTTCCCGGCACGTCCCGTCCGCCCAATCCGGTGGACATAGCTTTCTGCATCGTCCGGCAAGTCATAGTTGAAGACGTGTGTGACACCTGTGACATCCAGTCCGCGTGACGCAACATCGGTCGCAATCAAGAATGGTGTTTTCCCTTGATAGAACTTCGACATCGCCTTTTCACGTTTTCCTTGCGTCAATCCACCGTGTAACTCGTCCGTCGGATACCCTTGCATTTGCAATTCTTCGTTTAATTTCGTTACGCGACGTTGCGTCCGACAGAAAATGATTGCGGCATACGGGCGCATTTCGTCGAGCATCGTCCGAAGTGTCGCTTGCTTACGACGATCCGTCGTTTCGACGACGAATTGTTCAATCGCATCGACCGTTACTTTTTCAGCTTCGACTTGAATTTCAATCGGGTCACGAAGGTACGTTTTCGCGAGTTGCTCGACTTTTGGTGGCATCGTCGCAGATAACATGACGAATTGACGATCGACCGGTGCTGCTGCGATGATATCTTCGATTTCCGGTAAGAAACCAATTTGAAGCATCTGATCGGCTTCATCTAAGACGAGTGTCTTCAGCGCGCTCAAATCGAGTGTTCCCCGTCCGACATGGTCTAAAATTCGTCCAGGTGTCCCGATGATGATTTGCGGCATCCGTCCGAGACGTTGGATTTGTTTAAAGACATCTTGTCCGCCGTATACAGCAAGTGCCCGAATGTCTTCCATATTCCGAATCAACTTATGTGTTTCGTCGGCAATCTGACGCGCAAGTTCACGTGTCGGTGCGACGATCAATGCTTGAACCGTTTTACTCTCTAAATCGATTTGCTCGAGAATCGGTAACAAGAAGGCAAGTGTCTTCCCTGTACCTGTTTGTGCTTTTCCTATTAAATCACGTCCCGCAAGCAAATGCGGAATAGCTTGTTCTTGAATCGGTGTCGGTTGTTTGATGCCTTGCTTTTGTAGTTTTTTTATCCACAATTCTTGAATGTTTAATGTTTCGAATGTTGACATAGTATCCTCCTAAAAATTATCCACAGAAAAAAGCTGTGGATAACCTGCTTCGCATAGACAAAAACAGTTATCCACAGCCGTGCTTTTACTAGTATACACAATTTACGCGTTTGTTGCTTCCTGTTTTAGCTTTCGATCGAGTACAAACGTACCAAACGGAA
This sequence comes from Exiguobacterium sp. s133, assembly GCF_018618595.1. Taxonomy (NCBI): domain Bacteria; kingdom Bacillati; phylum Bacillota; class Bacilli; order Caryophanales; genus Exiguobacterium; species Exiguobacterium sp. s133. The sequence goes on from NZ_JACSMK010000006.1 coordinate 47,083, forward strand.
TGAAGGATGCGATAAAGGCGATACCTGCTTTGACAAACGACCAGCGGTATTTAAATTTAACGACGACAAGCCATAACGCATACATGACAAACAACACACCGTGCATGGCTCCAACGACCGAGACTGCCTCAGGAATTCCTGCCATATATTTTAACGGCATCGCAATCAGCAACAATACTAAAAATGAAATTCCCTCTACAATCGCAATTAACCGAAATTGACCTAACGTAGTTCTTAACATCCCGTCACTCCTTTTCGTGATTCCTTCTTTTAGTATACGGGACGTCGACGTATCTGTGACCCGTGTCACAGGATTGTCAGATTTCGAGTGGACGAAGACGTGCTTCAATCTGCTCACGTTGTGGTTCTAAAAATGGTGGTAGTGCGAGTGTCTCGCCTAACTCCTCAATCGATTCATCTGTCGCAAATCCCGGTGTATCCGTCGAAAGCTCGAATAAAATATGATTCGGTTCCCGGAAGTACAAGGCTTGGAAGTAATGGCGATCAACTTTTCCGGAGTTCGGAAGACGGTAGTGGTTTAAACGCTCGACCCATAGATCATATTCCGCACTGTTCGGTACGCGGAACGCGACATGGTGGACACCGCCGCGACCAAGACGTTCTCGATCGAGATCCGGTCGCGCTTCGAGGTGGACTTCGGCTCCGATTCCTCCTTGCCCCGTTGCATACACTTCAATATCCGCAAACTCACCCGCAAGCGACGGATAACTGTCGATTTTTTTAAAACCGAGGACTTCCGTCAAAACGAGCGCTGTTGGTCCCGGGTCGTTAACGGTCAATGTCACGGCACCTAAGCCGACGATTGCATGTTCTGCTGGAATCTCGTCGTGTTTCCACGGCACGCCACCCGGGACGCCTAGTTCCCCATCTTCTGCGACGAGAATCAGACGTGTTCCTTCTTGATCACGAAAGGCAAGCGTTTGTCGCCCTGCCCGTTCGATGAGTGAATCATGATCAATCTCTTTTTGCTCAAATCGCTGTGCCCAAAACTTGAGTGCTGCCGTTGTCTTAACGCGAAGTGATGTTGAAGAAATACTCGATGCACCAGGTACACCTGTTCCGAGATGCGGAATGTCGAAGAACGTCAGATCAGTCCCCGGATTTCCTTCCGCGTCCCCATAAAATAAATGATACGACGTCGTGTCGTCTTGGTTCACTGTTTTCTTAATTAAGCGCATTCCAAGGACTTGCGTGTAAAATTGATAGTTCCGTTCCGCCATCCCGGTCAAAATTGAAACATGATGAATACCGAGTAATTCCATCTTTGCCACTCCCTTTTGAATTTGATTATATGCAAAGCATAGCGCACAGATATCTTAAATTCAAGATATTAAGACAATAAAAAAACCGCTCTTCCGAAGAAGAGCGATTGAATAGTTGAAATTAAAGTTTTACGACGTTAGCAGCTTGTGCTCCACGTGCGCCTTCAGTGATTTCGAATTCAACTTCTTGACCTTCGTCAAGTGATTTGAAACCTTCACCAGTGATTGCTGAGAAATGTACGAATACGTCTTCTCCGCCTTCAACTTCGATGAAACCGAAACCTTTTTCTGCGTTAAACCATTTTACTTTACCTGTGTTCATGGGAACAACCTCCAAAAATAAATTACTTAATACATATGACGATGCATATGAAAGAAATTCATTATTGTCCCGAAATACATGGAGCGACGAAAAGATTGTTCGTGACGCAATGTGAATCAGTAGTGACAATAACAATATTAAGCTAACGTCAGTATAGTATGGATGCGCTTTAAAAGTCAAGTTGTCTGACCAATATTTTTTCCAATTGATTCCACTTTTCAAAAGAAAAACAGACCTGGTTTCCCAGATCTGTTTTGTTCTTAACGGTGGATCCAGACAGCTCCAGCAGAGTTATCTTTCGCTTCACCGATGACTTGAATTTTAAGACCATTGTTCGGAAGAAGTTTCCCTGCATCCGGGATCAATTGGTTGATATACGATTTAGAATCATCGAATTTCGTTACACCTGAGAGACCTTTGTAGTCGTAAAGACCACGTGTTGGTGAATCGATCAACCAAGAAGGTGCTTTATCGTAGCTGAATGCAGCATCCGCAACTTGGTAACGTGTGCTACCTGATACGACTGGCTTGCCTTTAAGCGTACCGACGATTGCTTCAGGGTGTGAATCGACGACACCGAGGAATCCTTCACCCGGGTGAACACCGACCCAGTTATCTGTGAAGCTAGAATCTGCGTACCAAACGACGAGACCTGTGTTGTATTTCACGCCACGCGCATGCTCAAGTGCTTTATCTGAGCCTGCGTAGTTACGCCATTCGAGGTAGTACGCATTGTCAGCATAGCTGAAGCCGTCAGACGCGATGAACCCGTCGAGTTTAAACTTCGGTGTACCTTCTGCATCATCTTCGAAGACGACTTTACCGTCGACTGTCAATTTCGCGTTATCAAGTGCGAAACCGTCGAGTGCAAGACCAGCATCACCTGTGTAATCAAATTTAAGCATTACTTTTTTGCCTGCAAATTCGCTGAGGTCGTATGATTTATCGACCCATGCACCTTTTGAAGACTCAGCACGTTGATCACCATCAGTATCTTCGTCACCGATGACGTCGATGACTTTTTCTACTCCACCAGCTGTTGCTGTAACTGTCAAGAAGTCATAATCGAACTCGACATCAAAGTACGCTTTGTAATCAAATTTAGCAGCTTTAGCAGCTGTCAAATCGAATTCTGGTGACGTCATTGACGTATGAAGATCGTTTCCTTTTGTGCTGTAATAGTATTTTTTACCGAACGCCGGTGCAATTCCTTTGACCGGTTTTTTCGGTAAGTCTACTTTGATGATTCCTGGGTTTTTCGATTTTGTAACACTTTGATCGATATAAGAAGCAGTTCCTGCTTTTGATAACGAATCAAAATCGATTGTCTCGATATTCGCCCAGTTTCCACCCATCACGTTTTGGAAGAATTCTTTATTTTGTGGTGAGAAACTTGTTGGTTCTGTTCCGGCAACTTTCCCGTTCCAGCTACCGCCACTCATGATTGACCATGATGCGACCGGCTCGCCTTGACCTGTGTACTGTGTATCGTACTCATCTGGAAGACCTAAGTCATGACCGAATTCGTGTGCGAAAACACCGACCGCGCCGTCTTCAGGTTGAACCGTGTAATCGTAGGCAGCCATTTTACCGCCCCAATAGTTTACTTTCGCTACCGAGTCAGCAACAGGATATACGTTGCCGAGTGTCCAACGGTGTGACCAGATTGCGTCATCTCCGAGCGTTCCGCCCCCAGCTTCTTGTCCTGTTCCTGCATGGATGATCATCAAGTGATCGACGAGGCCGTCCGGCTCGTTCAAGTCGCCGTCTCCATCCATATCGTATTGGTCGAATTGATCGTACTCTGCTAAGTTGATGCCTGATTTTACTGCAGCATTCAACGAATCTTTAACGAGACCACGTGGACCCTTAGCGCCTGGAAGGTTATCGTTTCCGCCCGCTGGATTATCCGAACCGTAGTCTTTGGCTGTACCTGGAACTGTTAACCAGTTCGAGACCTTACCATCAACCGTGTAGCTTCCGCCTGACTGTTCTTCATAATACTGTTTAAACGTCTTGACCTTGTCTCCGTTAAAGAGTTCGAACTCTTTATTACCAAACATTAAATCTTGATAATGCTTTTGGTTGAAGTCATTCGAATACATGTATCCATCTTCTTGCACAACATTGTTATGCTTAAAGTCACTGTACTCAACGAGTAGAACAAGGACTTTATCTGTCCGTGTATCACCGTTGTATTTTGCTTGTTTAGCTTTGTCGACTTTGACAAACCCATCTTTTTTACCTTTTTTATAATTATCGTGTTTCTTGTTCAACTGTTTTGCGAGTTGATCTTTTTGTTTCGTCAAAAAGTCTTTTGTTTTTTGATCGAATTCTTTCGCTTTTTCTGACTCATGTTCAGCTGCTGGTTTACCGTTCGACTTTTTATCCAAATACTTTTGGACAGCCTTTTGTTTCTCAGCTGCAGATGATGCTTTTGAGACGACCCCACGATCCTGCAATACTTTTAAGAGACGTTCCTGATCGACTGTGTTCAAGTCCATCGGCGCTCCTACTGCTGCTTTTTCAGCAGCATCAACAGATTTTACCTTCCCACCAGGTAAAACCGGACTAACTGCGAATGCAGCTGCCGTGATTCCAGATAAAACGGCTAAGCTAAGCTGTTTCTTTTTCCCCACGTGAACTTACCCCCTATGTAGTAGTGAAAAGCACACTTTTAATATACTTTTCTGAATATTCAAATCATATGTTATTTTAGTTCGTTAATCAATTAGTTTTTGTATAATTAGGACTTTATAACTATACCTATTTTTGGAATTTAGTTTAATATTCTTACATCGTGCCGATATTAATAAGATAGACCATTATATAGTACTAGAAAAATTCTTTGCTGCACGCTTTGATTAAGAAGAGGAGGAATTCCATGCAACCTTTAAAACGTTTTGAGCGACAAGTCTTAACGAACTATTTAATCGGCTCATTCGTTGCCGTTTTCGGTGTCGGCAGTTTGTTCATCTTCGAAACACTGACCTTCAGTCCACAAGAGCGGATACTCTTGCTTGGTATCATGGCAGGATCTGTCACCCTGATGTTCAGCTTGGAATATACAATCTATCGCCGACACGTTCGGTCCCTTTATATAGTATTTCAATCAAAACAGCCCACTGCTGACGAATTGACAATTGCTTTTCAGACGACGCATCGCTTCCCGGTTTTGACGATGCAACGTATTCTCGGTCCACACTTTCTCGGATTATCACTTCCTTCTTCTACCTTGACAGCTTTCGCCATATACCGTGGTTGGCTCGACATGCCCTACTATTTGATTGGTCTCGCTTGTTTCGGAGCGATTCTCGTCGCGATTCTTCATGCTCTGATTGAATTTTTCCTCACTTACCGGGTCACGGAACCGATGTTGCTCGAGTTGACGAAACGATCTCAGGCGGCAGGTTACGGCGACATCGTCTTAAAGAAACAACATATGGTCAGCTTGCGCCAAAAAATGTTGATTAGTACACTCGTCATCGGTGTATTTCCAATCTTACTGTTCGTCCTCGCTTCTGCCGTTCAGTTAACGGAAAACGAAAGTCTTCAGTCTTATTGGAGTTGGGCGACGTTAATTTTGATTGTCATCCTCTGCCTTGCGACATTTTGCAGTCTTCTACTATATGAAAACATTAAAAAACCGATTCTTGCTTTGCAAGAAGGAGTTGCTCAAATCGAGTCGGGTCAATTGAATACGATTTCCAATCCCTACTCCGATGAATTCGCACACTTGATTGGCGGATTTAATTTGATGGTTGAAGGAATCGAAGGACGCGATTTAGAAAATGAACGCCTTTTAAATAGTTTATTTACGTTGTTTGCCGCGACTTTAGATGCTCGCGATCCTTATACGGCAGGGCATTCTTTACGGGTAGCGGAATATTCCGTTGAAATCGCCCGTGCCGCTGACTTACCTGATGAACAAATCGAGTTATTACGAAAATCTGCTCTTCTTCACGATATCGGTAAAATCGGTATCCGAGATGCCGTTCTTTTGAAGGAAGGACGGTTAACGGAAGAAGAATTCGATGAAATCAAACGCCATCCGGTAATCGGTGTCCATATTTTATCGCAAGTTGATTTACCAGAGACGTTACAACCGATTCTTCCCGGGGTAAAGTACCATCACGAGCGTTATGATGGCAAAGGCTATCCGGAAGGCTTGACCGGTGACGCGATTCCGCTTTTCGGAAGAATCATGGCAATTGCCGACGCCTATGATGCCATGACTTCCGATCGCCCCTATCGAAAGGGGATGCCCGCTGAACGAGCATTGTCGATTCTTGAAGAAGGAAGCGGCACACAGTGGGACGCAACTTTTACTAAACTCTTCTTAGACTTAAAACGACGGAACTTGACTACTGCTTCTTGATTTCTGACGAAAGGAGTCTCAAATGCATCCTAAAATTGTTGAACGTCACGAGCTTTATGTAATCGGACTCAGCATGACGTGCGAAGAAAATGAACTCCATACATTGATGCCTGAACTATGGCGTGAATTTTCACGTCGGGCCCATGAAATTCCGGCAGTCATACCGGACAGTTTTCCGTTAGATGTTTCGCTTGCCCATCGCGGAACGACCTATACGCAATGCGTCGGCTTACCTGTCTCTTCACTCGAACGGGTTCCTAAGGGAATGAAAGGATACCATCTCCCTCCCGCTCGCTATGTCTTTTGGAGACATGAAGGACCAGACATCGAGATTTGGAAGTCGTTTGAAAAAATTCAACGTTTTGCACACAAACAAGGGGTTGAACTTGATCCGCTTGATTTTAAAATCGATGAGACACGCGAAGGCACGCATCACTTATATCAACGAATTCTCTAAGGACTACTCAAATGAGTAGTCTTTTCCGCGTGTAGACAAACTCTAGCGTGAACTTACGATATCGAGACGGATTGTGCTCTAAACCGTCTGCATGCCCGGCTTTTCCCTCACGGTATTACCTACAAAGCGTCACGTTTCGTTGACTGCTACGGGAAAAGACGCTTTATCTACCGATAGTTCGTTGTCTACAATTTGAGGACTACTCACAGAATTTAAGGCCAGAAAGCCCGTTTCTTCAATGATAGGAGTGCTAGACGGGTATTTCTTCACTCGATTTGTCTCAATGACTAAATTGTTCAGTACGGGTACTAAATACCTATTTTCAGAAAATTCTATTTAATCCGAATGCCTTATTCTCGTTCTCTATTTTGTTTGGCATAGTTAGACTCAACCCAAACAAGGAGGCGATTTATTTTGAAAAAGTTTCTCGCTACATCGCTTGTCGCAAGTGTACTTGTCGTTCCTACAGTCGTAGGCGCAGAAGGTCTTCAATCTGGCAAGTTGACGAAAGCATCGTCCGAGCCAGCTGCATCAATCGTTAAAGAGTATGTCGAAGGTAAAGGTGACTTCTCTGTACAAGATGTTCAAAAAGATGGATCATCTCACATCGTACGTCTCCAACAAGAAGTGGATGGCGTCCCGGTCTTCGGTAGTGTCGTCGTCGGTAACGTTGCGAAAGACGGTACTTTAAAAGCAATCGTCAATGATGCAGTCAAAGTCAAAGGGAAACCAGGTCTTGATAAGAAAATTGCAATCTCTGAAAAGAAAGCTTTAAAGTTGTATAAAAAATCAATCAAAGCAACAGAATTCGAAGTGGCTCCAACGAGTGAACTCGTTGTCTATCCAGTCAAAGACGATGCTGTCTATGCTTATAAAATCACATCGACTGTCTTAGCTGGCGACGAGCCGTCACGCTGGACATACTTCATCGATGCAAACTCTGGTAAGGTCATCAACAAATATGACCAATTGGCACATGCGAAACCAGTTACGACAATCACCGGAACAACGACAGTCGGTTCAGGTACGACGGTTCTTGGAACAAGTGCTACATTCAACACAACGAAGAGTGGTTCTTACTACTACCTTCAAGATTCAACACGCGGTAAAGGCATCTCGACGTACGATGCAAAAAACCGGACATCACTTCCAGGATCACTTTGGGCGGATGCCGACAACGTTCTCAATGCTACTTACGACCGTGCCGCTGTCAGCGCACAAGTCAATGCAGTGAAAACATATGACTTCTACAAAAACACATATGGCCGCAACAGTTACGATAATGCAGGTGCAGCACTCAATTCAACGGTTCACTATTCTTCACGCTACAACAACGCGTTCTGGGATGGATCAAAAATGGTCTACGGTGACGGAGACGGTTCGACATTCACATATCTTTCTGGCGCACTTGATGTAGTCGCTCACGAATTGACGCACGCTGTCACTGAATACACAGCAGGACTCGTTTACCAAAACGAATCGGGTGCGATCAATGAGGCTGTTTCGGATATCATGGGAACAGTTGCAGAGTACTCAGTCGGATCAAACTTCGACTGGCTCGTCGGTGAAGACATCTACACACCAGGTGTAAGTGGCGATGCTCTTCGTTCAATGTCTAACCCTGCCGCTTACGGAGATCCAGACCACTACTCAAAACGTTACACAGGTACGGCTGATAACGGTGGTGTCCACACGAACTCTGGTATCGTCAACAAAGCCGCTTACCTCTTAGGTAACGGTGGTACACATTACGGTGTCACTGTACCAGGCGTCGGCGTACCGAAACTTGGTGCCATCTACTACCGTGCCCTTAACGTCTACTTGACTCCGACTTCGAACTTCAGCTACCTCCGCGCAGCAGTCGTTCAATCGGCAAAAGACCTTTACGGTTCTTCAAGTGCTGAAGCAGCCGCTGCAGCAAAATCATTTGATGCAGTTGGCGTCTACTAAGAAAACCTCCTCCCAAGGATTTTCTCTTTCCTCTCGAGTCGATGACTCGGGAGGTTTTTATTGTGGAACCAACGCAAAAAAGCACGTTCACTCGACGGAATGAACGTGCTTCAGACTTTAGATAAAATGAAAGACAGGACTGTGCATCTTTGTGAGATGACGATCCTGTCTTTTTTGTCGTTGCGTTCAAATCCAACTCGCCATGTCCGGCTCTTGATTAGAGAAACTGACTAGCTCCAGTCTCAATCGATTCATTTCCCAAGATCACGTGCGAGACGCAAGCGCGTCGAACCGTTATCCGGGAATGCCTTGAGCTGTAATTTCTCGCCCTCGTACCATGTGCCGTAATCCGTCTTGACGACCGGATCACCAAGTGCTGTTAAACCTGACGCTGAGACATTCATCCAGTCAATTGCTTCGACTACTCCATCTGATACGACGAGCAAGTACCCGGCGTTCGAGAAATGGTACGTATTGACGGCATCTTTTTGTGTGTTGCCGAGCTTGCCATACTTCGCCTCAAACGTTTCAAGCGGTTTCCCGAGGTATTGTTCCGGCTTGTCAATCGGCTGATTCGCGACGATTTGTCCGAGTGTCGAAAGGAGTTTCTCATCCTTTAAACCAGCCGGTGCCTCCATCTGAACATCCGTTTCCGGAATGTAGCCTTCGACAGCATCACTTAACTTCAGATGTACCATGCCGTCTTTTGCGTCGAGGACTTCATAAACATCCCCTAAGTCCGCCTTATAGATGACACTGGTCCGATTTGCATCTTGATAGACATCTGCAAACGGTCGTTTGATCCATGTTGCTGAACTAATCTCAGGTGCTGCTTCTTTTTTCGATTTCTTCGGCTCTTTTTTCTTCTCTTGATCGGCCGAATCTTTTTCTTTATCCTTTGATGTTTCTTTGGCAGAAGCATCTGTTTTCGGTGTTTCGACCGTCGACGTCGCTTGCGAAGGATCGTTATGCGCGACCATATAGCCCCATCCGCCGACGATCAAAGCCGTCGCCAAAAGGCCACCGAACGCAATCCCACGCCGGTTGCGCTTTTGTTTTCGACGCATGTGACGCGATTGCCGTGCCTGATCGTACTCTTGTTCCTGTTGACTCATATTTGGTTCCTCCTGAATTGACCGAGTGATGTTTCATTCACTATACCATCTAATCCAGAACCAAATTGTTTAAATTTCGATGACAGTTCTGCCTTGATGTGTCCCTTCAAGCAACGACTTGACGACTGCCGGAACATCACTCAACGCTTTCATTCGGACCATCTCGGCAATCGATAAATGCCAGTCGTTCGCGAGATGATTCCATAAACGCTCACGCTCTGTGATTGGTAACTGAACAGCATCGATTCCAATCAAACGAACACCACGTAAGATGAACGGATAGACGGTCATCGTCAGTTCAGCACCACCGACGTTACCGCACGTCGTGACGAGTCCACCGTATTGTACGTAACGGATGACCGAGGCAAGTAACGGACCACCGACCGTGTCGATAATACCGGCATACAGTCCTTTTTTCAAAGGTCGCGTTGTTTCTTCCAGAAGTGACTGGCGTGAGATGACTTCTGCGACACCTGCTTGCTTCAAGCGGTCATGCTCTGCTTCTTTCCCGGTCACGGCATGAACCGTGAACCCGAGTTTCACGAGGAGTGCGACCGCGACACTGCCGACGCCACCTGTCGCTCCCGTGACGAGGACCGGACCATCTTGCGGTGCTACACGTTGAACGAGTTCATCAATCGACTGGGCAGCTGTCAGACCGGCTGTTCCGTAACTCATCGCTTCAAGCGTCGTGATGCCGTTCGGTAGCGACGTAATCCAGTCCGCCGGCACGCGGATATACTCCTGAAAACCACCTGATGTATTCATTCCGAAATCAAAGCCGTTGACGACGACCGCTTGTCCTTCGCTGAAGCGTTCATCAGATGATGTTACAACATGACCTGCCGCATCGACGCCTGGTGTATGTGGGTAATTTTTCGTCACCCCTCGATTTCCTGTGACCGATAACGCATCTTTGTAGTTGATGCACGAATAGGCGACACGAATCAACACATCACCTTCTGGTAAGTCGTCGACTTGTTTTTGTTCGAGTGCCCCGACGAATTGTCCTTCTTCCTCACGTACGACGAATGCTTTAAATGAATTTTTCATATCAGTTCCTCCTTTAATATTTACTATTCCCCTAGCCTATACCCGAACTAAAGTAGTGGTCTACCTTTTTTTTTAAGGAATAACAAGATGTTATGCATAAAAAACCGCGATGCCGAAGCAATCGCGGTTTTTTGGCATCTGACGGAAAAAGTCTTTTCCGCAGGTAGTCAAAAGTGACAGGTAAACATGTCATCGGTCCGTGGTCATAGGTGTGCCGTGGCCGTTGTGATTCCCTTGTGGAAGCGTTTGAGAGTCAGAAATGCCATCCTTGATCAGGAGTCTCACCTGATCAAGGCTTACATATAACGGTGACCGTCAAAATCAATTTCCGTTCGGTAATTCGCGGCATTGATCGCATTCGAGATTCGGTGAGCAGCCCGCTCCATCTCTTGTGCCTTGATCCGGTATGCCTCAGGATCGTACAAAGCATGCCGGATGACCGTCGTTCCTTCAAATCCATACTGGAATTCGCGTTTCGGACGTGCGGCGAGTTCTTGGAACTGTGTCGCTTTTGCCCGTAATTGAGTCGCCAGTTCAATCGCTTCGACGAGCGGAATTGCTCCTTCTGTCGTCTCGATGGTCGTTGACAAGTTTGCTGCATAGACCAGCCGATCGAGTGTCCGCATATCACGCCTGACTGCATCCATCGCCGACTCGACATCGAGTAACGTCCGTTCTTGACCAGTCGGTAGGGCCTCCCCTTTTTCAAGGTCGATGAATGCAATACGCTCCATCTCTTCGACTAGTTGCTCCAACTGTTTCCGTAAGATACTTTTTAGTTTCACTGCGTCTGCTAAGTACATTCTTCAGTCCCCCGTTTCCTGACCTTCTGTTCCATGATACGTCGGGACTTTCTAAAAGGTTTCATCGGAATCGGTTGAGATAATTTGAAAAATCATGTTTGATGTCTGTCAGCGCAGTCGATGACACTTGAATTGATTGTTTTGAATCATACCGGATTACCTCATATAGATGCTGCAGTTCGGTTGACGGATGAAAACCGATCCGTCCGAACCACTCGCTGAACGACTCCGTCTCCCGGCGTTTCAGCCGTGCCGGCAACTGACGATTGAACAAAACGACCTGTTGCCGAACTTGTTCGACCGGCAATGGCGGGAACGTTTCCTCTGAATCCACCTTAGTCTGTCGGTATTGCTGCGGTGGCGTCACTTCGTCTTCGAGTGCATCTTTTCGCCGGCCACGGCGTTTTCGGAAGCGACGGATGAGCAGGACAAGCAACAGGACAGCCGCTGCACTAAACCCGATTAAGAAGTAAGGAAAGCCTCCGTCCTCTTCGACTCCCACACCTTTTTCAGCATGTTTAACTCCGAGTGAAATGAATTTAAATTTATCTTTAGGTTCCCCTCCCCGGTCACTCTTCTCATCCGTATCGTAACCATAAATCACACCCTCAGGTTTCGGTTCTTTCTTCCAAAGTAACTTCAGCCACCACCAGTCGAGCGGCTTGCTTTCACAATCTTCTCTGCACTGTTGCGCCGTTGCCGTCGCCGGAAAAACCTCGACATCACGCAGTGCTTGATAACCCGTCTCGACTAACGGTTTCATGATCCCAAGTGCAAGCAAAACTATACCCATCATCAAGAGTAATCGACTTTGAAATCGCATGCTCCCACCTCTTTAATGTCATTTTTATCCATTATATAATGATTCAAGCCTAATTAACGGAATTTTTTGATTTTAATTAAAAAGGGCTTGAACAACAGACGGGATGGGAAAAGGAATGTAGTGATTTTTAGAGAGGAGTTCAATCATGGTCATATTAGAAGCTACGCACGATCCCTATCAAAACGGGCGATTGATTGCTGAATATACGGAAAGTAACACGAATCTTGCGGCCGTCACCCGTGCGGAACAATTGATGACCGAAAGCCCGTTCGTCGCACCGCGTCGCGCGCCGCATCCGAGCCGCTACTTACGTTCGTTAATCTCGCCACTTTTTTTAACAGACCGCGATAAACATATCTTGCCCCTGACGAAAGCATTCGTCAGTCAACAGGATGAGGTCCGGCCGAGCTGGTTCGGTCGGCTAACTTATGAATTCGAACAACTGGCCTGTCAGGTCGAAAAAGTCGATGTCCGGACGTATGGAGCCATCGGTGACGGAAAGACCGATGACACGCTTGCCTTCAAGGAAGCACTTGCGGACGGACATCGGCAAGTCCACGTCCCTGCCGGCACATACATCGTCCGCGGGATCCGGCTCCCGAACTTTACGATTTTGACGGGTGACGGGAAAGGCCGGACGATTATAAAATTGCATGATGCTGCCCCGAAAGGACGCCGGTTAATCACGAACCAAAATTACTTACTCGGTAATCATCATCTGCTCGTCGAAAAAATGACCCTTGACTGGAACATCGAGCGGATCGGTGATGCTAAAAAGAGCAGCACATGGGGCAACCATTCGAGTTGTCTGACTTACGCCCATGTCACGTACGGCTGGGTCTTCGACGTCGAGGCAGTCGATCCCGGGCTCCATTGTTTCGACATTTCGACACCTTACTACAATTACAACGGGGACGGCGCACGGGCGAATTTAAGTAGTTCCTTCATTTGGTTCGACGGCTTGACGGGATCCGGATTCGGCGACGATGGCATCACGACGCATCATAGCGATCACTTATTCATCTCGAACTGCTTCATGCATGACCCGAGCGGGCGAGCCCACGCCGTCGGCTTTTCGAATTCGAACGGAATCGAAATCGATGATGGCTCGCGCGACGTCTGGTTGTTCAACAATGCGACGTCCCGTTGTTTCGGCGGACTCGAAATCAAGGCACATGCGACATCGTCCGCTGCTTCGACCGTCAAAATCGTCGGGCACCTCTCCATCGATGATCACCGCTCGTTCAACTTCCGCCATATCGGCCACCACCAAGCAACGGACCCGACGTCACAAACTGCCTATAACATCATCGCGACACGGCTCGTCGCGCAGACGCCTCAATACACACCGCTCTATGCAAACTCAAAACCGCGGGCACTCGTCGTCTCGGCGTATCGGAACGTCGTCATCCATGACTTCACCGTCCTCGGTGACCCGAACTATGATTACCAGGAACAGCCGGTGATCGGAATCCAGTACAAGGCGAAAAACGTCACCTTGAGCCAAGTCAAGATGACGGGATTCCGTCAGGCTAAAACGGACATTCAAGTCTTTGGCGGTGAGAACGGGGCAGACGACGTCCGGCTCGTCGATGTCCGGATTGAAGATTCCGCACGCCACGGGATTACGATCGGCCCCCACATTGAGCGCATCCGTTTGATGAACGTCGCGATCAAAGGGGACGGGACGGTCGGCTTGAATGCTAAATCCGAACCGGAGCTTGAACGCTTCATCGCAACCGGTTATCAAGTGCCTGTCCGGACCCATCCGTCCGCATAAAAGAAGCTCTGCCTGACCTCGGTCAGTGCAGAGCTTTTTCTCATTGGGCGCGGAGATAAGCAAGGACACGTGTATCGATCGTACGGTCCTGATGCTCACGCATCTCGAAATTCTCCGTATGCAGGTACGTCCGGAAAGCTTCTTCGAACGATCCCCGGTAACCGAGTTCGAGTAATTTATCCATCACTTCCGATTCGAGCGCATCATCAATCGGCTTGATTTCTTCCGGTTTACTTGGTTGCAGGTAAAGGGTGTGCAGTTGATAAATCCGCTCGAGCTCTTGAATCGGACTCGGGTGATCGTCGACACGCAAATCGATGTAGCGGTCATTGAAACCACCATATCCACCGTTTTCCTTGACGACGAGGAGCGCAGCCGACTGCATTCCGCGTGAGTCACCGCCTGCCGCTTGTCCGGCAGCGAGGGCACGTAACAACCGTTCACCGAGCGGTCCATCCGTCGCCTCGAACACACGGGCCATCTCCTTGACCGTGTTGCCGTCGACTAAGATATTCCCTTGCGCGGCAAAGTGTTTACCGGCAATTCCGCCTGCCCAGTCATTACAGGCGTCTCCCGTGAAAGTTGCGCTCCGACCAGTTGCGTCAACGATTCCGACTTGCCGCTCTGCCCGTCCTTCGTCCGCGTCCGTCAACAATTTTAAGACTTCTTCCGCCGACTTCCCTTCAGAAATCATCCGTAATCCTTCCGGACCGTATGTCGTATTCGCGAATGATTGGGTCGCGATTGCTCCGACACCTGCTTTTGCAAACGGGACGGCGCTGCCGACCGCAAGAAACTTCGATTGAACAGCGACTCCCCATGCTTGTTCTTTTTCACAATAGCCAACGATTGAATATGTCATGTTGAAATCCCCCTTATGAACTTATAACTAACGTTCGTCTTAGAAGTTCCCGATTCCTGCACGAAAAAAACCTTCCGCACCCATTGCACGGAAGGTCGGTGTTCATTGAATGCCTAAGGTGACGGCGAGGAGCAAGGCGACGCAGGCAAGTGTCACCCAAATCGCAAACAACTTCCAGACGAATCGTAACCATTTTTCATACGGGATGCCGGCAATTGCAAGGAATGCCATCAAATGGGCACTCGTCGGGAAAATCATATTCGTCAACCCATCTCCATACTGGAAGGCGAGGACTGCGACTTGTCGTTCAATCCCTAATAGATCAGCGAGCGGAGCCATGATGGGCATCGTCGTCGCTGCTTGTCCACTCCCGGATGGAATGAAGAAGTTCGTAATCAACTGGACGATGTACATGCCGATGACGGCAAGCGACGTCGGTAAATGTCCGACGGCGTTCGATAAACCGTAGATGACTGTGTCGATGACACGACCGTCTTCCAAGATGACGACGATTGCACGTGCGAAGCCGACGATTAAGGCACCGAACGTCACTGCTTTCGCCCCGTCAATCAAACTTTCGAACGTCCGATTGATACCGAGCGTCGCGATTCCGGCAAGCATACCGATGATGAGGAACGATGCCGTCAACTCCGTTAAGTACCAGCCCCACTCAAAGATTCCAATGACATTCAGTGTGATGCCACCAATCAAAACGATGAGGACGAACGCATGTTTCTTCGAAAACCGTGAAAATGTTGTCGTTACTTCTTCTTTCCGATGTTTCTCTAAGTCATAGACTAAGCTGCGCTCCGGATTTTTTTTAACCTTTTGGGCATAGTTCATGACATATAAAATCGTCACGAATAAAAAAGCCAAGTAGATTGCAGTCCGGTAACCAATCCCACTGAACAATGGAACTTCGGCAATCGACTGTGCAACACCAACCGTAAACGGATTAAGCATTCCGCCGGCAAATCCAACCGCTGCCCCGAGACTGACGATCGCTGCGCCCGTCATCGCATCGTAACCGAGTGCCCGGGCGAGCATGATACCGATCGGAACGAAAATAATCGTCTCTTCTGCCATGCCGATCGTCGCTCCAGCAACCGAAAAGACAAACATCGTCATCGGAATCATGATATGTCCCTTTTGACCAAATCGATTAATCAATTGATTGATTCCGGATTCGATTGCTCCCGTCTCACGGATAATACCGAAGACACCACCGACGAGAAAGATATAGAAGATGATGCCAGCACCCGCTTCCATGCCTTTTGGTATCGCTTCAAACAACCCAAACAAATTAACGGGTGCCGACTCGACCGCCCGGTATGTACCATCGATGACGACCGTCTGTCCATCTTGTTTCTCACGATCAAATTGACCTGCTGGTAACGTATACGTCAAGATAACTGAAATCAGTAAAATCCCCATAATAATGGCGTATGTATGAGGCATTTTAAAGAAAGAGCGTGAAGACGAATCTTCCTGGACTTTACGTTCGTTCATTTAGCTGCCTCCTCTCAAGTCTGAATCTAGCTACTCTTAAGATAATGCCCTATTTTTGGAAAAAGTAACAGGTATTCGAGGTCTTTTAATTTTTTTGTAACAAAAAAAGAGAACTTTCGTTCGCTTTAAACATAAAAAAAAAGCCTGACATTGCCAGACTTTTCTCCTACTTATGCAGTGAACATTTGAACATCAAGTGGTTTAGCGAGAACAGTTTGTGCAAATGCAACGAACTGTCCGAAATGTGTACTCGTGTTGTGTGATTCAATTGCTGCTTGATCTTCCCATTTCTCAATCATCATGAAGACATTTTCGTCTTCTGTGCTTTGGAACAGGTCATAGCTGACGTTTCCTGCTTCTAAGCGTGAACCTTCGATCAATGCTTTAGTAGCCTCCAAAAAATCAGTACGTTTTGCTGGTTGAACTTCTAATTTTGCTTCGATTGCGATCATGTAAATTCCTCCTTCAACTTTCGTTAACTTACATAGTTTAGCACCTCGATTATGCAAGTGCTATAAAGATGCCTAGACGATTAATTTAATTCGATTTCGGGTAAAAAATGGTATCATTTTTGACACCAGAGAGGAGTACACACGATGAGTATCGAGCTTTTTCGTTTTGAGGACGATGGTGTGATTCCAAATAATCCACGTTACCCGGTTTTGATTTATCGTCATGTCTTCGAAGACCCTTCTGCCATCGAAAAGACCTTCCGTGCGAACAATTGGCAAAACAGCTGGGTCGACGGTATTTTTGATTTCCATCATTACCACAGTGTCGCTCATGAAGTCATCGGTATTCTCGAGGGCCACGCCAGTATCCAGATTGGAGGACCGCTCGGGAAAACGTTTACGCTGACTGCTGGGGATGTCATCGTCTTACCTGCCGGAACCGGACATAAAGCGCTTGATACGAGTCGTCGCTTCAAAGTGGTTGGTGCCTACCCGAATGGTCAAGACTACGATACGTTGACAGGTGAAGCCTGCGAACGACCGGGTAATCTCGAGCGGATTGAACGCGTCGAGCGTCCATCGACCGACCCCGTTTATGGCCAGTCAGGTCCTTTGTTTGAGCATTGGTAAACAAACGATTGACGTTTTTTTCTTATCCATCCGTGGTAAAGCCTATTATTGTGAATTTTGGAGGAGGAAGCGAGAATGAATGAGACAGAACGGACGATTCTACTTGCCGCGTTAAAACAACAGACGGTAGCATTTCCCGATTCAACACACGTTCGGGCATTCGGTCAAGGAACGTGGCACATGGGTGAAGAACCGACAAAACGACAAGCGGAAATCGAAGCTTTGAACGTCGGACTCGACAGTGGAATGGAATTAATTGATACCGCAGAAATGTACGGTGAAGGGGCATCGGAACAATTAATCGGCGAAGCAATCGAAGGACGACGTGAAGAAGTGTTTCTCGTCTCGAAGGTTTATCCTCATAATGCTAGCGGAGACAAGTTACGCGAAGCATGTGAACGTTCGTTACGTAACCTGAAGACGGATTATCTCGATCTTTACTTACTCCACTGGCGCGGTGACATCCCGCTTCAAGAGACGATCGATGGTCTCGAGCAGTTGAAGGCAGAAGGAAAAATTCGCCGCTGGGGTGTCTCGAACTTCGACGTCGCAGATATGAAAGAGTTACTTGCGTTAGAAAACGGCGATCAATGTGCCGTCAACCAAGTACTTTATCACCTTGGCTCACGCGGGATTGAATACGAATTGATGCCGCTTTTAAAAGAGCACGGCATTCCAGTCATGGCGTACTGCCCATTAGCAGAAGGCGGGAGTCTCCGGGAGAAGCTGCTTGATCACCCGACCGTTGAACGCCTTGCTGAAACACATGGTGTCGACCCGGCACAAATCCTACTCGCCTTCGTCGTGCGGAGTGGTGATGTCATCGCCATTCCGAAAGCCGGTCAGGCGAAGCACGTCGAAGAAAATGGTCGTGCCGCACTCTTACAACTAACTGATGAAGAATTCGCAGCACTTGATGAAGCATTCCCTGCTCCAACTAAAAAAGAATCGCTCGATATCGTCTAAGGAGGAATTTGCTTATGGATACGAAAGTCAAACTCGGAAAATCAGATCTCATGGTTCACCCGATCGGTCTCGGAACAAATGCCGTCGGGGGGCATAACCTTTACCCGAATCTCGATGAACAAGCAGGACGCGATTTAGTCCGTGTCGCCTTGATGAACGGCATCAACTTTTTAGATACGGCCTTTATTTACGGACCAGAACGTTCAGAAGAACTTGTTGGTGAAACGTGGAGCGAGACGGTCGAACGCAAAGACGTCATCCTCGCAACGAAAGGCGCGCACAAAATCGTCGACGACGAGGTCGTCATCGATAACTCACCCGAGTTTTTGAAACAGTCGGTCGAAGAGAGCCTGAAGCGTTTAAAAACGGATTACATCGACTTGTTCTACATCCACTTCCCGGATGAAGCGACACCAAAAGATCAAGCAGTCGCTGCACTTGCCGAATTAAAGGAACAAGGAAAAATCCGAGCGATCGGTGTCTCGAACTTCTCACTCGAACAATTAAAAGAAGCCAATAAAGACGGGCACGTCGACGTATATCAAGGCGAGTACAACTTGTTCAAGCGGGATGCAGAAAAAGAAATCCTGCCTTATATCCGCGAACACGGGATTTCATTTGTTCCGTACTTCCCGCTCGCTGCCGGATTACTTGCCGGAAAATATGATGAAAATACGAAGTTCGATGATTTACGTGCGAAGGATCCCCTTTTCCAAGAAGATGTCTTCAAAGACAACTTAGCAAAAGTCGAGCTACTTCGCCCGATTGCAAAAGAAAAAGAGGTTGACGTCGCGCATGTCGTCCTCGCTTGGTACCTTGCGCAAGATGGCATCGATGCCATCATTCCTGGTGCAAAACGTGCCGACCAAGTAACAGATACGCTCCGAACGATTGAAGTCGAGCTGACGGATGCAGACATTAAAAAAATCGATCAAATCTTTAGTTAACGCCATGCAAACCCTCGGTCGCAAGATGACCGGGGGCTTGTTCATGAGCAAATAGCGCGAAAATCAAAAAGACAACACGTATGATAACAACAGAGGAGGCGATTTTGAAATGAAACATCATTTTCACTTAACAGCAGACTGGCCGGGAAACCGAAATGACATCGGCGACATCGAGACCGGTGACTTAAAAACAAAGATTTCGATTCCGGAAGCGATGGACGGTCCTGGCGTCGGGACGAATCCGGACGAAATGTTACTCGGTGCCGCTGCAACCTGCTACATCATCACGCTTGCCGCGATGCTCGAGCGCAGCAACATCAAAAAAGTATCGCTGACGATGGAGTCTGAAGGCATCGTCGATGTGACGAACGGGGTCTTTACGTATGATCAAATCATTCATCGTCCCACGTTGATTTTACCTGCCGATACGACAGAGGCAATGGTCAAGATGGCACGTCGCCTTGCGGAAAAAGCGGAAGGTTCGTGCATGATTACCCGTGCGCTTGCAGGAAATGTAAAAGTCTCGCTTGAAGCGATGATTGAAGTCGAAGCTTAATCGATGACTTTCTCCATATAAAAATAGATTTTTATACTTCGCTCAATTTTGGCAACGTGCTTTCCTACGGGATTCGCGTTGCACTTTTTCATTAGAAAATCTTTCTCTAAATAAAGAGCGGTCTGAACCTGTCTAAAAAAGATTCTTCCTTTTTTCGTGCTTTCCTCGGGCGAGGCGCAAGCCGAGGCTCCTTATTCTGACGAATAATGAACCTGGTCTCGCTTGCCTCTGTCAGCGCGAAAACGCGCTTCTTCCCGTAGGAGTCACGAAAAGGAAATCTTTTTTTACATCATCGTTTCAGTAAAATTAAGAAAAGAAAAAAGTCTCCAATTATTTTGAACAATTGCCGAGTAATTTTCATTTGGAATTAGATTGTTGCTGCACGATTTCCAATTACTTCGTATACTGAATTTAGTTTGGAATTTATTGGAGGTAGTCAAGATGTCTTCGTTTCAGGAACAATTACAGAATCAACACTCTACAACAGATTCTTCTACAAAAAGCTCACCTATTCAAACAGCAGATTATACAACAGAGCTCTTAACTCATTTAAATGAGCTTTTTTATAAATCGATTGTCGATCTTCAACAAAATCAGTTGACTGAAGAAATGATCGAAACTACAAACCGTTGGCTATCCGCATTAAATGAACCAAGCTTGACGGTTCCATTACAACGACAGTTAACAGCGTCTTCAACACCGCTCCCACTTCAATATGAAAAATCATTAAGAGCTTGGGATTTAATCGCACCCGGTCAGGAAAATCAAGAAAAGTTATTACACCATTTGATTGATGAGTTGACTACTGCTCAATCAGCGGACTGGATGGTGAGTTTCACTCGACATTCTGGTATTCAAGCGTTAGTCCCAGCATTTCAAGAAGCGGAACGATTAAACAAACCAATTCGTGTTCTCACTTCGTTTTATATGAACATCACTGAAGCGAAAGCACTTCGTACACTGATGCAATTCCGTAATATTGAGATCAAAATTTACGAACCGATCAAAAAGAATCAAGCATTCCATCCGAAGGCCTATTTATTTACACGAGAAACTGATTTACATAGTGCCATTATTGGTTCCTCTAATTTATCAAAATCAGCACTTACAAATGGCCTTGAATGGAATGTCCGAATTCCTCATTCTCCGCTTACTTCTCTCGTCTCTCAAGCGCAAACGTTGTTTACTAATTTATGGACGAGCGATGAAGCAATTACTTGTACAACAGAAATTTTAGAACAATATGAGCAACATCATCTGGAAACGCCAAAGATTAAACAGTTTGTTGTAAACGACCGTGTTGCTGAAGACTCCGTGGACTATGACACGATCCACCCTAATGAGATGCAGCTCCCGGCCTTAGAACAGCTTCACCGGTTGCGCTTAAAAAAACAAACTAAAGCCATGGTGATCGCTGCGACAGGAACAGGTAAAACATATTTAGCTGCTTTTGATGTAAAACAATTTGAAGCTAAACGTGTACTCTTTATTGCACATCGCGGGAAGTTACTGACCCAGGCAGAACAAACATTTAAAAAGATCTTTACCGATTCAGGGTCTACTTTCGGTCGCTACCAAGCAGATCAAAAAGAAATGGATAAGCAATTTACCTTTGCTACCGTTCAAACTTTTTCCAAAGAAATTCATTTAGCACAATTTCCCCCTTCAACATTCGACTATATTATTATCGATGAGTTTCATCATGCAGCATCAGAATCGTATCAAAAGGTTCTGAATCACTTTACACCGAAGTTTTTACTCGGTATCACAGCAACTCCAGAACGAATGGACGGACTAAATATCTTTAAATTAGTCGATCATAACATCGCGTATGAAATTCGTCTCTATGATGCACTGGCTCAAGATTTATTAACTCCATTCCATTACTTCGGGATTCAAGATGATGAAGAGATCGACTATGAAATGATTCCCCAAAAAAATGGACTTTATATTGAGAAAGATTTAGTTCAAGCACTTGAACGGTCTTCCCGAACGGAATATATCCTCGAGATGATCAATAAGTTCGGCAATAGTGGTTCTACCCAAGTCGGTCTTGGATTTTGTGTCAATATCAATCATGCTGAATTTATGGCTTCTGAATTTAATAAGCACCACATCGAAGCATTGGCGATCACAAGTAATCAAAGTGAAGTAGAGCGAGAACAAGCCATTCAGCGGTTAGAAGACGAACATGATCCATTATCTTTCATCTTCACAGTCGATTTATTTAATGAAGGGGTCGATATTCCTAAAATTAACTTGATGCTTTTCTTACGTCCGACGGAATCACCAACAATTTTCATTCAACAGCTTGGGCGTGGATTACGGAAGCATGATTCGAAAGAATATGTAACGATTTTAGACTTTATCGGGAACAGTCAACGTGCTTTTGTAGCCCCACTCGTTTTATCCGGACAACAATCGTTCCATTCCATTGATCGTTATCATGTAGCAAACGCTGTCCAAAATCACTTCCCGATCCTACCAGAAGGATCACTTGCGATTCTTGATCGTGTAACCGAAAACTTTATTATCGAGCAAATGAAGAAAATTGAGTTTTCTACAAGTAAACAGCTACGTGAAAGTTACCAGCGCCTTACGACAATGATTGGTGATACACCATCACTCAATGACTTAGTGACACACCGTGATGCTCCGGCCATTGAAGCGATTATCCAACAATGGAAAAGTGTACTGCGCTTAAAACAACTTGAGAAAGTTGCAACGGACGAAGAAATCTCACTTTTGCTCAATCCGGATGCACGAAAAGTCATTGAACATATCGAAAGTTGGTTCCCGATTCGTGAACCCTTTAGTTTATTGATGGTCGAGCTACTGTTACACCAAGAAACGATTTCAGTCGATGATATCATTCAGGCAGCTGCAAACCGCTTTGCGATTCCAACTTCTGCATTGTCCCATCGTTCGTCTCTTATTCAGCATTTATTCAAACGATGGTCGACACCACTTAAAAATGACCGTCTACCGTTACTTGTTGTATTAGACGATGGACGATTCCAGCTTTCAACGCAAATGACAGAAGCGTTATCATCCAATGAACACTTAGCTTCATACTTAAATGAATTGATTCAGGCTGGACTGCATGCTTTTGAACAACTATCGGGAGGTGAAGTCTGGTTAGCAAGTGATCAATCATTGATTTCACGAATGACGTATAGCCGCTCTGTCATACAGCGTTTACTTGAGTCACCACATCAAGAAGGTTCATGGCGGGAAGGTGTCGCGCAAGCAGGGGAAGATTATGTACTGTTCGTTAACCTACACAAAAACGAATCAATTGAAGATCAACTGAATTACCAAGATTACTTCATTGATAAAAATCATTTCCATTGGCAATCTCAAAGCATTGCGACTGCACATGGAAAAGCAGGAGAACTCTATCGTCACCATCAGGAGCGTGGCATTAAAGTTCACCTATTTATTCGTAAAGCAGAAAAAGAACAAGGCCGTTCATTACCCTTTACGTATTTTGGTGAGTTGATTCATAAAAGTAGTCATGGTTCTAAACCAATCAACGTAGAGTGGATCTTAAAAGAGCCTTTGACGGCGGAAGAATTTATTTCGTGGAAAAAACTTTCATAATTTTTTCAACAGCCGGAATATCTGCCGGCGCCCACTCTAACTGTTGTAAATCTTGAACGCGTAACCATCTAAGTTCCGCATGTTCTAACGCTTTAGGTGTACCTGCAACAATTTCCGCATAATATGTCGACAGCTCAACAATGATTTTTTCGTATTCATAAAGTGTTGTTTCAATATGTTCTTTCACTTGAATCGTACAATTTAATTCTTCGTTGATTTCACGGGAGAGCGACTGTTCTGGTCGTTCTCCTTGTTCGATTTTCCCGCCAGGAAACTCCCACAAGTTCGGTAACGACATCGCTTCACTTCGTAAGGCACAGAGTACTTCATTGCTTGAATTAAATATTACAGCACCGACAACTTGGATTGTTTTTTTCAAAATAACGTCCACCCTTTCTTTAAATCTTGTCTACAGCATTCAATATAAGTATAGAAGATGATTGATTTTATACTTGAGTTAAAAGAAGATCATCTTCGTAATTACGAAGGCGGTCTTTTTTCGAAGCAGAACCTTCGTTTCCACTCGACTCCTATGGGAAAAGAAAACATGACCGGTCATGTTTTCGTCAGAGCTGAACAAGACCCGAATCGGGACAAGCATTGGACCGCTTCGCGGCTTGTTGCTCGCCCATGGAAAGCGAGTGGAAAGAGATGGTTCGTTGAAGAACGTTCACTTAAGAACGTTCACTTAAATTATCTCCACCTGGATCATCTTAACTTATCCACAGAAACCGACGAAGGACATGTTAAATATCTATCGATTTGAATTATCCACATGTGGACAACTTTTCCTATGCTATAATTTGACTACTTATCCACAATTAGAAATGAGGAATTCACGTGCCACGCGAAATCTATCCTGTCGTCGTCAAAGCGACGGCTATCGAACAAATCAAAAATGGTCAGCCTTTACTTTATAAAGAACTGTTCCAAAAAAGTAACCACCTCAAAGAAGCCGGTGCGCTACTTCGACTTACTACAGAAGATAAAGAATACCTTGCGACCGGCTATTTTGGCAAGCAAGAAAAAGGACTCGGCTGGTTGCTCTCGACGGACGAGATTCAAGAAATCGATGACGTCTTCTTTAAAGAAAAAATCGAGGTTGCTCTCGACCGGCGCGATGCTTTTTTTGAGAACGAACTCATCGATACGTTCCGTGTCTTCAATGGTTCAGGTGACGGCATCGGTGGTTTGACAATCGATTGTTTTGATCACCACTACTTGATCACGTTCGAAAATGAAGGCATCTATTCATTTAAGCAGGAAATCGTCTCTGCCCTTGAGTCGTTAATCCACTTTAAGAGCATCTACGAAAAACGTGCCTTCCAAGTCGATGGTCAGCCCGTCAAAGGCGATGATTTCTTAGCCGGTGAACGGGGAGATTTCCCGGAAGTCCTCGAGGAGAACAGTCTTCCGCTTCTCTATCACCTGGACGCCGGCATGCGGACGGGTCTCGACATTAACCAACGCGACCTTCGTGCCACCGTCAAACAACATGCGACAGGACAAAATGTCTTGAACCTGTTTTCCGATACAGGGACGTTGACAGCCGCTGCGCTGCTTGGTGGAGCGCTTGAGACGACGAGCGTCGATTTCTCGACCCGGAGCCGGAACAAGACGATTGAACAACTTGAACTGCATCAGCTTGATCCAGCGGCGCAAACGATCCTCGTCCAAGATGCGTTTGATTATATCGATCAAGCTGATAAGAAAACACGTTTTGATTTTGTCATCGTCCATCCACCGGCACTCGTCAAAACACAAGCACGCCACTTCCGTGCCGAAGTCGATTTACCCGCTTTAATCCAACAAACGATTCACATGACGCATCGCGGTGGACTGTTGTTGATTACGACGGATTGTCAGCTATTTGATCAACAGCGCTTCATGAAAATGGTCGAACAAGCTTTCAAGAAACTTCGTCAAACGTACGAAATCGTTTGGGAAAGTTCCTCGCTTGAAGACTTTCCGGAGCATCCTTCGATGAAAGAAGCGGAACGTAAAGCCGTTCTTGTCCGCCGTAAATAAGCTCAAAACAAATAATTCTGCTAATCTTCTATCGATTAGCAGAATTATTTTTTGTATTAAAAGGAAAAATAAACCAAACGCCGAATCTTTTAGGTTAGTCGACATTCTGATTAAACATCATATACGCTGACCTTTCCGAAATGCGAGTGTTGGTCGAAGGTTTTATACGCTTCGTTTAACGCTTCCACTTGGCGCGGGACACGCGAATCGATTCGAAGTTCAATCGTTCCGTCTGCGACTAAACCGGCGACTTCCGTAAGGTGTTCTTGTTGGCGGCGCATCTCATCTGCTTTTCCTTTTAACAACGGCAATGCGACGAATAAGGCTTCAAGCGTCAATGCCTTACTATGCATTTGCGTCAAATCTTGTGTCGTCCGTGTCGCGATTGAGATGATTTTCCCGCGTTCCTTCGCTAAGACGAACGACTCTTGTAAATGATCACCGCCCACCGTATCGATGACGACGTCGAAACCGTCAGGCGCAACACGTTCGAGTAGCGCTTCACTCGTTTCGTCGCGATACCGATGGACTTGTATCCCATGTCCTTCTAGCCAGTTCGCTTTTTCATCGTTCGCGGCACTCGCCGTCACGTCGCATCCATAATGTTTTGCAAGCTGAACGACGAGATGACCAACCCCACCTGTTCCACCGACGACATACAGTCGCATCCCGTGTTGAACCATAGCCCGTTCTTTTAAAGCCTCCATCGCCGTTAAACCAATCACGGGCAGGCATCCGGCAATTTCCGAACGCAGTGCTGCTGGTTTTAAGACGGCCATGCTTTCCGGGATAAGCATCTCTTCCCCGAGTGCACCGGATCGTTCGCCTAATCCGCCTCCGAAGGCGATGACGTGATCGCCGACAGAAAAAGTCGTCACACTCGATCCAATTTCGATGATTTCCCCCGTTACATCGCCCTGGAGAATTCCAGTTGTCGGAGTTGCTGCCACATGACCGAAAAACATCTTCGTATCAAGTGGATTTAAGCTCGTCCCCGTAACACGAACGCGTAAATCGTAATGCCCCGTTTCAGCGAGTGTGACGTCTTTTTCTGTTAACGTAGCGTCTGTCCCATACTGATCGACAACAAATGCTTTCATCTGTACTCCCCCTTTTTTCTTTCCCATTTTAGCATGGTTCAGAATACTCGAATATTATCGCTTCATGATATGATGAACGTAACTCAACTCAGAAAGGACGTTTTTTCATTGAAACAAGATTTGATTCGTCGATTGACTACATATGCAAAAATCGACACACAATCCAGCTATGAAAGCACGACCGTCCCGACGACGGAAGGACAGTGGACACTCGCTCGTCTTCTCGTTGAAGAATTAAAAGAAATCGGCATGACGGATGTCACGGTCGACGCCAATGGTTACGTCATGGCGACACTCTCTGCGAATACAGACGCCGACATTCCGACGATCGGTTTTCTCGCCCATCTCGATACGGCGACGGATTTTACAGGAACGAACGTCAATCCGCAGCTCGTCGATACTTATGATGGAGAACCACTTGTCTTAAATGACACAATTCCAGTCGTTTTATCACCAAAAGATTTCCCATCCTTGACGAACTACGTCGGGCATACCTTGATGACAACGGACGGGACGACATTACTCGGCGCCGACAATAAAGCCGGCATCGCTGAAATCATGACGGCGATGGCTTACTTGATTGCCCATCCGGAAGTGAAACACGGACGGATACGTGTCGCCTTCACGCCTGACGAAGAAATCGGTCGCGGACCGCATCATTTTGATGTCGAAGCATTTGATGCCCAGTTTGCTTATACCGTCGACGGTGGACCACTCGGTGAACTCGAATATGAGAGTTTCAACGCGGCAGGTGCTAAAATCACGTTCCATGGAACGAACGTCCATCCAGGTACAGCAAAAGATAAGATGGTCAATTCACAAAAACACGCGATGGCCTTCCAAAACCGCTTACCGGGTGATGAAGCGCCCGAGTTCACGGAAGGGTTCGAGGGTTTCTATCATTTAATTTCCTTTGATGGATCCGTCGAAAAGACGATCGTCCACTACATCGTCCGTGACTTCGATCGCCATAACTTCGAGGCACGAAAACACTTCTTAACGGCGCTCGTCGAGGAATGGAACAAAAAGTACGGCGCCGGTAGTGTCGAAATGGAATTAAATGATCAATACTACAACATGCGGGAGAAAATCGAACCGCACATGCACATCATTGACATCGCGCATGCTGCAATGGAGTCGCGTGGTATCACACCAATCATCAAGCCGATCCGTGGCGGAACGGACGGTTCGCAGCTGTCCTACATGGGATTACCGACACCGAACATCTTCACAGGTGGCGAAAATTATCACGGGAAATTCGAATTCATTTCTGTCGACAACATGGTGAAGGCGACAGAAGTCATCGTCGCCATCGCAAACGGGTTCGCCGAAAAAAAATAAGTACCTTCACACGTGCGGCCCTGCTGAATCAGCAGGGCCGCTTGCTTATTATTCGGAAGATGCTTTTCGTTTCAAGTGATAAATGTAACCGAGTAAAAGAACGATGATGGAAAGCGAAACAATCATCAACATTTTCGATGTGTCTCCAAGGAACGAATTCGGATGTTGTTCGACGTCAGGAACCGTTTTTTTCATCTGTTCCACTTGTTTTTCACTAATTGTAAAATCATCCTGCCACGTCCAGTTTTTTTCTTTCCCGATTACTTTAACATCGAGTTGATATGTTCCCGGCTTCAAAATTCCCATTGATGTAAGTGGGAACGTCATGTATGTCGTCGGAGCGAATTGAGCCGTCATTTCTTTACGAACGATGACCTTTCCACCTTTTTTGACGACAGCTTCCACCTGAAATTTTTCACTGATGGCAGATGCTTGGTTCGCGAGGGTGACGAGGACGCTCGGACGAGACAGATAGGAAGTTGCTTTTACTCCCTCGAACAGCAAATCCGGTTCAATCTCCCGGATTGATGATCGAACCTTTACACCAATGACGTACGCTTGACGACTTTGAACACCGACTTCTGCGGATGCCTCTTCTGGTTTGTCCTGTTTCTTGATTTCAATACCTGCGAGCAGGACCCCTTCAATCGCTCGTTTCGGCAAAGTCAGCTTCAACGAAACGATTTTCGACTCTCCTGCTTTAATTGTAATTGGCTTTTCCGACACGCGAGCTAACTCGGATAGGGACACTTCCGCGAGCGTCAATGGTCCTTTCTCTTCATATACAATCAACCCGTTCCCGTTCGTCGTCGCATTTCGGAGCGAGACAAGATAGGACTGATCGTCTGATCCGTGATTATAAATCCGAATTTTCATATCAGTTCGTTGTTCCGGAGGTATCCTTAAATCGAAATACGTGACACCAGAATCCACTTGAAATTCATTCGGTATCGCTTCAACCGAAAAATTGACGTTACTCTCGGCACTGACGACTACTCCGGTCATGAGTAGATAGATGACTCCACTGAATCCAACAAGATACTGTATACCACGTTTAATCAACTCATCCCCTCCTTAATCAAGGAATCGAATCCGTTAATACCCAGTCGATTGTCGCGACGTGGGTTCCTTTGATTTGTTGATTTAATGGAACATTCAATGTAATGTTGTCATTCGACCAAAGTGATCCGTCCGTCTCAGGTGATACATCAGTACCCAACCAAGATAGTAACCAAGAGTAAGGCGATCCAGCTGTCGACGTTAAAATATCTACTGCTTCACCACCCGCAAGCAATTCAATCGCGCTTGTCACGGGTGCCGTCGCCCCGACGTTATAGGTAGGTGTATTCACGATGCCTTCCGCTATCGATAATGATGCTCCAGGCAACGTGTTTTCCCCTCCACTCGTGAACGTATTCAGCTTGGCAGTAACCGTCCATTCAGACAACACGACACGCCGGTCTGTCACTTGTAAAAAGGGTTTTTCGTCAGTCGATTCAAAAATAGCATCACTTCCAAGAATTTCATGTGTCCCAAAGTTAAAATTCGGTGCATAATCTAATGTCAACGGTCCTGTATTACCGGTCGGTGTGTTTTCACCCTTACCTGGGTCAGGTGTGTACGAATCATCGGGATTGGCTGGATCCAGAATGTCAGGTGCTTTATTCGTCTCAAAAGTGATGGTCGCGGTTGAACTTCCTGACGACGTTTCTGCAAATACGAGGGACGGTCCACCTAGTAGTAGTGCACTAGCAAACAATGAAGTAACGGTTGACTGTTTTTTCATTCAAATCTCCCCTTCTCATGGTGCATTAACTAATGTCCATTGAATTTGCGTCTGATACGTAGTAGCTCGTGGTCGTTTCCCTGTCAAATCGAGAATGATTCCTTCACTTGGTCCATACGTCAAAATTGTTGATGTCGCTCCCATTTTCCCGGATGCAATTTCGCTATCAATGGTTTGTAACGTTTGATTTGTCGCACCGACTTTAAAGAGCAGCACGTCATCTAGTACATCACCTCCCTCGCTCGAGAGTGGTGCCGTCAACCTAGCGCGAAGTTTCCAATCATAATTCAAAGCATTTTGATGCGAGATTTCAATCGTCATCGCTGTTTTTCGATTGATTACACCTTCTCTCCCTTTGATTTCCTGTGTTCCAAAATCGAGAACTTCAGGTACTTTAAGGTTAAATACGGGACCGATTGTTAAAGTCGCCATTCCAAAACCACTATTTAAAACATCCAAATCGACTACACTACTCGTCAATGAACTTTCAAATGTATACACTGAATTTGTTCCGACCGGAAGTGGATTGACTTTGAAACTTAACGTAAAGATATCTTTTGATAAAAGTGAGAGTGCAAGCAAAGAACCGACTTCTGCATAAATTTGATTACCGTTTTGTTGAATCGAACTGGCCGGTACATTTGCAACCTTCGCGCCCAGCAATCCTGTATAGGAATAACTCAAACTGATTGTCCCTGCCTGAATCGATTGCATCACTTCCTGTGGGAGTTGAAAAATCACGTATTTGCTTCCTAATCCTAAACTCAAAACGGATTGCATATCCGCAGTCAACGTAATTTTCCTTTGCGCTGCTTCATAGGCGGCGGTCAGGTTGACCGATCCTACCAACGCGACATCGAGTGCTCCTCTTTGTTCTGCTTTTTCCGCTCCTTCGTCGACAGGTATTTCCTTATCCTCTAATGCAGGATTTTGTGACTTTGATGCAGTTGATGATTCATCCTCGGATTCTAGTGATTCTTTCTCTTCAGGTACTTGAGGATCTAGTGTCAGGGGTATGTCAGTCTCGGGTGTTGGGGACTCTTCCTCTTCTGGTGCTTGAGGTTCTGGTGTCGGGGGTATCTCAGTCTCGGGTGTTGGGGACTCTTCCTCTTCTGGTGCTTGAGGTTCTGGTGTCAGGGGTATTTCACTCTCGGGTGTTGAAGATGCTTCCGGTGACGCAGGCTCTGCGTGATCAAGTTCGTCGTTTTCTGGTGGCACGACCGCTTGATCCTCACCTTTTGCCCTATCGTCTTCTTCCTTTTTTGCTTCTTCGTTGGATTCATTTTCTGCTTCATTCAAGGTGTTTTCACAATAATCGACTACATCGATTGCATTTTGGTCAGGTGGCGGTTGTGCTTCGAGAATGCTTACACATTCTTTTAACGTCGGATTACCTTTAATCGTAATCGAAGTTGCATTCGCTAAAGCGTGTGTGCCTGACAAGAAAATAATAAGCACTAATATTGTTGGGATAGATTGGATTGGAGATTTTTTTATCAACCACTACCTCCCCCTCCTAACGACCGATTACGATTAACTCATTCACGACTTACTTCAACAATTACCTTATAAACACTAAAATAAACCAATTATTTTACAATTTAAAAGATGTATCTTTCTTATTTTTTTCCTGAAATATGTTTATATGCTTGATATAACTCATTTATTCTCTCGTATCACTTTATCAAAATTATAATTTACTGTTTAAAATCTTCAAAAAAATACACCTTCCCATCGGAAGGTGTATTCCATTACTTATTCCTTCTCTGTTTCCTGATCCGGAAGCGGCAACTGCACCATGCTGCCCGATCCACTCACAAGTGGTGACTTTCCGTCCCACTTCTTGACAGCTTCATATTGAATCATTTCGGCAGTCAACGTTTTTTGAAGTTCCTTCTGTGCTTTCGCCAAACCTTGCGCTTCAATCAAACGCGCATCTGCTTCCCCTTGTGCCTCGACACGAAGTCGTTCTGCTTCAGCTTTGGCAATCGCGAGATCCGTTTTCTTCTTATCTAGCTCTTGTGAGGCTTTAACACGAGAATCGATGGCTTCTTGTGTTTTTTCATCTGGTTTCGGAGCACCGAGTGCAACGTCCTCAATGATGAAACCGATTTTTTTAACGTCTTCTGCAAATTGCGTTTGGATGCTCGTTGAAACATTTCCTGACTCTTCACCGAACAATTCGAGTACCGTTACTTTCGAAATTTGCTCTCGTGACGCATCATATAAACGTTGTTTCAAATAGCCATCTGCGATTTCATCGATATCGATCGGTCCGAACTTATTGAATACTTTCGTGACTTGATCGGGAGAGACTGCAAAACTGTACGTAAAGTCGACAACAATGTTCTTCCCGTCTTTTGTCGCGAGTGTCATATTGTCGAGCGACTTCGTTTGTGTCCGAATCGGATACTCCGTCACACGTGTGATCGGTGAAACGACGTGCCACCCTTGCGAAAGTGTTTCGTCCTGGACACCGCTTGACGGTTTGTAGACGACACCGACTTGCCCCGGTTCAATCTGTTCGACGATGAACGGTGTCATGGCAAGGAGTGCAACGACGATGACACCGGCGATGATCATCGCTGGGTTAATTCTTTTCTTTGGTTTGATTTCTCTCATTATGAGTCCCCTTTGTCAATTTTGTCTTGGATATATTTATACAGTTCGATTCCTAACAAGGCGATGAGTGCGAAAAACAGTAAGGTAAACAATGTTGCCATGATTTCTCATCCCTCCTTCATCCTGCCTCTTTAACTTATACGGTTGATTTCAGAAAATGTTTCATGACCATGGTTGCTTATTTTTAGAATCTGTCTTAACATGTAAAGAACTTTGTCCTTGAAACGAGCCGTATCATTTTGTGGTACACTCGTAACAGCACATCACACACTAGAAACGAGGGTTCATCTCTATATGATTACAGTACAAAACGTCGGCCTCCGCTTTGCGGACCGCAAATTATTCGAAGACGTCAACATCAAGTTCACACCAGGTAACTGTTACGGTCTGATTGGTGCGAACGGCGCCGGTAAATCGACTTTCCTCAAAATTCTTGCAGGAGACATCGAAGCACAACAAGGCGATGTCATCATCACACCGGGTGAGCGTCTTGGCGTACTCCGTCAGAACCACTATGAATATGAAGAGTTCCAAGTCATCGAAACCGTCATGATGGGACACAAACGTCTGTATGAAGTTATGAAAGAAAAAGATGCAATTTATATGAAAGAAAACTTCTCGGATGAAGACGGCATGCGTGCCGCTGAACTCGAAGGAGAATTCGCAGAAATGAATGGTTGGGAAGCTGAGTCTGAAGCTGCGATGCTCCTTCAAGGTCTCGGAATCAAAGAAAGCCTTCACACAAAAACAATGGCTGAATTAACAGGTGGAGAAAAAGTTAAAGTCTTGCTCGCGCAAGCGTTGTTCGGTAAGCCGGATATTCTGTTACTCGATGAGCCGACCAATGGTCTTGATTTGAAAGCTGTCAAATGGCTCGAAGAATTCCTGATCGGGTTTGAGAACACGGTCATCGTTATTTCCCACGACCGTCACTTCCTCAACAACGTCTGTACGCACATGGCCGATCTCGACTACGGGAAAATTCAACTCTATATCGGGAACTATGATTTCTGGTATGAGTCAAGCCAACTCGCTTCACGGATGGCTGGCGACCAAAACAAGAAAAAAGAAGAAAAAATTAAAGAACTTCAAGCCTTCATCGCGCGTTTCAGCTCGAATGCTTCAAAAGCGAAACAAGCGACGTCACGGAAGAAGTTGCTCGATAAAATCACACTTGACGACATCCGTCCGTCATCACGCCGCTATCCGTTCGTCGGTTTCTCACCGGAACGTGAAATCGGAAACGATTTGTTGACGGTTGAAGGTCTCTCGAAGACAATCGATGGCGTCAAAGTCCTCGACAACGTCCGTTTCTCATTAAATAAAACAGACAAAGTGGCATTCATCAGCCAAAGCGATATCGCCATCACAACACTGTTTAAAATTTTAATGGGTGAAATGGAAGCAGACAGCGGGACATTCAAATGGGGTGTTACGACGTCACAATCGTATTTGCCAAAAGACAACTCGGAGTTCTTCGAAGGGTCTGACAAAACGATTCTCGATTGGTTGCGCCAATACTCACCAGCTGATGAAAGTGACACATTCCTCCGTGGTTTCCTCGGTCGGATGCTCTTCTCCGGAGAAGAAGTCATGAAAAAAGCGTCAGTCCTCTCTGGGGGAGAAAAAGTCCGTTGTATGTTATCGAAAGCGATGCTCAGTGGTTCAAACGTCCTCGTCCTTGACGATCCGACGAATCACTTAGACCTCGAATCAATCACAGCACTCAACGATGGCTTGATTGCTTACAAAGGTGCGATGCTCTTCAGCTCGCATGACCATCAGTTCGTCGAAACAATTGCGAACCGGATCATCGAACTCACACCAAACGGAATCGTCGATAAAGAAACGACGTACGATGAGTACCTCAACAACGATTCAATCCAACAACAATTGACTGCGTTATACGCACATTGATTTGTCTACTGTCCTCGTTAATCGGGGGCAGTTTTTTGTAAATACGTTTATATTTTTTTGTTAAGTATCATCTTCCTTACTTAAAAAGGTACGCCTATTCTCGCAGTAATCGAGAGTAAGCGTACCTTTTTATTCTTGGATTTGCTTCACTTCTTTTTCGAGCCGCTCGAGAAATCCTTTGACGATTTTCTCGTTTTCACGTTCTCCGCCTAACGATAAGAGACTGCGACCGACGAAGTTGACGCCTTCATTTTTCCCCGTGTAAATCAAACGGCAGCTCGTCGCATCGATTCGCTTCAGCGCAAACGACATCTCAAGGCGAAACATCTTCGCTAACGTAAAACCAATCGTATTTTGTTTATAGTCCGGTTCATTCGTATAAGCGAGATCGGTCACGATGTAGGTTTCAAGACGATTCCCTTGCATGTAGGTTTGCCGGTACGTCGATCCGACGACGCCCGGCTTACGTTCAATCACCTCATGCTGGACGACACCCGGAATGAGTCGTTGCAGTCGATCGTGATCAAACAGATGCCACGCCTGTTCAATTGGAATCGCAAGTACTTTTTCTTCACGCCACGTCACCATGACACCACCTCCTTTTAGTTTAAAAATACCCTGATGTCCGTCGTTCTAACGCTCGACTCCGGCACAATCAGGGTATTTTTCTTACTTCAAGTGGTTTTTGATGTTCACTTCACGGTTTGACGTTCTAACGCATGACCAAGGAATGTTGCGAGTTCCAGCATCCCGAACTTCCCAGCTGCCGCTTCAGCGTCCGAATTGTAATTCGTATTCGTATTGACGTCGTACGTGTAAATCGTCCCGTCTGCATCCTTGATGAACTCAATCCCGGCGACCGCGATTTTATTTTCTTGCAGGAACGCTTCATACTGGGCGATGATCGGGTCATCGAACCCGTCGACAATTTGGAATTTCATCGGTGTCTCTGCCGCCTCTTCTCCGACCGGGCAGAACAAATCATCGATGACACAAGCATCCGCGGGGCAGAGCTCGAATCCTTCCGACGTATCGACACGGACCGCATAGACGAACTTACCACCGACGAATTCACAACGCGTAATGTAGGGTTCAGGTGCTTGAATGTACTCTTGAATCAACGTGATGCCGTCGACCGGCTCATCGAATGTCGGTCCGTCAAGATACGTCTCGAGTGCTTCAATCGAGTGGAACAATTGAACGCCGAGTCCTTTACCGGCACGATTGTGTTTCGTGATGAACGACGATACTCCGATGTTTTGAGCGGCTTGGACGATTTGATCACGTCCGACGGCTGCCGTCGTTTTCGGAACACGGATACCTGCTTTTCGTAAGGCGGTGTATTGGTTGACCTTACTGACCTCGAGTCGTAACGCACGGGTTCCGTTGAAAACGGTCCGGTCATGTTCTTCGAGCCAAGCGAGGACCCCTTCCGTCAATTCTGGTGCATAGCGGTGCCCGCGCGTATGGGACGAGGCACTCATCCGGCTGTAAAAAACGCCTTCCGGTGGTGTTTCATCGAGTGGGACGACCCCTTCGTTGAGGTGCCACTGTTCATACGGTAAGTTGAGTTCCTCGAGTCGCTTGATTAAATGATCCGTCCATTCCTGATTTTCGTGTAAGATATGAATTTTCGTCATTTTAGTTGACCTACCTTTCGTTTCGCTTCGACGCGTGGCATGACCTCGCGGGCAAAGCGTTCCATTTCTTCGAGTTGCGGAGAAAATTGAAGCAAGAGCAATGTCACGCCGACTGCTTCAAATTCAAGAATCCGTTCTGCGATTTGATCCGGCGTCCCAATCAAGTTCGGACGCAGTCCCCGGTTTGAGACCGAATAGTCATTTCGTTTGACCTGTTGTTCGAGTTGCGATTTACTGACGAAGTCGTCATACCCGGCATATCCGGCACCGTCTTCTTTAACGTTCGTAATCCGGTGCCATTCTTCGAGCGCCGCTTCTTCCGTCTCGCGACAGATGATGTAGGCCGCCAGTCCGAAACTCGCAAGCGGCTGCTTCCCGGTCGCCGCGCGGCGGGTTTTCATATCCGTAATTTTCGTCGCGACTTCATCGACCGTTCCTCCATGCATGACATAGGCATCACAGTGATTGACGATCGTCTGTTTCCCCGTCTCACTCTCACCACCAGCGTAGAGCTTGATTCCGGGACGCTGAACGGGTTTCGGGTGAAGCTCTGCCCGTTCCAGCTGATAGTACGCCCCATCAAAACTATAGGGTGATGCGTCCGCCCATAATCCTTTCATGACCGTCACGAATTCTTCCGTCCGGGCATATCGTTCGTCATGGGCTGTAAAAATCCCATTGTATTGACGGGCTTCTTCCTCCCACCAGGCCGAGACGACGTTGAGCGTAAAACGTCCGTTACTCAACTGATCGAGGTTCGCCGCCATTTTTGCTGTCGTCGCCGGATTATGAAAACCGGGCCGGACGGCTGTCATGATTTCCAACCGTTCCGTTGTCGCCGCAATCGCCGCTGCCGTCGTCCACGCCTCAAGACTCGGTTCGGCTATTCCTTTAATGTCGTTTAAGTTCAATTCTGCAATCAATGTCGTAGAAAAGCCAATCCGTTCTGCCGTCTGTGCGACTTGTTTCGCATAATCGAATGTCGCTGGCATTTGTTCCTCCTCGACGTTTCGTAACCAACCCCCGAAGATTGGTAACCAAAATCCGTATTCCATCCCCTGTGCCCCCTTTTTGCATAAAAAATCGCTCTTTTCGTTTAGAAAAGAGCGACGAATGTCTACTGTCAGCTCTTATCTTCAAAGGAATAAATTCCTCTTGGAAGTAGCACCTTCCGCTCATGCGGGGTTGCTGAAGTGTCGTCGGGCCAGTCCCTCGACTTCTCGTGATAAGAATAATTGAAATTAGCGTACATCTTTTAGCAGAGTAAAGCAACCTTTAAACCTTCTTTTCCTATCGGAATTAAAAAACATTTGGAAAATCACTCTGTTTCTTGATACTTCTTTGTCTAGAAGCTAAAAACAGGAATTGCACATCGGTTTAAGATGGCAATCCCTGCTTTGTATGGTGCTGTTCAAAATCAATTCATTCTGGTGATACGAACGGTGAGTCATTGTGATTTGCATCCATCATGGCTGTCCGGTGACCAGTCGTCGAAACTTCTTCCCCACGCACGCGATCGTAGAACTTCGCGATTGTGACGCTGAAGTACGGGCCAATCCAGAGGAAACCGATTCCGATCGTAACAATTCCGAGCAAGAACCAACCGATGAACGAAAGGACGAGGAAAAACGCCTCTTTTTTATGTCCATCCATCATTTGGCGTGAACGCGTAATGGCATCAAGGATGCCAATCGATGGTTCGTCCCGAATGATGTAATACGTCAACATGTAAGAGAATGACTTAATGATTCCTGGAATGATGAAAAGTAAGAACCATAGCCCTAAGAAAAAGGTTTGGACGATTGACACTCCAATGGCTTTCAAGAACATTTTGTACGGCTCAAACAAATCGGCGACTTTCGTCTGCTCGTCTCGGGCGACAGATAGGGTGAGCCATGACCATCCCATTGCAACCGGTAAGGTCAACACCGTCAAGAGCATACCAATCAAGTCGATAAATTGGAAATCCTCTTCGGGTGAGGACGCAAATCCGTTCGGAACGCCTTGAATGATTAAGAACAACAACATCATTAATGCCATGAAGCCCCATCGTCCCTGCAACGACTCGCGCGCTGCTAATTTTAATTGTTTTGACATCGAAAGATCCTCCTCAAAAATAAGTGCTACCTTTCTTTACGGTTTATTTTTGAGGAGGTTTCACTTTTTAACGCTCGTCTTTTAGTAAACGTTGGACCATTGCTTTTTCAAGTTGTTGCTGGCACGCCGTATACAAAGAGCGTCGTCCATCGAGTCGTTCAATCGCAAACGGAATATCGTGCTTTTTTGCTTGCACGAGAACATGTGCCGCTGCTGCGTGAGAAACCCGACTTTTGACGACGACGATCGCGTCCGTCTTTTTCGCGAGACAGGCGATTTTTTTCGCGGCTTGGGCGTCACCGCCAAGATGGATTAATTCGACTCCCGTCTCCGCAAAGAAGTCGCGGTAGACGGCGCGCTGTTGCTCATTACCGACGATGACGAGACGCATG
Source organism: Exiguobacterium sp. s133 (assembly GCF_018618595.1). Classification (NCBI taxonomy): domain Bacteria; kingdom Bacillati; phylum Bacillota; class Bacilli; order Caryophanales; genus Exiguobacterium; species Exiguobacterium sp. s133. Next base: position 85,495 of record NZ_JACSMK010000006.1, read on the forward strand.
CCGTCGTAGGAAGCAAAATCGAGTGCCGTTTTATCGACGAATTCGATTGGTTGACCTGGTAATGTCGTCGTATCGAGACGTTCGAGTTGCTGGACTTTCTTTTCCCGGAGGCGCCGCTCTTTTTTGACTTTCTTCGCCTTCGGTTTCCGTTGCATCATCTTGTCGTAGCGTCCTGTTTTCGCCTGTTTGTTTGCAGGTGACGCAGTGGCGGACTCGGGCGAACCACTCGATACGTCGCGTGCCGGTAATTCCGTCATGGTCGGTACTTCATAATGAAATGCGTGTTTCCAGACAATCGTCAATGTCTCCGGATGACCTTTCCACATGACGAGGTCGACGAGTTGACCTGCTTTCAGTTGGAAGAACCGCATGTCTTCGAGTGGTGTCGTGTAATAGAACGGTTTTCCCGTCTCATCTTGCAGTGGACCGTCAATCGTTGCTTCGATGATGCCATGGTTCTTGACGATACACTTTTCAAAAACGATTCGTTCTGCAAGTGGTTTTACTTGATCCGTCGCGACGACGGCTAAGATTTCAAGCGACGTCCGGCGCTCATCTTGATGTAGGACTTGGACACGGACTTCCATCCCATGCTCCAGGTTCCAGTCACGGATTTCTGTTTCTGAGACATGACTGTTTGGCCATTCCCGTAACGAGCCGCCCTTTAATTGCCGTTCGAACGTATAGGAATACCGTTGTTCGACAATCCGTTCAACTTCTTCCTTCCGTTCCTGGATCATTTTGATCGGGAGGCTAGATGGTGTTTCCGGACGTTCTACTAGTTTCGTCGTTGTTTGACGTGGCGCGTAGTACTGCGACAGCTGGACCCATTCATCGATTCCGTTGATTTCTTCAAGTAACAAACCCCAGTCGTCTGCTGTCTCGACGATGTTCAGTTTGCTTGTAACTAACTCCTTCGCTCGTTCGATTACGTGATGCATCATGTTAAAAACCCCTTTGCTATTTTTTCCAACTATAGCAAGGTCATGATGCTTCACCCGCGCAAAAAAACAACCTGGTATTTTTTTGTTATGGGTTACGATTTAACTTCGACTGCGGAGTCGCCACTTCGGTATTTTTCGACGACGACAATCAAGACGGTAATGATGACGAGTAAGAACCAAGACGATAATTTGCCAAAATCGACAAGTGCCCACCCCTCTTGCTGATGCGGATAGACCCAGCCCTTAAAAAAGGTGACGATGTTTTCCGCCAGCCAAATGAACCAGGCAATTAGTAAAAATGATAAGACAAGCGGGAGACGGTAAACCGTATCCTCTAGTCGGAAGTAGACCCACGATTTAAAGAAGACGACGATGACGAGTCCCATCAAGAACCACCGTAAATCGAGCATCCAGTGGTGCGTAAAAAAATTTAAGTAAATCAAACTCCCGACAGCAAGTGCGAGGGTCGGACGTGGAAAGGACGTAAACCGAAGATCAAGTCGCCGAAACGCCTGACAGATGTAACTCGCGACACTGGCATACATGAAACCTGCGTAGAGCGGAACACCAAACACTTTCGAAACAGCGTCTTCCGGATAACTCCACGAGCCGACGTGGACTTTAAACAGCTCAAGTCCTAATCCGATGACGTGAAAAATAAGAATCAGCTTGAACTCTTCTTTCGTTTCATAACGAGTCACGAGTAAGGCGACTTGGACGAACAGACACCACAGTAACAGGATGTCATAACGGGCAATCGGTTCACTCGGCAAATAACGTGATAAGGCGAGTGCAGCAAAGATGGCTACTGGAAAGATACAACAGAGCGCTTCAAGATATGTAAAACGGATGAGATGGCGGATCAATCGCATCGACGTCCCTCCTCTTCTTTCTTTAAGTATACGAGACGTTCGCCGTACCTCCCTCCTTCTCAAGTTGGACATTCGACAATTTGTTGCTTCTGCTTTAGTCCACGAACGTGATACAGTTAACGAATACGTATCTTATTGAATCGAGGTGACACGCAACGATGTTCAAACGTTTCCATACGTCCTGGTTGCTGCGCGCAACGTTGAAGTGGTTCTTATTTTTAAGCGGTCTCTTTTTACTCGCCGTCGGTTCCTCCATCATGATCACCGCTAACCTCGGTGTCTCGACTTGGGATGTCCTGCATCTCGGTCTTCAAAACAAAACACCTTTGTCAGTCGGGACGGTCATTCTTCTCGTCGGTCTGCTGCTCGTCCTCGTCAAATACTTACTCGACCGGATTCGACCGCAAGTCGGGACACTCGTCAATGCAATTTTCGTCGGTGTCTTCATGAACCTCGTACTTGGTTCTCATTTGCTTCCGTCGTTCTCAACTGTCTGGTTGAACGCCTTATGGCTCATCTTCGGTATTTTCATCATCGGCATGGGGGCAGGGCTATACGTCGCCGTCGGATACGGCGCCGGTCCACGTGACGGATTGACCTTGACGTTAGCCGAACGCTTCGGAACCTCAATCCGGATGATGCGGACAATCATGGAGATAACGGCATGTGGTCTTGGTTGGTTACTCGGTGGTCCCGTCTTTTTCGGGACGATTCTATCGATTTTTTTGATTGGACCGTTTCTTCAATTTTGGTTAGTCTATTTCCGCCGGATGATTGCCGCAATCGATGCTGGGGTCGTTCGACCGAACGAACAAAAAATCAGCTGAGCCGCTTGACTCGATATCGTTTCGAAAGAAATGGTATCTTTTTTTGTGGATGAAGCAGATTAGTTGCACCTGTAAAAAATACACGTTATATTAGTTTACATATCAATCTTTGATACGTCAAAGGTTTCTTGGGACGAAGGGAAGGATGTGATGATTTGAGTATTTCTTGTACGGAAAAAGGACGCCTCATTTATGCGCTCGTCTCGGTCAATAAGACGATTGCGCAAAAATTTGATTTATGTACAGATGGCTTCAGTCAGACTCGGATGGACTTACTAGCCCAACTCGAGGTCGGAAAGACAATTAGTCAAAAAGAATTGCAGCAACGCGTCAATGTCGACAACGCTGCCGTGACGCGACATTTAAAACATCTCGAAACGAACGGAATGATTCAACGTGTCCGTTCGGAGAGCGATAACCGTGTCATCCTCGTCTCATTAACTGCAGAGGGTGCCACGCGTATCACACAATTGCGCCAGCAAAAAGATGACTTCTTGGAAAGTCTGTTAACCGGCTTTACTGAAGAAGAACAAGATCAACTCGCACAAATGATTCAGCGCATTGAAGATAACGCGTTAACATTACCTAAAACTACTGCACGATAAAAAAGGAGAGCTTACTCATGACAACACAAACATCTACTGACTTTATGGAAATCGTAAAAGGCCGTCGTTCAATCCGCAACTACGACACGGACGTAAAAATCTCAAAAGAAGAAATGACACAAATTCTTGAAGAAGCAACACTCGCACCGTCTTCCGTCAACATGCAACCATGGCGTTTCCTCGTCATCGACAGCGAAGAAGGAAAAGCGACGCTCGCTCCACTCGCGAAGTTCAACCAAGTCCAAGTCGAGACATCATCTGCTGTCATCGCTGTCTTCGGTGACATGAATGCCATCGATCAACTTGAAAACATTTACGATACGGCCGTCGCACAAGGACTTATGCCGCAAGAAGTCCGCGACCGTCAAGTTCCGGCAATCAAAGGTATGTATGAAAACGTTCCTGCTAGTGCACTTAAAGACAGCATCTTGATCGACTCAGGTCTTGCTTCCATGCAATTGATGCTCGTCGCTCGCGCACACGGTTATGATACGAACCCGATCGGTGGATACGAAAAAGATCAAATCGCTGAAGCTTTCGGCATGGATAAAGATCGTTATGTACCAGTCATGCTCCTTTCAATCGGGAAAGCTGTTGATGCAGGATACCCATCAGTCCGTCTTCCAATCAACGATATCGCAGACTGGAAATAAGTTCGATTCGCTTCATCAAAAAATAGAGAACACAACAAGGGAGATTGAATACTATGACAACTCAAACAACTACTGACTTTATGGAAATCGTAAAAGGCCGTCGCTCAATCCGCAACTACGACACGGACGTAAAAATCTCAAAAGAAGAAATGACACAAATTCTTGAAGAAGCAACACTCGCACCGTCTTCCGTCAACATGCAACCATGGCGTTTCCTCGTCATCGACAGCGAAGAAGGAAAAGCGACACTCGCTCCACTCGCGAAGTTCAACCAAGTCCAAGTCGAGACATCATCTGCTGTCATCGCTGTGTTCGGCGACATGAATGCGGTTGATAGCATCGATACAATCTACGACATGGCTGTTGAAAAAGGGCTTATGCCGCAAGAAGTCCGCGATCGCCAAGTACCAGCAATTAAAGGATTCTACAGCCCAGAAGATACAGACACACTTCGTGACAGCATCTTGATCGACTCCGGTCTTGTTTCCATGCAATTGATGCTCGTCGCTCGTGCGCACGGTTACGATACGAACCCAATCGGTGGGTACGAAAAAGATCAAATCGCTGAAGCTTTCGGCATGGATAAAGATCGTTACCTCCCTGTCATGCTCCTTTCAATCGGGAAAGCCGTTGACGCAGGATATCCATCAGTCCGTCTTCCAATCAACGACATCACAGATTGGAAATAAGCAATCCGCACGACGAAGAGAGCACCTCGTTTTAACGGGGTGCTTCGACTGTAGACAAAGTTCTATCGGGAGATAAAAGCGTCTTTTTTCGTTGCTTTCCTCGGGCGAGGCGTGACAGGGAAGCGCAAACGGATTGCCTCTCGATATAACATGTTCACGCTTCATAAGCGTTTGTCTTCACGCTGAGCACCTCGTTTTACGGGGTGCTTTTTGCTATATCTCCTGTCCCTCCTTTGCATTTAAATTCAGTTCCAGTCAATCCTTTTGTATACTGAACGAAAAAGGAGCGGATGCAGGTGTATGACGTAACGATCATCGGCGCAGGTGTCGCCGGAATTTTTCTGGCACACGAACTCGTACAGGACGGACAATCCGTCTTAGTGATTGACGCCGGAAAACCGTTAGCCGAAAGAACCGTGACAGACGCTTACCTCGGCTTTGGCGGACTCGGTAAATCAGAAGGAAAATACAATTATTCAACAGAGTTCGGGGGCGAACTGGAACAAAAGTTAGGTCCGGAAGCGACACTTCGCTTAATGCAACAAGTCGATGCTGTCCTGTGTCAGTACGGAGCACTGGAGGTCCCTTTGTATTCCACTCATAATGCGTCATTTGCGGCGCGTGCTGAAGACGCTGGTTTACATACAATCGAGACGTCCGTCCGTCATCTCGGAACTTCACTTACGAAACAGGTGCTCGCCCGACTGGAGGACATGTTGATGCAGAAGGTCACGTTCCGCTTTTCGACGCAAGTCGAACAGATACAGAAACAAGCGGATACTACATTCACACTCAAAACAGCGTCAGAGACGTTCTCGAGCCGACGAGTCGTGCTTGCGACCGGACGTTCCGGAACGGACTGGATGCGCCAGCAGCTAAAGCAGCTCGGTCTGGTGCAAACGAAAACACGACTCGACCTCGGGATTCGGATTGAAATGGATGAAGCGCCTTTTCGGACTGTATTACAGGACACGTTCGAAACGAAACTGGCATACGCATCTGACGCTGGAACGGCCGTCACCTACTGCATGAATCCGACCGGTCGGATCATCCGCAAATATCAAGAAGGTCTCGTCATGCCGGACGGACAAAATTTCCGCGAACAGACGACGGGGACGGCAAATTTAAACTTCACGTTGTTTTTACCACGCTATTTCGATACGTTGACCGCAGCGAATCAATTTGCGACTTCAGTCATCGGACAAATCAACCAGGGGTCGGACCGGATTGTCGTCCAACGTCTCGGTGACTTGCTTGCCGGTGTAGCTTCTACAGCAACCGGAATCGCTCACAATCAAGTCGTCCCGACGCTCGAAGCAACACCAGGAAACCTGCTCGACGAGGTCCCGGACACAGATCTCACCGTGTTACTCGGATTTTTCGAGCGGCTCGAACGTTTGCTCGAAACTCCGCTCTCCCCTGATACATTGCTTTACGGAATGGACGGGAAGTTTTACGCTCCGGTCCTCGCGACCTCCCGCGACTTCGAAACAGACATCACGGGACTGTATGCAATCGGGGATTGTTCCGGCGCGACCCATTCGCTTTCGCAAGCAGCGGCGAGCGGTCTCCACCTCGGACAAGTCTTACAGCAAAAAACAGCCGTTTCGGGAGAGTAAAGCTCTCTCAAAACGGCTGTTTTTCATTCAGTTCTTATTTTTTAAACGCTTCATATACTTTCAGTTGTTTCCCTTTGACCTTCGTCGTCTTCATCGCGCGTAAGACGAGTGGCCCTTTACCGTTCAGAATCTCGACATACGTTACCGTATCTTGAATCGTGATGATCCCGATATCCTGAGCAGTCATCCCTTCGATTTTCGCAATCGTTCCGACAAAATCAACGGCCCGAAGTTTCTTTTTCTTCCCGCCATTGAAATAGAGCTTCATGATGTCAGCGTTCAGTTGTTGTGTTTTTGATGTGCGGACATCCGTCGTCGTGATTTTCTCTTCGAACGCATCTGCCGTCCGAATCAATTCACGTTCCGTCGGTGCTTGACGTTTTTCGATTGCTTCGCCACGGTACTGTTCGACTTCACGAAGACGGCGCATATCCGCTTCCGTCACGAGGCTGATTGCTTTCCCCATTGCGCCCGCACGCCCTGTCCGACCCGTCCGGTGCACATAACTTTCTTTTTCGACCGGCATGTCGTACTGGATGACGTGGGTGATGTTTTCGATGTCAATTCCACGTGCTGCGACGTCTGTCGCGACCAAGTAACGGAATTCGCCTGCACGGAATGCCTTCATGACCGCAAGGCGCTCGTCCTGTTCCATCCCGCCGTGAATTTTCTCGACCGGATACTCCATCGCCGTCAGTCCTTGGGCGACAAAATCGACATGTTCTTTCGTCCGGCAGAAAATCATACAACGGTCCGGATTTTCGACGACCGTGACGTCTTTCAGGATTGCAAATTTCGTCTTATCGGTTACAGAAATATAACTGTGATCGATTTGAGCGATTTCGGTTGCATTTGTCGTGATTTCGACCTCTTTCGGCGACTGCATGTAACGTTCGCTCAGCTTGTGAATGTCTTGCGGGAACGTCGCTGAGAACAACATCGTCGTCCGTTGTGTCGGCAGTTGTTTTAAAATCGTATCGACTTGCTCGAGGAAGCCCATGTTCAGCATCTCATCCGCTTCATCCAGGACAAGGTATTTGACCTTTTCAAGCGAAAGTGTCCCTCGCTCGAGGTGATCGAGCACACGACCTGGTGTTCCGACGACGATATGGGTCTTCTGTTTTAATTCCGTGACCTGACCACGGAACGGCTGTTTCCCGAAAACGGCTGTCGCTTTAATCCGCTTGTAACGCCCGATGTTCATCACGTCTTCCGTGACTTGCAGCGCCAGTTCACGTGTCGGTGTCAAAATTAGCGCTTGTGGTTTATTTTCTTCCCACTCGACGAGTTCACAGAGTGGAATGCCGAACGATGCCGTTTTCCCGCTTCCTGTGCGTGATTTGACGATGATATCTTTTTCAGACAAGGCGACCGGAATGACGGCTTGTTGGACATCCGTCGGAGTATGGTAACCAAGTTGTTCAATCGCTTCTAAAATTGGTGAACTGAGTTGAAAATCAGTGAATGGTTTTTTTGGCATGTGAATCCCTCATTTATTATATAGTTTCGAATTGACCGTACATCTCATGACCTCTCATTATGCGCTACTTTCCGCAGGACGTCAAAAGAGCTTCCCGTCAGAGTGACAGGAAGCTCCACTTGCTTATTTTGCTGCGACTTTATCTTTTTTGATTTGTTTACTACGTAACTGTCCACATGCTGCATCGATGTCTGTCCCGTGCTCGAGACGAACACCACAGTTGAGACCGTTCTTTTTCAACGTATCGTAGAATGTCGAGATATCTTCTGACGTACTCCGTTGATATTGACCATGCTCATCAACCGGGTTGTACGGAATCAAGTTGACATACGTCAAGTGACGTTTGTCTTCGAATAATTTCGCAAGTTCGATTGCTTGTGCTTTTTGGTCATTGACTCCACGAAGTAAGATGTACTCAATCGTAATTTTACGATTCGTCGTCTTCACGTAATAATCGATGGCAGGCATCAATTTTTCGAGTGGAATCGCACGGTTGATTTTCATGATTTGTGTGCGCAACTCGTTGTTTGGTGCGTGCAATGAAATCGCCAAGTTCACTTGAAGTTTTAAATCTGCGAATTTGTAGATTTTATCAGCAAGACCACTTGTCGAAACAGTGATGTGACGTGCACCGATCGCAAGACCGTTGTGATCTTTGATGACGTTCAAGAAGTCGACCATGTTGTCGAAGTTATCAAACGGCTCACCGATACCCATGACGACGACGTGGCTGACACGTTCTTCTTTACCGACAGCATCGAGGTGATGTTGGACGTTCATGATTTGTTCGACGATTTCACCAGCTGACAAATCGCGGCTCTTCTTAATCAATCCACTCGCGCAGAAGCTGCAGCCGATGTTACAACCGACTTGTGTCGTCACACAGACAGAGAGTCCGTATTTGTGACGCATGAGGACTGTTTCAATCAAACTGCCGTCATACAACTTGAAGAGGAACTTGATTGTTCCGTCCGCTGATTCTTGTTTAACTGATTCTGTCATCGAGCCAATCGCAAAACTCTGATCTAACAACTCAAGGCAATCCTTGTTGACATTCGTCATTTCAGCGAAAGTAGTGACACGTTTACGATAAAGCCAATCCCAAACCTGCTTCGCACGGAACGGCTTGTGACCTTGATGCGATAACCAGTCTGTCATCTGCTCAATTGTTAATCCATAAATGGATGGTTTATTCATTAGTGAGACCTCATTTCTTTTTCCAGAACTATAACATTCCTTTATCTTAGTAAAAATCGGGCACTTACGCAACGTTCAAATCCTAAATGTTCACTTTCTGTAGATTTCGAAAGGCTGTTTCGCTTTATTTTGTCAAAAAAATGCCTCAAATCGATAAATTCCGTTTTCGAAAACTGATAAAAGCAAAACTACTGAACATCAGACAGATTAGCACAAGTAGAAGGATGTGCAACAGTAAATGTTCTGTCTCCGCCAGCAATCGTCCCGTATCAAACAAACTGAAGATCGATCCATAACGCATCCAGTCCGTTTTTTCACTTAAGCCCGCTCCAATCGTCAAGACAATCGAGAAGACGAGGACACCGGCAGCGACGGAAAAGGCACGACGCTCATCGTCAAAGAGTGTCGTGATAAACAACGTGAAACCAGCAACCGCATACAGCAAAAACAAGGCATTGACTTGCAGTCGCAATAAAGTCATACCATCAATCGAGATACCAGACATCGTCCAGTCCGCCATCAGTAAAACGAGCCCATTCAATAGAATGAGACAGGTACTCGCAATCAGCATGACGATGAGCGCTGCTGCCGTATATTGAATCCGCGTGATCGGGGATGCTAGATATAAAATCAATTCGCCATTGTCGATCGGACGGGCAAGTAACCGTGCCGCGAGGGACAACATATAAAACGTCGCAATAACTTGAAAAATCAAGCCGTAATAATTGCCGGCTAAGAGATCGAGCAGATTATTGAACGTCACCTTGTCATATTGGAATGCCTGTAACAATTCTTTTGGGAGAGCTTCGAGTTTTGCCTCGAGCAGACCGGTCTTCATCATCGATGGATACAAGGCGGCGAGCAACAATAAGTACAAACTGGTACCAAGTGAATAGGCAACGATCGGTTTGACGTTCTGCTTGAGTAAAGACCAGACGACCACGCTCATGATTCGTCACCCTCCCCGTAATAGTGCAAAAAGACATGCTCCAAATCATCAGCCGTCGTCTGAATCGAACGAATATCGTACGCAGTCAGAAGACGGAGAACTTGATTCAGTGTCAATTGGTCACTTGTCAAAAAGGAGACACGTTGTTGTTTTTGCGTCGCCCCGACTTGAATCGCAAATTGTTCCGCCTGTGCAGCAAGACCGAATTCGACCGTATACTGTTTCCGGCTCGACCGGATCAGTTCATGGATATCGGATTCAACGATGATTCGTCCATTTTTTATCAACGCTGCTCGGTCGCACGACTTCTCCATCTCCGGGAAGTGGTGCGAACTCATCAAGATTGCTTTTCCGAGGCGACGTTCTTCCTCTAACCACGTCAGAAATCGTTCCTGCATCAATGGATCGAGTCCACTCGTCGGTTCATCAAGGAGATAGACCGGTGCGTCCTTCATGAAACATCCGACGAGTGCGAGTTTTTGTTTTGTACCTTTAGACATCTTCCGCACCTTCGTTTTCGGATCGAACGGAAAGCGCTCAAGTAAATCCGCTTGACGCTTCCGGTCCCCACCATGCAATTGTTGCATCAACTGTAAGATGTGGTCTCCCGTAAAGTCTCCCGGCAAACTGATTTCTCCCGGCAGATAACCGACGAGTCGTTTCACTTCTTTTGTTTCAACCCAGCAATCAAATCCACCAATCGTCGCATGACCGGAGTCAGCAGCAATCAAGCCCATCAATTGACGAAGTGCCGTTGATTTCCCTGCCCCATTCGGACCAATGAAACCAAAGACCATTCCCGGCTCGACAGAAAAACTGACATCGAATATTCCTTTACCCGACGCGAACGCTTTCGTGACATGTTCGAGATGAATCACTTCAACCGCCTCATTTCTTTTTTAAGAAATGGCTACAGTTAGTTATACCCGTTCTGTCATCGTGTCGGACGTAGCGAATCGATAAATCACAAACCGTTCATCATGATTTTTTTCGAATAAATCGCGTAACCGGACTTCCTCGATTTGTTCGAACGCCGTCTGGTTCTCTAAAAAATACCGGTATTCATCTGCCGGATAATAAAGAATCAAATCGATGGTCCGTGGCGCCTGCTCGACCGACTGTAAGATGTGGTTGACGACCTTGATAAAAATTTGAACGGAAAAAGGGTTAAAAAAATAAAATTTTGTCGCTTCTACCGGAATCGGATAACTTTCTGCATAGACATGTTCAAATTGAAGACTCCCGCGCCGTTTTTTAACTTTTTTTAAGTAATTCATCTGATTCGTCAGTGCATCCTCATAAAACTGACCGTTCATCTCGATTCCGATGACGGAACAGTCAAACCGATCGTGAAGATAAAAGTTCAGTCGTCCCTTCCCGCACCCAAAATCAATCACCGTATCCTCAGGATGAAACGGATAGACCGCGCATAGCTCATCCAGGGCTGCATATGGGGTCGGTTCATAACGGTTATAGTGACTGAAGGCATTGTAGAGGTGCTGGACATCAATCGTTTTAATGTGGAGCCGCGTTTCATATTCTTGTTCATTCATAGTTCAATTTCCTTCTTTCAAGCATTGTTTTCTCCATCGTACTATACTAAAGAGGTACGTAATTCGATAAAAGGGGATGTTTTTATGATCGTCGTAACGAACCGGATTAAAGTCAAAAAAGGGATGGCTGCTGCACTAGCACCTCGCTTCACACGCCCGAGTGGTCTCGACTCGATGGACGGATTCATTCGTGTCGAAGTTCTCTTAACGCAAAATATCGAAGAACATGACGAAATGAACGTCAACATGTACTGGGAAGACATGAAGCACTTCGAAGCATGGCGGAACAGTGATGACTTCAAGGAATCGCATAAGCGTCCTGCGCAGCAAGAAGGCGAGGCACAGGAGTCACCGATGCTCGGCAGTGAAATCATCACCTATGAAGTCGCTTCTGTAAAAGAAAGTACACGTTAATCGATACGACTTAAATCCTCGAATCCTTAAATCGATTCGGGGATTTAATTTTTCAAACGTTATTTTGCAATTAACCTCGCACAATATTTAACAAGGGTTAAATTGTATATCGTTCCATTTATTGTTATTATATGTCCAATACTAGAGAGAGAGGACATATTATGATTGATTCCTTAACGATTTTTGAACAAGTCATTCGAGATTTGCCTGTCGACCGGTCGTTGACACGAGAAGATATTTGTACAGAAGATTTTTTATTGCAAACGGAACATGAGTTATCGGTCTATTATTCCCCAATCGGTGACTACATCAATCCTTTCGCAAAAGTCATTATCGTCGGAATTACGCCAGGACTTGAACAGATGCGAATCGCGTTCGAAGAGATGGCCGATGCCTTACACCATGGCGTTTCGTTAGAGGAAGCGGCAAAAATCGCCAATTATTCAGCTAGCTTTTCCGGTGTGATGCGTCGAAATCTCGTAACGATGCTGGACGAACTTGATTTTGCGACAATGCTGTCGATTCCGACGACCGCTACTTTATTTAATGAACACCAGGAGTTACTCCATGCGACCTCCATCTTAAAACATCCTGTTTTCTATCGCGGGAAAAACTACAGTGGTCATCAACCGAAGATAGATCGTATCCCTTTACTCCGACACTATGCGTATGAACACTTCGCAGCAGAATTGAATCAATTAAATGAACCTGCCCTGATTATTCCGCTCGGCCGAATCGTTGAGGCGACGGTCCGGACCTTACTTCATCAAGGACGGATTCGAAAACATTTTCTTTTATCGGGTTTTCCTCATCCCTCTGGTGCCAATGGCCATCGTAAACGTCAATTCGAAGACAACCGTTCCTACCTCAACCAACAATTGATTCACTACTTCACGCGTTCGGATTAAATCAAAAAAAGAGTCCCTGTCGTACCAGCTTCGCGCTGAGACGTCAGGGACTTCTTATCGACCGATATGCACAGATGTGAACACGAATTTGTCATACCGGTGCCGCGAAAATGAATATTCAAATGGTTTTCCGTTCCCTAAAAAAACGACTTGTTCCACTTCGATGACAGGATCGGTTTCGAGATTTCCAAGATATTTTTGATCCCATTCATTCGGTTTATCTGCACGGATCATTTTGTGCGAGCTCGTAATCGTATAACCAAGTTCTTCTTGAATATAGCGGTAAATCGATTGATCGAGAATCGCCTTCGTTAAACCTGTAATCAAGGAGGAAGGCATGAATGTATGCTCAATCACGTAAGCCTCTCCTTCGACGTAGCGGACACGTCTAATTTCATAGACCGGATCCGTTTGCTCAATCATCAAATGTCGTGCGACTTCCTTCTCCGGAAAGCGCACCTCAAATTGAAGTACTTCGCTTTTAACAGCCCGTTCCCCAAGCAATTTGGTCAATCCTTGCGATTCTTTGTTCAGAACGTTAATACGTCCTTGTGAAAAATTCGATGGTAAAATAAACGTCCCTTGTCCCCGTTGTCGGTAAATAATTCCTTCTAAGACGAGAATCTCAAGTGCTCTCTTCATCGTCATCCGGCTGACTTCGAATTCTTCTGCTAAGTTGATTTCGTCCGGCATCGCCTGATCGACATCATATCCCCCATTTAGGATTCGTTTGCGAAGTTCATCAGCAATTTTCTCATATTTCGGTTGTTTCTTTATAGACATGACTTCACCCCATGTATAGACATATAAAAATAATATAACAAAAAAAGATGATCAGGACTAGACATCCTAATCATCTTTTCAGTTATTTCGTAAATCCTTGCTCTTCAATCAATTGTTTGAACCAATGGCCGCTTTTCTTGACCGTTCGTTTTTGGGTCGCGAGATCGAGTCCGACAAAACCGTAACGGTTTTTATAGGCATTGCTCCAAGACCAGTTATCCATGAACGTCCATAAGTGATAACCTTTGACGTTTGATCCTTCCTTCAGCGCACGATGCATCCATTGCAAGTGAGAGGCGATGAAATCGATGCGATAATCGTCCTGAACACTGCCGTCCTCGTCCCGGTAACGTTCCTCCCCTTCTACACCCATTCCATTTTCAGAAACAAAACACTTGATGTTCCCGTAATTCTCTCGCAGGTTCGTCAAAATATCGTAAATTCCCTTTTCGTAGATTTCCCAGCCACGATATGGATTCATTTTTCTTCCCGGCATCTCGTAATAATCGAACAGATGCTCCGGCATGAAAGGTGCATCTGGATGCGGAAGGTGCTCTTTTACTTTGATGCGTCGTGGTTGATAGTAATTAATTCCGAGTAAATCAACGGTATTTTTCGCGATGAGTTCCAGGTCACCTTGAACGACCTCGGGCAAAGCACCTTGTTGTTCCAATAAATCGACCAATTCGGCCGGGAACGTTCCGAGTACGGAAGGATCCAAGAAGGAACGATTGAACAATACGTCGGCTACTTGGGCCGCTTTCACATCCCCAGCATTTTGGCTTCGAGGATAAGATGGCGTTAAATTCAAGATGATGCCAATTTCACCCGTCTGCTCTGTTTCTTTATAGGCCTGTATTGCAAGTGCACTCGATAAAATCGAATGATAGGCCACTTGAACGGCACGCTTGAAATCAACAACGTTCGGGTAGTGGAAGTCGTATAAATAGCCACCTTCTACCGGGACGATTGGCTCATTATGCGTAAACCATTTACTGACACGATCTCCGAATAGTGAAAAGCACGTTTTAGCATATTCTGTATAGGCGGTGACGACGGCACGACTTTCCCAGCCACCGATGTTTTGCAGTGCAAGCGGCATATCAAAGTGATATAGATTTACGAACGGTTCGATGTCCGCTGCAATCAATTCGTCAATCACACGATTATAGAAATCAATGGCAATCGGATTCATTTCCCCCTGCCCCTCAGGAAAAAGACGTGACCAGGAAATCGAGATTCGAAACGAGTTGTGTCCGAGTTCTTTCATCAACGCAATATCTTCTTCATAACGATAATAAAAATCAGAGGCTACCGTTGCATTTACACCATCGAAAAAGCGATTCGGTTCTTGTTCGTACCAATGATCCCAAATGTTCGGTCCTTTTCCACCCTCAAATGCTGCACCTTCCGTTTGTGTCGCTGAAGCTGCTGTTCCCCACCAAAAATCTGCAGGGAACGTATACTTTTGTTCTTTTGCCGTCGTAACTTCCGTTTGATTCATCTCATCCACGTCCTATCTCTATTTTTGAATTCAACCTACATGTTGATTTTCATCTCCGGCAACATTCGCTTCTTCTCGTTCTTTTTTCATATTCAAGCGGTCAATGAAGACTAGGAATGGGAACCACACTGCCATGATAATGGCGAAGTTGACGAGTTGTAACAATCCGCCCGCCAGTGAATTCGTTGCCATCATGCCACTGATAAACATCGGCACCGTCCAAGGCACAGCAACTCCTGTTGGCGGCGGAACGATTCCTGTCGACATCGCAAAATAAGTAACGGTTACGGTAATCAACGGTGCAAAAATCCAGGGAATCATGATGAGGGGGTTCATGACGATTGGTAACCCGAAAATGATTGGTTCATTGACGTTAAAGATTCCGGGTCCGATCGATAACTTACCGATTTGCTTCAACTGTTTTGAGCGCATGAAAAGGAGGATTGCGACGACGACAGCCAGTGTCGAACCGGAACCACCAATTCCAACTGTATAAATTTCAATGAATTGTTTACTGATGATATTCGGGAGTTCTCCATTCGCCGTATAGGCGTTTAAGTTTTCAAGTGACAAAGTGTTCCAGATCGGATCCATGACCGAATTGACGATAACTTGACCATGCAGGCCGAAAAACCAAAACAATTGAACAAAAAAGATGGCGATTAATGTCGGAACCAAACCGTTCCCAAGATTCACGAGTGGTTTTTGAACTAAATTAAAGATTAAATCGTGGAGATTCGTGTCTAAAAGCGAGGTGATAGCGATGTTAATGCCAAGGAAAATGGAAAGTGTCAAAAGTGCAGGCACAAGAGCTGAAAATGACTTAGCCACAGCAGTCGGCACACCAGCCGGCATTTTAATCGTCCAGTTTTTTTGAACGACAAATCGATAAATTTCTCCTGCTAAGAACCCTGTCATCATTGCAAGGAACATGCCTTTTGCACCGAGACGGTCAAGTGGAATGACATTTCCGACAGGATCAGCAACATTTTCGACTGCTACAAAGAAAGGTGTTAAAAGTAAAAAAGAAACAAGGGCGATTACACCACCAAAAACAGCTTCTACATCATAGCTTTTCGAAAGATAATATCCGATACCGAAGACGACGAATAGTGACATGATTCCCATCGTCGCCGAGGGGGCGTTTCCTAATGAAGTTTTAAAAGCATCCAATACTCCAGGCGACATAAATTTATCTAAGAATGGTAAATTCGCAATAACAACGATTAATGAACCGAACATCGTAATCGGAAAAGCGAGCATGAACGCGTCACGTAACGTCTGAAGATAGCGGCTATTGTTTAAATATGCCGCAATCGGCATCAGAAAACGACTCAACAAATCGAACCACTTACTATTACCAGCCATTTCAATCCCTCCTCTTATTTTTGAGAAAATTTATGTTCCATCATTTCAACTAATCCTGACGTCAAATCAAGCATCGTTTGTGTCGACATCAAATGATCTTCTGCATGCAAAAGCAGTAAAGACAATGTCGTCGGCTCACCGCTCGCTTCTTTTTGGACTTGACCGAAATGAATCTGGTGCGCTTCTTGCAACTGTTCTCGGGCATCTGTTAATAACCGCTCAAATGCCTCAAATGATTCTTCCTTGTACACTTCGATTGCTTCACGAATCGTACTTCGCGCATTTCCACTATGCAAAATCATCATGAATGCTACTTGTTCCATCGTCTGTTCATTTGTTTTCATTTCTTCACCCCATCAACTTAACGGCTTGTTCATAGGCCGCTTTTCCGTCGGCCATTCCGTACGCCATCATATCGATGACTTCTACTGGTTTATCTGTCGCTTGTTGAAATTTTGATAATAAAAAGCGCATTTGTGGACCAATCAATACAACATCTGCTCCATCCATTTCTTTTAAAGCCTGGTCTTGACCGACTGCCCAAATTGTCGCCTCTTCACCAAGTGATTGGGCATGTTCCTGCATCTTAGTGACGAGAATACTCGTCGACATTCCTGAACTACACGCCAACATGATTTTTTTCATTTCAACCATTCCTCCCGCGTTTTGGAATCGCTTACAACTTTGATTATACGGATTTTACTACCCATGTCTATACTTGATTTTTATTTTGTTTATTTTTATTTTTAAAAAGTGTAGTGTTGTAATCGAAAACAACTTGGAGGAGGAACAATCATGGAAGAACTGATTCGTTTTGAGCCGATTTTACAGGAGCGGATATGGGGTGGATGTAAGCTTGATGCATATGGATTTGATACGTTAGGCAAACAAAACATCGGTGAAGCTTGGACCTTGGCTGATCACCAAAACGGGCAAACCAAGGTGAATGCCGGACGTTTTTCCGGTGATGCACTACGGGATTTATGGTCAAATCACCCTGAAATCTTTGGGATGGACACAACGGAAGCTTTTCCTTTACTCATTAAGTGGATTGACGCTGCGGATGATTTATCCGTTCAAGTCCATCCTGACGATCATGATGCCTGTCGCCTAGAAGGACAGCCTTACGGGAAAAATGAATGCTGGTATATCGTCGATTGTCCGGCAGACGCCACCATTATTTATGGGCATGACTTCAAAACAAAAGCTGATTTGTTGCGCGCTGTCCGTGAAGACGATTTAACTTCCGGCTTAATTGATTTGCCTGTTTCACCCGGCGATTTTTTTTACGTTCCAGCAGGTACTGTTCATGCTTTAACCGAAGGGTGTCTTGTCATCGAAATCCAGCAGAACTCTGATACCACGTACCGGTTGTACGATTACGATCGAATTGACCATTCGACCAACAAACCGCGTCAACTCCACCTTAAAGAAGCACTCGAAGTCATTCAATTTCCTCATTTCCAGTACGAGGAGCCTTATGTACCGACCTCTTTTTGTTCAAGACTACTGACAACCAACGCCTATTTTTTTGTCGAGGAATGGGCCATCCATGACATGATTACGATTGCACCACGAACTTCCTTCCAAGTCATCACTATCATCAGTGGCACGCTGATCATCAACCAATTGCGTTATACCGCCGGAGACACGGTTCTGATTCCGGCAAAAGTAACTTGTACCGTTTCTGGAAAGGGGAAACTTCTATTGACTGGTCCAAATCCAACACCGAAACAACGACTTCACATCGGAATTGATCTTGGTGGGACTCACACGCGTGTTGCCGCAATCAATCAGCACCATGTCGTAAAACAATATCGATTTTTGACAGAGGCGGCTGCTGGCCCGGACTATACAATTAAACATTTAAGACAAGCCATCCAAAAGCTACTTGAAGAATTTGAAGTCGAACGAATTGGTATCGCAGCGCCTGGTCCGCTTGATGCAGCAACGGGTCGGCTATTGTCACCTCCGAACCTGCCGGGTTGGGACGATGTAAATTTAGTTCGCCCGTTAGAAGAGTTCTTCAACATCCCGGTTTCCCTTGAAAATGATGCAAATGCCGCCGCGCTCGGCGAAGCATTGTTCGGGGCAGGACAAGACTATACATCCATCTATTACATGACAGTCAGTACAGGAATCGGTGGTGGATATGTCTATCAAAAGACGTTGATTCGAGGCGCACACGGATATGCTGGTGAAATCGGAAATACGATCATCGATGCTTCTGGACCGGAACATCACGTCTTGAACAAAGGCTCACTCGAAGGATTAGCAAGCGGTACGGCTCTTCAGACGCGGGCTGATTCATTAAATGAATCTTCTATTGCACAACTTCTTGGCAATACACAGGAAAGGCTTCGTTTCGTAAATCATTTAGCAACAGGCGTAGCGAACATCATTCACACACTTGATCCGGAAGCCGTCATCATCGGTGGCGGTGTTACGGCTTCCGCCGATTTATTTTGGGAAGAGCTCTTACAAGCCGTCAATGCCCGTCTCTACCCGACGTTACGTCAAAAAACAATCATTCGCTTAGCTGCATTGGAAGGAAATGCCGGTGTCATCGGTGCTGCCCATTTAAATCGGATGAACGCCGAATAACTTCATTGTTCCTTTTGAACAGACTTTACTACTTTTTTTAAAAACAGACTTGAAACTTTTTTCTGAAATATGATAAGGTTTTCTTATTAAAAGAATATGACTATTCTATCGATGAGGTAGAGGCGCGGTCTTAATGAGTATTTGATCTGAGGATGACAACGAGGACGATCAAGGAAAGGTAATGCTGCCGAAGTATCGTCAAGTGTCTGACTTGATGGTACTGGTCGAATTGGGAAATACCCGTTCGATTGCCATACGTGTTTTGTATGGAGCGCTCCAATTCGGCTAAGAAAGACGCATCCAGCAAGGGTGTCGGCTTTGTTGCCGGTGCCCTTGCTTTTTTATATGCAATGGGTCTCATCTTCTAAAAAAAGAGGAGGAACCACACAATGGTCAATTATTCAGATTCAATCGTTGCGCTCATTCCAGCTGTCATTGCAATCGCACTTGCAATCGTGACGCGCAAAGTCGTTATTTCACTTGGTGTCGGTATTTTGATTGGTGCTTTATTGCTGCATAGCTTTAATCCAATCGATACGGTCGTCTATCTCGGCAAAAACATCTTTAGTCTATTTTGGGCGGATGGGGCGTTAAATGAATGGAACGTCTTATTACTCATCTTCTTACTATTACTCGGTGTTCTATCGACGCTTATCCAAACATCGGGCGGTGCACATGCCTTCGGTGAATGGGCAACAACACACGTCAAGACAGCGCGCGGCGCTCGCCTCGCAGCATTTGGTTTAGGTATTTTAATCTTCATCGATGATTACTTCAACAGTCTTGCTGTCGGGAATGTCAGTCGTCCGTTAACGGACCGTCGTGGCGTCTCGCGGGCAAAACTTGCGTATATTATTGACTCGACGGCTGCTCCAGTCTGTGTCATCAGCCCGCTTTCAAGTTGGGGAGCGTTCATCATCTCGATCATCGCTGGTATCTTAACGACACATTCGATTACGGAGTATTCCGCATTCAGTGCTTTCATGATGATCGTGCCACTCAACTTCTATGCGATTTTCGCTCTATTGCTGACGCTTTACATCGCGTACACAGGGATTGCGGTCGGACCGATGCGGACGCATGAACTTCGTGCATTAAAAGGTGAACTTTTCGATGCAAGTAAAGGAACACCGATGGGGATGGCAGAGGAAGTCAAAGAACACGAAGGTGGAAAAGTACGTGACCTCGTCGTTCCGATTATCGTTCTCGTCATTGCAACAGTTTCCGCATTACTCTTTACCGGTGCTCAGGCACTCGCTGCTGACAATCGTGCATTTACGTTGATTGGTGCATTTGAAGCGACAGACGTAACACGTTCACTCGTTGCTGGTGTCGTCATCAGTTTAGTCGTTGCTTTCCTGATGTTGATTGGTCGGAAAATCCCGGCGCGCGAATACGGACACAGCATCTGGGCTGGGATGAAATCCATGTGGCCTGCTGTCGTCATCTTATTATTCGCTTGGACAATCATCGCTGTTATCGGTGACATGAAAACAGGTGAGTACTTAGCAAGCTTCGTCAGTAAGTCGATTTCTGCTTCGTACCTCCCCTTCTTATTGTTCTTGATTGCAAGCTTAATGGCATTCTCGACAGGTACAAGTTGGGGAACATTCGGTATCATGCTGCCGATCGGTGCTGACCTCATCATGGCGGTCGAACCGAATCTCTTACTTCCGACGCTCGCTGCCGTTCTTGCCGGATCCGTCTTCGGAGACCACTGTTCACCAATTTCCGATACGACGATTCTCAGTTCGACAGGTGCCGGTTCGCATCATATCGATCACGTCACGACACAACTTCCGTATGCGTTGGTTGGTGCAGCGACATCGGCAGTCGGCTACCTTGTGCTCGGTTTAACCGATTCATCAATCATCGGCTTCATCGGTGCACTTATCGCCTTCTTACTCGCACTCGTCGTCCTGAATGTCGTCTCGAAACGCGGCAAAGTACCAACTGAACTTCGCGCTGAATAATAAAAAAATAACGCTCAGCTTAGCCGAGACGAGAAAAAAAGAAGGGATTGCCATCTACGATGATGTGCAATCCCTTCTTTTAAGTTGTAGACAACATGGTATGAAGAAATAAAAAGCGTCTTGTTTCGTTGCTTTTTAGGTAATACCGTGAGAGAAATACAGGAAAGCACGAACGAATTGCAATTCGATATCGCATGTTCACGCTTCATAAGCGTTTGTCTACACGCTGAAGCGATCATTCTTACACCATCAAGGCACACACTTCATTTGCAAACGCAACTGGATCTTCGATTGGCAAGCCTTCCATGAGCAACGCTTGTTGGTACATTAATTTCGTATAGCGTTCAAATTTCGGACGGTCTTCTTTAAAGGCCGTTTCAATGGCTTGGAAGACGTCATGCGACGTGTTCAACTCTAAAATTTTCACGGCTGAAACATCTTGGTTGTTCGGCATCGATTTAAGAATTTTCTCCATTTCAATCGAAACGGCACCATCCGTCGCGAAGCAGACCGGATGTGATTTTAAGCGTGAAGAAGCTTTGACTTCTTTGACTTGCCCAGCAAGCACTTCTTGCATCGCTGTAAACATCTCGACTTGTGTTTCGGTCGTTTCTGCTTGATCCGCTTGCTCGATGCCAAGATCACTGCTCGTAACCGATTTAAATTCTTTTCCTTCATAGTTGAGCAACATTTGAATCGCGAACTCATCGATTTCTTCCGTAAAGTACAGAATGTCGAACCCTTTGTCTTTGACAAGCTCCGACTGTGGCAACTTATCTAAACGGTCCGTACTTTCCCCTGAAGCATAGTAAATGTATTTTTGATCTTCCGGCATCGCCGCGACGTATTCAGCGAGCGTGACCAGCTTCTTCTCTTTTGCCGAGTGGAACAGGACAAGATCTTTGACCGTCTCTTTATGCATGCCGTAATCATTGTAGATTCCAAACTTCAATTGACGACCAAAGGCTTGATAAAAGGCTTCATACTTCTCGCGATCGTCACGAAGCAGTCCTTCAAGTTGCGTCTTAATCTTACTTTGAATGTTTTTTGCAATCAATTTGAGTTGGCGGTCGTGCTGCAACAACTCACGTGAAATATTGAGTGACAAGTCTTCCGAGTCGACCATCCCTTTGACGAAGCTAAAGTGGTCCGGCAAGAGGTCACTGCATTTTTCCATGATCAAGACGCCGTTCGCATACAGTTCAAGACCTTTCTCGAACTCTTTCGAATAATAGTCGAAGGACGGTTGCTCCGGAATGAATAAAATCGATTGATAACGGACGGCACCATCTGCACTGATATGGATGTGCTTGACTGGTGTATCAAATCCATATCGTTTTTCTTGATAGAAGTTCGTGTAATCCTCGTCCGTCAACTCCCGTTTATTTTTCCGCCAAATCGGCACCATGCTGTTGATTGTCTTGACGACCTTCACTTCTTCCATCTCGTCCGATCCTTCAATCGGTTGACGTTCCGTCTCTTCCATCTCAATCGGATAGCGGATGAAGTCGGAATACTTTTTGACGATCGTCCGCAAACGATGCGTATCTAAATACTCATCATAATTTTCATCTTCTTCGTTCGCTTTGATGTGCAGCGTGATTTCCGTCCCGACTGTAGCTTTTTCGACTTCTTCAATCGTATAACCGTCGACACCGTGCGACTCCCACTTGTACGCTGTTTCGCTACCGAATGGTTTCGTGATGACCGTGACCACATCCGCGACCATGAATGCCGAATAAAAGCCGACACCGAACTGTCCGATGATGTCGTGTCCGTCTTGCGCGGCATTCTCCGCCTTAAAGGCAAGTGACCCACTCTTCGCGATTGTTCCGAGATTCGCTTCGAGCTCCTCTTTTGTCATCCCGATTCCCGTATCACGAATGACGAGCTGTCGTGTCGTTTGATTCGGTTCAATCGTAATCTTATAGGCATCCTTTTCGAACGTCAGCGTCTCGTCCGTCAATGCTTTGTAATAAATCTTGTCTATCGCGTCACTAGCGTTCGAAATCAACTCACGTAAAAAGATTTCCTTATGTGTATAGATGGAATGAATCATCATTTCGAGTAAACGTTTCGACTCTGCCTTGAACTGTTTCGTTTCCATTTCCGATACCCCCTAGTTCTTTTTTAGCACTCTAACAACAAGAGTGCTAATATAAATCTATTATTACGGATTGGAAAAATAGTGTCAATCCCCTTCTTCGAGTCGGCTGCGGATATATTTTCCGATTTTACGTAAGCTTTCCGCCGACCCGTATGTGCCATGACTGACACCATGGCAGTCCGGCCGATTCCCGAGTCCGATGAACTGCTCACTCGGTTTAAAGTGAAGACCGATGATTGGAACGGAAAATTGTTCCGAAGACCCGAGTTCGACGACGGCATCCGGATACCCCGGGACCGGCTCGGGTGCTTGCCATGTAGCCGTCTGATCGATTGTCCGGTAACGTTCCGTATGTTCCCGTCCGAGAAGAATAATTCCGCGTAACGAAAAAAGACGAATCAATTTCAAAAGGAACGTCTGACCAAATACGGTTTCTTCCAGTTCATGTCGCTGAGCAATCGTTCCCATGTAACGTTTCGTCGGAAATGGAAAAAAATCCGCATGGATGACCGGCTCTCCGGTTCCGTAAAAAGAAGCTTCGAATCCATTCAGAAAACCTTCCAATTTTCCTCCCCCCTCCCGTCCGAACCACGATTTATAAATGTCCGGCTGTTTGAAATAACGATTATAGGAATCAATCATTTGATTAAATCGTTGGTCCGTCCGGTACTCCGTAAGCGGCGCATCGACTTCTCTTAGGACGAATGGTCCTGTCGTCTCATAGCGTAACGTGCCATCCCGGTTCAAAAACTGGCCTGCCGACGGATTCGTCGCAATCGTAAGCCAGCTACGCTCGCTTACGTCACCAAACCATAAGACCGGTGTCGTCCGGTCAATCAACTCATCCTTAAATACATCATTCTCTAACTCGATTTGGTACAGAATCGCTTCATCGAGTAATTTTTTTGCATATTCACGTTGTTCAGATGTCAGCGTTCTCATTCCTTTCCTGTCGGGTTTTCACTTTTCATCTGTTCCCGTTCTCATGGATTGCTAGACAGTTCAGTAGGTTTATCCTCCAAAGTCAAGGGAATGATTCATAAGGTGAACAACATTCGGAGCAAGAGTACTTAGAAGGAGGAAATTACACATGGGTCGATTAGAGAATAAAGTAGCAGTTATTACAGGTTCAGCTACAGGAATTGGTCAAGCAACGGCACTCGTCTTTGCCGAACAAGGGGCGAAAGTCGTCTGTGCTGACGTCAATCTTGAAAAAGCACAGGAGACGGTCGAAAAAATCAAACAGGCTGGTGGACAAGCGGAAGCGATTCACGTCGACGTCACGCAAGTCGATAGTGTCGAACAGCTCGCGACACAGCTGAAAGACACGTACGGAACGATTGACGTTCTGTTCAACAATGCCGGGATTGATCAGCAAGGCGGAAAAGTCCATGAATATCCGATTGAACTGTTTGACCAAATCATCGCGGTCGACTTACGTGGTACATTCTTGACGAGTAAATTCTTGATTCCTTTAATGCTTGAGAAGGGCGGATCGATCATCAATACGTCATCGATGTCAGGTCGCGCTGCCGACTTAAACCGCTCAGGTTACAACGCAGCAAAAGGTGGAATCACGAACTTTACACGGGCGATGGCAATCGATTATGCGCGTGAGGGCATTCGTGTCAACTCGCTCTCACCAGGTACGATCGAAACACCACTCATCGACACGCTCGTCGGTGGAAAAGACGAAGACCAAGGAAAACAATTCCGTGATGCCAATGCATGGATCACACCAATGGGTCGTCTCGGGAAACCACGTGAGATGGCAACGGTTGCCCTCTTCCTCGCTTCCGACGACAGCTCTTACGTGACAGGTGAAGACATCACAGCAGACGGCGGGATCATGGCCTACACATGGCCTGGCGAGATGTTGATTGATGATAAATGGAAGACGGATGCTGAATAACGATCCATTTGACGCATGAAACATCGCAACATCTAAATAAAGAGGAGGACGATTTCGAATCGTCCTCCTCTTTTTCGTATGTCCTTCGACTTATTAAATCAACAATCTGCGCCTTTTGACCACAGTCCTTTGACGCATCCTCTTAAAAACGGACCATTTGATTCTAAGAAATACCGCGATTTTAAATTTTCTCCTCGCTTGTTTATCTCTCGGATAGCTTTTTTTCGGGGAATACTCTAGTGAATGTAAATCAAGGAGGAATCAGCATGACGCAACAACAACAAATCGAATCACTGCAACACTGCCTGCAAATTCCGAGTGTCAATCCGCTCGACGGGGAACGAGACGTCGCGACTTTTGTCTATGACTACTTGACCACTCACGAAATCGAAACCGAATGGATTGAGGTCGCGCCAAAACGAATCTGTCTCGTCGCGACCCTTCCGGCAAGCGAGGTAGCCACCGAACCAAAAACAATCGGTTTCTCGGGTCATCTTGATACCGTACCTGTCCAAACGACCGGTTGGACAAAACAACCTTTTGGTGGTGAAATCAGCGACGGACGGATTTACGGTCGCGGGGCATCCGATATGAAGTCTGGTGTGATGGCAATGGTCAATGCGATGATTGAGTTAAAGGACTGTGCGGACCGCCCGAATCATCTCAAACTACTTATTACATCTGATGAAGAAAATGGTATGACAGGCGCGAAGTATTTGACGGAACGTGGTGACGCCGACGATTTAGATGCGCTGTTGATCACGGAGCCGACAAGCGGAATGATTGGGTATGCTCAAAAAGGTGTCGTCGGAATCGAAGTGACGTGCGTCGGTAAAGGGGCTCATAGTTCCGCGCCGCAACTCGGAAAAAATGCCATCGATGATCTGTATCGTGTCATTCAGGAAGTGAAGTCGGACCGTTTCACGATCACCGACAATCGCCACCCGCAACTCGGACCTGTCGTCGCCTCGATCACGTCGATCCAAGGCGGAGAAGGTCCGAATGTCATCCCGAGTAACGCTTCCTTTTACATGGACATCCGGACGATTCCCGGATTCGGACGCCTCGAGATTTTAGAAGCTTTTGCGCAGATCGAACAACGGCTGCGTAAGGAAGATCCGACGTTCGCGATGACCCTGCGTGTCATCAAAGAGATTCCTTCATGTGAGACGGATGCGAATGCACCGTTCCTCGAAACGGTTGCACGACACATGGAAACCATCACGGGTCATCCGGCGCGTCGTGTTGCGATTCCGGGTGGGACGGACGGAGCCATGTTCAGCCAAGCCAACCGGACCTTCCCGATTGCCGTCGCTTCGTTCCATGACTTCCGTCTCGCCCACCAAGTCGATGAATCAATTCCCCTGTCGGAGTATTTCCAGACGATTGCGTTATGTAAGCAACTCGCACTTGAACCCCTAGCCTGAACGTAAAAAACCGCTCAAGCCTTCTCTTTCGAAGACTGGAGCGGTTTTTACGTATAGACCCCGATACTCGCAAGCGCTTGTCCGAGATAACTCTGATCACTTTGCAACGCTATTGTCTGTTGACCCTTCCATCCGATTTCAATCGTGACGTGACCGAGACGATGATAGGTCAACGTCATGTGAAAATCTGCTTGCGTATAGGTCGCAGATCCACGAAGTTGCTCATGGACCGTTAAAAAATCATGCGCAAAGGAATCATACTCAGCGAACGACATATTTAATCGATGACTGGTCTGGTTGTCCGATTGCGATAGGACGACATCGATTTCCAGTATTTCTTCCAGACGATTGACCCGTAAAATACGCCATTCGACCTTCCCTTCATAACCAATAAAGTAAATACTATGGACCTTCATCACGCTCACCTCGATTCTTATTGAGTGGATCGACATAAAATCGGGAAAAGAAGAACTAAAATCATAAATATCAATAGGTGTTTTCAGAAAGGAGCCGCCATATGACTTACAAACAAAAAACGCAACCCAACACAAACAGTGTGACTGAATTTTTAAATCAAATCGAATCCCCTGCAAGGCGCGCAGATTGTCAGGTATTACTTCAGCTATTTGAAAAAACGACGAACGCTCCACCTGTCATGTGGGGAGAATCAATGATCGGATTTGGTCACTATCATTATAAATACGCCTCCGGACATGAAGGAGATGCCTTTCTCGTCGGTTTTTCACCTCGCAAAGCAAACATTAGTCTTTATTTCGCTCCCGGGGCTGATCGTGAGGCATTGCTCGCCAAGTTAGGTAAACACAAAAGTGGAAAGGCATGCGTCTATATCAATACGGTAGCAGATGTCGATCTGGCTGTCATCGAATCCCTTATCGTCGAGTCTATGACTTTTTTACGTACTACGTATCCTGATTAAGAAAAACAATCCGCTCTTCTTTCTTAAGCAATTGAAAGAAGAGCGGATTGTTTAGTGACCGCTATCGATTGTATCGATGTGACGGATGTGCTTAAGATTGACCCCGATGATGACGACAGAGAGTAAGACAAATCCGCTCCCGACGTAAAACGGCAAGTTTGCGTTAAAGATTTCAGCCAATTTACCGGCCATGAATGGCGCGATGGCTGCCCCAAGGAAACGTAAAAAGCTGTATGCAGCAGATGCGGTCGAACGTTCGACCGGTGCCGCGTCCATGACGGCTGTCGTAATGAGTGTGTTGTTATTACCAAGTACCGCCCCGGCAAGAATCACACAGACGATGACGACAGCTGGTGTTTCCGTAAAGATCCCCATCAATAGTAAGAGAACGGCGAACAGTAACAGCATCAACACCATCGCTTTAATCGTCCCGAGCCATTGTTTTAATTTCGGTGCCGTCAAGACAGACGTGATGGCGAGCAACATCCCCCATCCCAGGAAGACGAACCCGAGACCTTGTGCCGGCAGTTTCATGACGAACGGCGCATAGGCCATGATTGTAAAGAAACCGACGTTATAGAAGGCCGCGACAATCCCGAGTGTCAAGAGCGACCGGTGTTTCATCGCTTGGAAAGGCGCGAGCAAGGAAATTTTTTGCCGTGGTGCCGTCGTTGTTGCGACCGGTTTCGGCATCAAGAACAACAGGACAAGGAAGGCGATGACCATGATTGTCGCGACACCCATGAATGGTGCACGCCATGTGATCGAACCGAGTGTCCCTCCGAGAAGCGGCCCAATTGAAATCCCGAGACCGACAGCTGCTTCATATAAGATGATTGCTTTTGCTGTCCCGCCTGACGAAAGGGAGACGATGGCCGCAAGTGCCGTTGCGACGAACAAGGCATTCCCAAGCCCCCAGCCGCCACGTAAGGCGACAAGCGTCCAAATGCTATCGGCTTGCGCTGCAAATCCAGCGACGAGCGCGATGACGGCAATTCCTAACATCAATGTTCCCTTTTGACCGATCCGTGATGAAATCGCACCTGTGATCAGCATCGCGAATGCCATGACGGCATTATAACTTGTAAATAAGAGCGTGACTTCACTTTTTGAGGCTTCTAAATTATCGGCGATCGTTGGTAAAACCGGGTTGACGAGCCCCATCCCCATGAATGCCGTGATACTCGCAAAAAATACTGCCCACACGGCAATCGGTTGGTGGAATAATCCATGCTTGCTTTCTTCTAACACCGTTTCCGGCGCAAGCGTCGTTGTTTTATTGGCAAGTGCCATATTGTCCCTTCTTTCTCTTATAAGAACCGTTTAAAGGAGTGACGGATGACGTCGCCCCGACTGATGATTCCGACAAGCTTTCCTTGTTTTAAAATCGGTAATTTTTTAATCCGTTTCGAACCGAGCGTCGCTGCGATTTCTTCCATCTCCGTTTCAACATCTGCCGTGACGACTTTCCGGCGTGCCATCTCCATGACCGGACGGTTCAGAATGTGACGCACCCGCGCGTCATAATCTTCTTCATCCCCTTTGATGACATCTACATATAAAAACGTATCGACGATGATGTCTTTGTGCTTTCCAATCGCCCGCATGATGTCACCATCACTGATGTACCCAACGACTTCGCTCTCGTCATTGATGACGGGAACACCGCTGATTCCGGATTGGATGAAACGTTCGACGACATGGCGGATGACGTCTGTTTCGTGGACTGTGATCACTTCTTGTTTCATCGATTCATAAGCTTTCATCGGAATTCTCCTTTTGTGTGTGTTCTGAATAAATAAGTTGTATGATGCAATTAAATAACAGAAATGATTGTATAATACAACTAATGGACTGTCAAGTTTCCTGACCTCTCATTGACAGGGGCTAAGTCCTTGCGTAATGATGGGAAACATGAAGCACTTAGGAAAAGAGGGGATTAACATGTCTGATCAGGCACTCGAAGTGATTGAACTAGAACTTGCGATTCTGATTCGTCGTTTGACGACAGCGACGGCCGATAACCGAAATTTAGATCGCGCGTCGTATTTGTTACTGCGTCAACTGTCCGAGTCTGGTCCAGTCGGGGTGAAGACATTGGCACGCGAATTGCAACTTGACGTCTCTACCGTCAGCCGGCAAGCGGCAGCGCTCGATCAAAAGAAATTGGTCGAAAAAGTACGCGATGAAGCAGATGGCCGTGCCTTCTTCTATCACATCACTTCATTCGGACAGGAAGAATTGACGATTTACCGGACGGCACGCCTCGCGAGCATCGAACGCTTACTGACAGACTGGTCAGGCGATGATACGGAAGCATTTGGACGCCTGCTCCAACAATTTAATCGTGAACTACGGGAACGTTAATTAAAAAGCTTCATCTCTTCTTTTTTAGGAGATGAAGCTTTTTCTATGCAATAAAAAACGTCTCACACCGCATTGGCATGAGACGTCTTATTTTTATTTCTTCGCGAAGAGATCGGCTGTCTTAAGTGCCATCCGAACCGCTTTACGGTTCAATGTACCTTCTTGATGTTTAACCATCTTCGTCTGCTTGTTGAGTTTACCTTGTAATGTTTTAATCTTTTTATCTTTATCTTTATCGCGTTTTTGGATCGCAGCGATTTTTTTCTCTTCTTCCGGGAAGAATGATTCAAAACGAGCGATTGCTTCTTCCATGCTGATTCCTGTGATCGGTTTAACCGCTGGGAGAAGTTCTGTTTTCGCCATTTCACGGTCAAACGGCACGTTCTCTGGGTAGTTCGTGTCTTGGTAGATGTGCTCCAATTCGTTTGTGTTCAAGAAATCGACGAAGTTGTCGAAGTTTTTCGCTTGAATCCGAGCCGGGCTTTGGAAGTCAGCTGTTTCGACGATGTCTGAAAGACGTGTGTCTGCCGTGATATCGTTCGCCCAGATGTGCGTCAATTGGTGGTAATCCGTCAATTCACGCATCCGTGCATCTTTCGGAATCAAAATACTTGGTGTTCCAGCGAGCGTCGCTGTGATGTTTCCGTGGAGACGCGCACCAAAGCTCAAGTCAGCTTCTTTGAGGAAGTCGAACCAAGTTTGAGCGTTCAAGAAGAAACGAACACGGTCGTTCATATATGTCGGGTCAGACATTTTAACCGGGTAGTTCGTGACAGAAAGGTCCGCGATCGGATGCGTTCCTGTGTACGTCAATTTCAATTCTTTCATCCATTGCGGGATGAAGTAGTGATTTGGATACTCTTCCATTCCACGTGTGATGAAATCAAGGACGTTTTTCGGCGAAAGACGTGACGAGTTAACACTGATCATCGAATCTTTCGTGATGTTTGTCTCACGGATGTGAAGATCACGACCAAACGCATACATCGATGGGCAACCGATGACTTTGTGATCGATTCCTTCACGGAAACCGAGGCGTGTCAGGTATTTCGATGTGATTTCACCACGAAGTCCGATGATGCTTGAACGTTCGAGGACTGCGCTGACGAATGCTTTAACATCCTCGTCGAACGGGAATCCGCCTTTTAAGTCCGGCTCGAATGGTGCGCGTAGACCAACACCGATGACGACGACCGGAATTTTCAATTTCTTAATCAAACGTGTGTACTTACGAAGTGATGGTGCGAACTCTTGACGGAATGCATCCGCAAGTGGAATGACGTAAAGATCGAAGTTTTCGTTGATCTCGTCTGCACGCTCTTCATCGTAGTAGTAATAGTCAGGTGTGATCGTCGTTCCTTCTGTCATCAATGTACGGAAGATACTGTACTGATAGATCAAGTTCCCGACGTTCCCTCCGATTGAGTTTTCTTTCATCATGTACTCAGCGTCGAACTGCTCAAACGGTGTCATACCGGCGCGAATGATAATACGTTTCATGTAAATTAAATCCCCTCTCACATCTGTTGTTCAGTTTTATATCCAAATGGTACTACACAATATATTGATGGTTTTTTCAATCTTACTAAGAATAGATGAATTCTAGTAAGGAAGTCAATGCTATGTCCGCGAGATTCAGCTAAAGTTCAGCTAGAACGTTTGTGCTCTCCAGTCTACTCTCTCCGCTTAATTTTACCAGTATAGTAAACAGCGTACTAATTCCTTATTCGGAAACTCCACTCCGCAATCGTTCATATATCTTTAAATTCGTATGAATCATCCGTAACGTCGGGTACACCGCTGGCTCCGCTCCTTCTATTAAACTGCCAAACAGATGGTCTGCTTCGACCATGCCTTGTTTTTCCATGTCCCGTTGCAACGACGACTTCATATCCGGTGCCATTTGGTGAATCCGTTTTTCCTGCTCCTGTTCGATATGTTGCACGAACGTTGCCCCTTGACTTTCCATGGCTTGTTTTGCTTCTTGTAAGACATTCCGGATGACACGATCCCCGGCTGCGTCGTCGCGAATCGGACCGATCGGTGCCCGAAATAGCGAAGTCACTCCGGAAAAAGTCGTAATGAAGAGATACTTTTGCCACATATCTTGCATGATGTGGTCTGATGCTTTAATCGATGCTTTCGTCCCTGCAAGTGCTTCCTTCACCTCAAACAAGCGATCCGTCCAGTCCCCTGTTCTTGGACCAAACACGAGTTGATGGGCAGGACTCGTCTGAATGACGCGTCCATTCGTGTCAAGCGTCGATTCAATGAAGCATAAGCCTCCGAGGACACGCGTCTCGCCAAATTTAGCGACGAGTTGTTCGATATGCCGCATCCCGTTCAAGACAGGTAACACATATGTATCAGGTCCGACGAACCCTTCGAGATCCCCGATGACATGCTCCAGGTGGTACGCTTTCGTCGACACGATGACTAAGTCAAACGTCTCTTTTGTTCCAACTTGGATTAAACGCGGCGTCAACGACACGTCTCCGTGCGGACTGTCAATCTCAAGACCTGTTCGCTCTAACTCCTTTGCCCGACGCTCACGGACAAGAAACGTCACGTCTTCCCCTTTTTCTGCTAGGCGTCCCCCGAAGTACCCTCCGACAGCTCCTGCACCCACGACTAAAATCTTCATCATATATCCTCCTTTGTCTTAAAGATCAACATGTTTTTCTCAGAAAATTGTTTTCTACATCCTATCATACTGAAGGTAATGCGAATGTAAACCAAACGAAATAAAGCGTTTTCATTAAAGCGCTTGCATTTTATATTCAGTCGTTTATACTACTTGTATACAAGTATACTCATAAAACAAAGCAGGTGATTTTTATGTCTGATTTTTTATACCCGATTAAATGGTTATCAAAAGCATCAACTGGAGATCGTGTCGCCCACGAACTCCGGATGCGTATCATTTCCGGAAAGATTGAGCAAGGGACCGTCCTTTCTGAAAATAAATTAGCGACGGATTTTTCCGTCAGTCGCTCGCCCGTTCGCGACGCTCTAAAAGTTCTCGCTGCTGAACGGATCATCCGGCTTGAGCGGATGGGTGCCGTCGTCGTTGGTTTGTCGGAAAAAGACATCCGCGAGATTTATGACGTCCGCCTGTTAATCGAAACGTTCGTCTTCGAACGGATCGTCCGGATGGACCGTCAAGAACTCGTCCGTGAACTGAGCAAGATCCTTGAGATGATGAAAGTCGCGATCAAGTTTAATGATGCCGACGAATTTTCGTATCAAGATGTTTTGTTCCACGAGACGATCATCCGGTCGATTGATCACAGTTATGTCAGCATGATTTGGCAAAACTTAAAACCGGTCATGGAAAGCTTCATCCTTTTATCGATGCGGACTCGCTTCGAAGGACAGATGGAGGATTTCGACCGGATCATCGCCAACCACGCACTTTATATCGAAGCCATCGAAACAGGAGACCGTGAACGGATGGTCACGTCTCTCCACCAGAATTTCGACGATGTCCAAGAAGTCGAAGATTTATGGCAATCGCAACAGATGATGACGAAAGGAGTCGAACCACATGACTGAATACATGCTAGGAATCGATATCGGGACGACGAGCACGAAAGCCGTCCTCTTTACGACAAAAGGAGAAGTCGTCGGCCAGACGAACGTCGGTTATCCGCTCCATACACCAAACCGTTCGACTGCTGAACAGGATCCGGAAGAAATTTTCCACGCCGTCCTCGAAACAATCCGGCTGCTGACGAGGCAGTATCCGGACCAAAAACCGAAATTCGTCGCTTTCAGTAGTGCAATGCACAGCTTGATTGCCATCGATGAGGAGGACCAGCCTTTGACTGCCTGCATCACCTGGGCGGACAGTCGGAGCGAAGCCTGGTCGAACCGGATTAAGGAAGAGTACGGAAATGATGTCTACCACCGGACCGGTACACCGATTCACCCGATGTCCCCTCTCGCGAAAATCTTTTGGCTCGTCGAAGACCGGCCGGAGATTGCCGAGCGGACGAAAAAATACATCGGAATCAAGGAATTCGTCTTCCAGCGTCTGTTCGGACGTTACGTGATTGATCATTCGCTCGCATCGGCGACAGGATTGTTCAATATCCACGACATGAAGTGGGACTCGAAAGCCTTAGAGATCGCCGGCATCGATGCTTCAAAATTGTCGGAACCTGTCTCGACGACGACACAGTATTCGGACATTAATCCTGAATATGCAAAACAAATCGGACTTGATCCGGCAACACCTTTCATGATCGGTGCCAGTGACGGGGTCCTGTCAAACCTCGGTGTCAACGCCATCCGTAAGGGCGAGATTGCCATCACGATCGGGACGAGCGGTGCGATCCGGACTATCATTGACCGGCCGCAGACGGACGAAAAGGGACGGACATTCTGTTACGCACTGACTGAAAAGCACTGGGTCATCGGTGGTCCGGTCAACAATGGCGGGATGGTCTTACGCTGGATTCGTGATGAGCTCGCATCGGCTGAAGTCGAAACAGCGAAACGACTCGGGATTGATCCGTATGCGGTGTTGACGAAAATCGCTGAACGGGTCCGTCCGGGTTCAGACGGACTGTTGTTCCATCCGTATCTATCGGGCGAACGGGCACCTCTTTGGAATCCGGACGTCAGTGGCTCATTCTTCGGATTGACGTTGTCACATAAAAAAGAACATATGATTCGTGCCGCGTTAGAAGGTGTCATCTACAACCTGTACACTGTCTTCCTGGCATTGATTGAATGTATGGATGGTCCTGTCACACGGATTCAAGCAACCGGGGGGTTCGCGCGATCTGAAGTGTGGCGTCAGATGATGGCCGACATCTTTGAGTCGGAAGTCGTCATTCCAGAAAGTTTTGAAAGTTCATGTCTCGGGGCTTGTATTCTCGGATTGTATGCGACTGGGGAAGTCGATTCATTCGAAGTAGCTGCTGAGATGATTGGGGAAACACATCGTCATGTACCGAATGAAGAAGCGATGCACGAATACCGTCAATTGCTACCGATCTTCATCAGCTTGGCACGGACGCTTTCAGCCGACCATCGGCGGATCGCAGAGTATCAACGTAGCTTGATTCAGCAAGAAAACTAATTTATCTTTTGGGGGAAGTCACATGCCGTTAGTCATCGTTGCCATTGGGATCATCACATTACTCGTTTTAATCATGGGGTTGAAATTAAACACGTTTGTTTCATTAATCATCGTCTCGTTCGTCGTCGCTATACTACTTGGAATGCCGCTCGACCAAATCGTCACGACGATTGAAGCCGGTCTCGGCGGAACACTCGGTCACCTTGCGCTGATCTTCGGACTCGGTGCAATGCTCGGGAAATTAATTGCTGACGCCGGTGGTGCACAGCGGATCGCGATGACACTCGTCGCGAAATTCGGGGAAAAGAACATTCAATGGGCAGTCGTCGTCGCTTCATTCATCATCGGGATCGCGTTATTCTTCGAAGTCGGACTTGTTCTATTAATTCCAATCGTCTTTGCGATTTCACGTCAGCTTCGCGTCTCGATTCTCTATCTCGGGATTCCGATGGTCGCAGCACTTTCTGTTACACACGGCTTTTTACCACCTCACCCCGGTCCAACTGTCATCGCGGGTGAATACGGGGCAGATTTAGGGCAAGTCTTACTTTACGGTTTCTTAGTCGCTGTTCCGACGGTCATCATCGCCGGACCGCTCTTTACGAAAGTCGCAAAACGTCTTGTGCCGGAATCATTCAAAAAAACAGGTAACATCGCCTCACTCGGCGAACAAAAAGAATTTGATTTAAGTGAAACACCTGGATTCGGAATCAGTGTGTTCACAGCAATGCTACCTGTACTCTTAATGTCGATCGCCACGATTTTGACATTGCTACAAAAAACGCTCGGCTGGGACGGCAATGCGGTTCTTTCTGCCATCCAGTTCATCGGGAATGCTTCCACAGCAATGTTGATTTCGTTACTCGTCGCAGTCTATACGATGGGACTTGCACGTAATATCCCAATCAAGACCGTCATGGATTCATGTACGACAGCGATCACACAAATCGGAATGATGTTACTCATCATCGGTGGTGGCGGTGCCTTCAAACAAGTCTTAATCGATGGAGGCGTCGGTAAATATGTCGCTGAACTCTTTGCTGACACAACACTTTCACCGATTTTACTCGCGTGGTTGATTGCCGCGATCTTACGGATTTCACTCGGTTCGGCGACGGTCGCTTCACTGACGACAGCTGGACTCGTCATCCCGCTCCTCGGTCAATCAGACGTCAACCTCGCCCTCGTCGTGCTTGCGACTGGTGCTGGTAGCTTAATCGCTTCGCACGTCAACGATGCCGGGTTCTGGATGTTCAAAGAATACTTTGGTTTAACTATGAAAGAAACTTTCGCGACGTGGACGCTGCTTGAGACAATCATTTCCGTCTTCGGACTTGGATTCGTCCTCCTCCTCAGTCTCGTCGTCTAAAAAAAGGAGTCGTTACACTATGCTAAATTCAATCGGAGTCATCGGCCTTGGTGTCATGGGACGCAACATCGCCATGAACATGGCGAGCCATGATGAAAACGTCGCTATCTATAACTACACGCCAGACTTAACGGAACAACTCGTCGCGAACCGCGAAGGGTTACCGCTTCATCCGTACTATGACGTCGAAGCCTTCGTCCGCTCACTCGAGCGTCCACGCAAGATTTTCGTCATGGTCACGGCGGGAAGTGCCATCGATTCCGTCATCGGTTCGCTTATCCCGCACCTTGAGACGGGCGATATCATCATGGACGGTGGGAACTCCCACTTCCTCGATACGGAACGTCGCTTTGATCAACTAAACGAGCATGGCATCGAGTACATCGGTGTCGGTGTCTCGGGTGGTGAAGTCGGAGCCCGGACCGGTCCTGCCATCATGCCGGGCGGAACAAAAGAAGCGTACGATCAAGTTGCGCCGATTTTGACAAAAATTGCAGCACAAGTGAACGGCGACCCATGTTGTGTCTACATCGGACCTAAAGGGGCCGGACACTTCGTCAAGATGGTCCATAACGGAATCGAGTACGCTGACATGCAGTTGATTGCAGAAGCTTACAGCTTCCTCCGTGTCCGTCTCGGACTCGATGTCGAAGAAATTGCGGACATCTTCTCCTCATGGAACGACGGCGAGTTAAAAAGTTATCTGATTGAAATCACGGCTGAGATTTTACGGAAAAAAGATGACGAGACGGGTCTTCCCTTGATCGACGTCATTCTCGATCAAGCCGGTCAAAAAGGAACAGGCAAATGGACGAGCTTGCAGTCCATTGATAATGGGATCGCTTCCTCTATCATTACGGAGGCACTCTTCGCCCGTTATCTCTCTGCCGTCAAAGAAGAACGTGTCGCTGCCGCCTCTGTCCTCGGTGGACCGGAAGCCCGTGCAGCGCTCGACAAAGACGTTTGGATCGAACGCATCCGCCAAGCACTCTACATGGGTAAAATCGCTGCTTACGCACAAGGCTTCACCCAGTACCGGACTTCATCCGAACTGTATGACTGGAACTTACGTCTTGAAGAGATTGCCTTGATTTTCCGTGGCGGTTGTATCATCCGCGCCGAGTTCCTCAATGTCATCAGCGAGGCTTTTGCAACGGACGCATCACTCGACAACTTAATGCTCGCACCGTACTTCGCAGACAAGGTACAGGCGTATCAAACGTCGCTCCGCCAAGTCGTCGCAGAAGGTGCGCTCACAGGTCTTGCGTCACCGTGTCTCAGCACGTCACTGACGTATTACGACAGTTACCGGACAGCGAATTCAAATGCCAACATCCTGCAAGCACAACGTGATTATTTCGGAGCCCATACGTATGCCCGGACCGATCGCGAAGGAATGTTCCATACTGAATGGCAATGACTTATACAGCTCCATCTCCCTGTTTCATTCAGGGAGATAGAGCTCTTTTTTTGTTCACAATTCATTTCTTGAAATAAGAATTTACAGGTTAAACCTTGACAAAAGAGACGCTTTATATGAAATTAGTATTAGATTAGAATTATTCTAGTGTGATAAGTACAGTTATTCTTAACGACTAGAACAGATTCTTAAATAGAACCCAACAGGAGGATTTTTATCATGTCTTTAATCGGAAGTGAAGTAAAACCATTTAGTGCATCAGCATTCCACAACGGAGAGTTCGTCGATCTTACAGACGCTAACCTTCGTGGAAAATGGAGTGTCGTTTGTTTCTACCCAGCAGACTTTACATTCGTTTGCCCGACTGAGCTCGAAGATCTTCAAAACCAATACGCAGCACTCAAAGCGCTTGACGTTGAAGTGTACTCCGTTTCAACAGATACGCACTTTACACATAAAGCTTGGCACGAAACTTCAGAAACAATCGGTAAAATCGAGTACGTCATGATTGGTGACCCGTCACACGTCATCTCACGTAACTTCGAAGTCTTAAACGAACAAGATGGACTTGCTGATCGCGGAACGTTCATCATCGATCCGGACGGCGTCATCCAGACTGTTGAAATCAACGCGGGTGGAATCGGCCGTGATGCAAGTACACTCGTCAACAAAATCAAAGCAGCACAATACGTGCGCAACAACCCAGGTGAAGTTTGCCCGGCGAAATGGGAAGAGGGTTCTGCAACACTCACACCTAGCCTTGACCTCGTAGGGAAAATTTAAGGAGCGGATTTGAGATGGCTTTAGCAGCAGATATTAAAGCACAACTCGCTCAATACCTCGATTTGTTAGAAGGAGACATCGTCCTCGCCGTCAGCGCCGGGACGGACTCCGTCTCACTCGAGATGAGCGAACTCGTCGAAGAAATCGCGAGTATGTCACCACGCATCAGCATCGAACAGGCGACGCTCGCCCGGACACCGAGCTTCAGCGTCAACCGCGCTGGTGAAGTAAGTGGAATTACGTTCGCCGGGATTCCGCTCGGTCACGAGTTCACGTCACTCGTCTTGGCTTTGCTCCAAGTCAGTGGTCGTGCGCCGAAGATCGATGCGCCTGTCATCGAACAAATTAAAGGCATCAAAGAGACGTATCACTTCGAGTCGTACATCAGCCTCAGCTGTCACAACTGCCCGGATGTCGTCCAAGCCTTGAACGTCATGAGCGTCCTCAACCCGAACATCAGTCACACGATGATTGACGGTGGAGCGTTCAAAGAAGAAGTCGAGCAAAAAGAAATCATGGCTGTCCCGACGGTCTTCGTCAACGGCGAAGCATTCGGGAACGGACGGATGTCACTCGAAGAGATTCTTGCGAAGCTCGGTACGGGTACAGATGCAGCCGATTTCGCTAACAAAGATCCGTACGACGTCCTCGTCGTCGGTGGCGGTCCTGCCGGTTCAAGTGCCTCGATTTACGCAGCACGTAAAGGCATCCGGACCGGGATTGTCGCAGAACGTTTCGGCGGACAAGTCATGGATACGATGAGCATCGAAAACTTCATCAGCATGAAGTACACGGAAGGTCCGAAACTCGTCGCGAGTCTTGAAGAACACGTCAAGGAGTATGGCATCGATGTCATGAACCTGCAACGGGCAACACGTCTCGAGAAAAAAGACCTCGTTGAGCTGGAACTTGAGAATGGTGCGGTCCTCAAAACGAAAACGTTGATTTTGTCGACAGGTGCACGCTGGCGTAACGTCGGTGTCCCAGGCGAACTTGAGTTCAAGAACAAAGGTGTCGCGTACTGCCCACATTGTGATGGTCCACTCTTCGAAGGAAAACGCGTTGCGGTCATCGGCGGCGGTAATTCCGGTGTTGAAGCGGCAATCGACCTCGCAGGTCTCGTCAAACACGTCACGGTCCTTGAGTTCGCACCTGAACTGAAGGCAGATGCAGTTTTACAACAACGTCTCGCAAGTCTTCCGAACGTCACGGTCGTCGCAAACGCCCAGACGAAGGAAATCACGGGGACGGATAAAGTAAACGGCATCACCTATGTCGAGCGTGAAACAGGCGTTGAACAACACGTTGAGCTGGAAGGCGTCTTCGTCCAAATCGGTCTCGTGCCGAACACGGACTGGCTCGGTGATACGGTGGAACGCAACAAATTCGGTGAAATCCTCGTCGACCGTCATGGTGCGACGAATGTCCCTGGTGTGTTCGCAGCAGGTGACTGTACCGACAGTGTGTATAAACAAATCATCATCTCGATGGGCTCAGGCGCGACAGCTGCACTTGGTGCCTTCGATCATATGATTCGCAATTAATCGTTTAAACGTCTTGCTTCGGCAAGGCGTTTTTTTAATTTAAATACTATGTTTTCATCGATGTACGATTCTTATTTCCATTGCTTTCCTCGGGCATTGCTCCTTGCCTAGCGGACAATGAGTAGGGTCTCGCCTACCTCTGGCAAGTCGCGTTAATAACGCACTTCAGACTGTAGACAAAGTGATATCGGGAGATCAAGCGTCTTTTTTTCATTGCTTTCCTCGGGCGAGGCGCAAGCCGTTGCTCCTTGGTCCTAGCGGACAATGAGCAGGGAGGGTCTTGCCTGCCTCTGAAAGTGCGTTAAAAACGCACTTTTCCCCGCAGGAGTCAACGAAACGTGACACTTTTTAGGTAATACCGTGAGGGAAATCCAGGCATGCAGACGGCTTAGAGCGCAATCCGTCTCGAATCGCTTTTAAAGCGAAAAGCAATCGATCGCGACCCTGCAGCTTTGCTGTAGCGGCGTGACCGATTGCCGCTTTGAAGACGAGGCGAGACAGGGGAGCGCGAACAGATTGCCTCTCGTTATCGCATGTTCACGCTTCATAAGCGTTTGTCTACACGCTGAGTGCGTTAATAACGCACTGTTCCCGTAGGAATCAATGGAAAATAAATCTTTTCCGAGACCATTTGGCTGAAGCACTATGTGAAACACAGATCTTTTAACGCGTATCCTGAATGGTATTGCTCCAACGCGAAAAACAAGCAGAAGCGAATTTGAACGAATACATACGCCGTCTTCCCTCTTCAGTATAAAAAGCAACGGTTCAACTGACCCCTATAAATTGTTCGATATTGACACTTTTAGCTAGTCCAGTATTTTGATAGATTTAAGCTATTCAAAATCTATCATAAAGAAGGTCTGACTCATGCAAAACGCAACACCGTATTCAAGCACTCGTACCCGGCAACTCGTCATCACGTCGATGTCGATTGCACTTGTTTTTGTCGCAACATTCTTTATTAATATTAAATTGCCAATCGCAGCGAACGGCGGACTTGTCCATATGGGGACGGCCATGTTGTTCATTATCGCCCTCTTGTTCGGACCGCGAACTGCCATGATCGCCGGAGCAGTCGGAATGGGACTCTTCGATATCGTATCAGGCTGGACACTTTGGGCTCCGTTCTCGTTCGTCGGACGTGGTCTGCAAGGTTTCGTTGTCGGTTATATTGCCTGGACATATGGTCGTAAAGCAACGAATGTCAGCGTCAACGTACTCGCAATGATTGCTTCTGTTCCATTTATGCTTGGCGTTTACTATATCTGTGAAGGGATTCTTTATAGTAACTGGATCGCTCCTGTTGCTTCAATCCCAGGTAACCTCGTTCAAAACGTCGTCGGAATCCTCGTTGCGATTCCGGTCAGCGCAGCTTTAAAGAAAACAGCATTTTTCCGCCAGCGCGGATAATCCATATGAAAAGCCCTGTCTCCTAACGATTAGGAAACAGGGCTTTTCATTTTGTCGTTTTTAATGAATCGGTTGTGCGGCTGTTAGTTTAAGTGTTTCGGTTGTTTCCGCATGGATTTCGTCAAACAGATCCGGGTGCGCAACAAGCGATGTTCCGTATGACGGAATCATCTCCTTGATTTTAGCTGTCCAACCGTCGATTTGATTCGGGAAACATTTTTCGAGCACTTCGAGCATGACCGGTACAGCGGTCGAAGCTCCCGGTGACGCACCGAGTAAGGCCGCAACGGACCCATCCGCCGCACTGACGACTTCCGTTCCGAACTGGAGCGTCCCTTTTCCTTGTGGTGTATCTTTGATGACCTGAACGCGTTGTCCCGCGACGACGACATCCCAGTCTTCAGTTTTTGCGTTCGGAATGAATTCACGTAGCTCGTTCATCCGTTGTTCTGTCGAAAGCAGCACTTGTTCAATCAAATATTTCGTTAAGCCCATTTCTTTTGCTCCGGCAGCAAGCATCGTCAAGACATTGTTCGGTTTGACGGACGCGAGCAAATCGAGATTCGAACCGGTCTTAAGGAATTTCGGTGAGAACCCGGCAAACGGTCCGAATAACAGTGATTTCTGCCCGTCGATGTATCGTGTATCCAAATGCGGGACCGACATCGGAGGTGCTCCGACTTTCGCTTTCCCGTACACTTTTGCATGGTGCCGTTCCGCGATGTCCGGATTTTTACAGACGAGGAACAGACCGCTGACCGGGAATCCGCCGATTTGTTTTGATTCGGGAATCCCTGTTTTTTGGAGCAATGGCAGACTGCCGCCACCGCCGCCGATAAAGAGGAACTTCGCCGTATGATGTTCAATCCGGTTGTCCTGTTCGTTTTTGACTTTGACTTCCCAGCCGCCGTCGACTCGTTTCAAGTCTTCGACGCCGTGCCCATAATTGATTTCAACGCCCTGTCCTGCGAGGTGCG
Organism: Exiguobacterium sp. s133; assembly: GCF_018618595.1. Lineage (NCBI taxonomy): Bacteria > Bacillati > Bacillota > Bacilli > Caryophanales > Exiguobacterium > Exiguobacterium sp. s133. The sequence goes on from NZ_JACSMK010000006.1 coordinate 127,782, forward strand.
TGAATAAAATCCGTGTCAGCGCACCGAAGTTGACGTCTGTCCCCGAATCAATTTTTGTTGCAGCGATCGGTTCCGGTGACGTCCGCCCTTCCATGATGAGCGGAATCCATTGCTTCAGCTGCTCCGGATCATCGGAAAATTCCATCCCTTTAAAGAGTGGATTCGCTGATAGCGCTTCCAATCGTTTTTTCAGAAACTCGACGTTTTCCGCTCCTTCGACCATACTCATATGCGGAATCGGCATAATGAATTCTTCTGGATTCGGTAAGACGTTTTCTTTGACGAGATGCGACCAAAACTGGCGTGACAGTTGGAATTGTTCATTTACTTTCACGGCCTTACTGATATCGATCGTTCCGTCTGCATTCTCTGTCGTATAGTTGAGCTCACATAACGCGGCATGACCCGTGCCCGCATTGTTCCACTCATTCGAACTTTCTTCCCCTGCGTTCGGTAACTTCTCGAACACTTTAATTGTCATGTCAGGCGCGAGCTCTTTTAATAAGACCCCTAGCGTCGCACTCATGACTCCTGCACCAATCAATATTACGTCTGTTTGTTTAGGCATACTGCTCATGATATCCTTCCTATCCCCGTTGATATTATGGACCTGCCATGAAAAATAGAGCGCTCTCATGACGACAACTTACCTTTCCATTATAACCCTATCACAGGTCGTTCATATATTAAAATATTGGGTGTTTCCGACTTAAAATAGATGCACTTTCCCTGAATCGCACGCGCACATCCTGAGACATACTTTCAGAGAAAGCGGATATATACTCTAGTAGAAGAAAAAGGGGGAATGATTCATGGCGACACGCTGGATTTTTGGCAATCAGCTGAACCACACGTTACCGCTTCTGCAGGAAGCGGATCCGAAACACGATGTCATCCTGATGGTCGAAGCAACGTCCCGCTCGACCTGGAAAATGTACCACAAACAAAAACTGGTGCTGATTTTTTCAGCGATGCGTCATTTCGCAGACGAACTCCGGAATAAAGGGTTTACGGTCGATTACCGGGAAGCGGATTCGTTTGACGAAGCATGGAAGCAGCACCAGCAACAATACAAACCGACGCACCTGCTCTATACAGCCATCACAGACGAACCGATGCGCCGTGCCATGAAAAAATTCCAGGAAAGTCTTCCGAAGACAATCACCGTCGATGTCTGTTCCGACGTTCCGCTCTTTTTGCTGACACAGGACGAAGCCGTCGCCATGCTCGGGGACAAACCGTGGAAGATGGACCGGTTCTATCGTCAACTCCGAAAAGACCGCCTCCTGTTAATGAACGGAACCAAACCGCTCGGTGGAAAATGGTCGTTTGACGCCGATAACCGAAAACCGGCGAAAGACGGCGTCGATTTTAAAGCACCGATCCGGTTCCGGCCGGATCAGATTACGCGTGACGTCATCAACAAAGTCGAGACGACGTTTGCCGATCATCCGGGGCAGCTCGATACGTTCCACTGGCCGGTCACACGACAGGAAGCACAGCGGGCACTCGCCCGTTTCATCGACGAACGGCTTGAGACATTCGGAACCTATCAGGACGCGATGCTGACAGGAAAGGATACGTTATCACACTCTCTCCTTTCCTCGTCGATCAATATCGGGTTGCTGTCACCGGACGAAGTCATCAAAGCCGTTGCCGCAGCGCTCGAAGAACAGGAGGCGCCGCTCAATGCCGTCGAAGGGTTCATCCGCCAGATTCTCGGGTGGCGTGAGTACATGCGGGCCGTCTATTTGAGTGAGATGCCCGGTTATGAACAGGTCAATGTCCTCAAACACGATCGTGACTTGCCGGACTTCTTCTGGGACGGTCAGACGACGATGACCTGCGTCGCCGAGTCGCTCCGCCCTGTCATCGAAACGGCGCACAATCACCATATCCAGCGGCTGATGGTGCTCGGAAACTTTGCCAATCTGTTTGAGATTTCGCCGCAACAAACGGCGGACTGGTTTAATGAAATGTACATCGACGCCTATGACTGGGTTGTCCTTCCGAATGTACTCGGCATGGCCTTGCATGCCGACGGTGGTCTCCTCTCGACGAAACCGTACATCGCGTCGGCGAACTACATCCATAAAATGAGCGACTATTGCGGGAACTGTCCCTTTAATCAGAAGGAGGCCCTAAGTGACGAGGCCTGTCCGTTCAATGCCTTGTACTGGGACTTCATCGCGAGGCACGAGGAACGCTTCTCCGGCAATCAACGGATGACGATGATGTACCGGCAGTGGGCCAAGCGGGACAAAGCGGATCAGCAGGCCATCCGTAAAAAAGCGACGGCATTGAAGAAACAGTTGGCGGACGGACAGTTTCATCGCTGAGTCTGCCACTGCGACAGCTCGACAAAGACCCGACTCCCTGTCTTCTTCGGCAGGCAATCGAGTCTTTGTCTTTCAGGAGCGCGGGTGAAAAAAGTGAGCGCGCCTTTGTCAGACGTTGCTCTGTTTTTTTCATCACGCACTGTGCCGTTCTGCTTTTTGATGTTTTTTCGTCCGCAACTGATACAGGACAAACAATCCGATGAACCAGACCGGTGTCAGGAGTAAGGCCGGACGGGTTTCATCCGCGACGAGCATGACGACGAGGATCAGTCCGAACAATCCGAGGACGAGGTAGTTGACGAACGGTGTCCACGGTGCCTTGAACGTTGACGCCGCATGCAGTTCCGGTTGTGTTTTCTTATATTTCAAGTGACAGACGAGAATCACACCCCAGACCCAGATAAAACAGATCGCACTGATTGTCGTGACGATGCTGAAGGCTTGTCCCGGGATCAATTTACTGAGTAACGCTCCGCCCGATACGACGAGTGTCGAGACAAACAAAGCGTTCGCCGGAACATGGTTTTTGTTGAGCTTCGAAAAATTAGCCGGTGCCTGTTTTTGATTTCCGAGATTATAGAGAATCCGGCTTGTCGAGAACATTCCGCTGTTACAGGCTGAGGCAGCAGACGTCAAGACAACGAAGTTGATGACGCCGGCAGCAAGCGGGATTCCAATCAAGCTGAACGTTTTAACGAACGGACTTTCCGTCGCATTTAGTCCCGTCCACGGATTGATCATCAGGAGAACCAGTAACGCCCCGACGTAAAAGAAGAGAATCCGTAACGGAATCTTATTGATCGCGGACGGAATGTTCTTTTTCGGATCCGCTGTTTCCGCTGCTGAGACCCCGATTAATTCAACTCCGACATAGGCGAAGACGACCATCTGGAACGACAACAGGAAGCCGGTCACACCGTTCGGGAACATTCCGCCGTGTTGCCACAAATTACTGACGGTTACAGGACCTGAATCGGTTTGGAAACCGATGATCAGTAAGACGATCCCGACACCAATCAAACCTAAAATCGTAATGACCTTAATCAAAGCGAACCAAAATTCAAGTTCCCCAAACAGTTTGACCGTCAGTAAATTAAAGCCGAGTAAAATCAGGAGCGAGATCACAGCCGGAATCCACTGCGGAATATCGAACCAGTATTTCACGTACACGCCGACCGCAATGACGTCCGCCATCGCCGTCATGATCCAGCAGAACCAATACGTCCAGCCGGTCACGAACGCGGCACGTGGACCGAGATAATCTTCTGCGATGTCCGTTAATGATCCGTATCCGGCTTTCGACAATAACAATTCTCCCAGTGCCCGCATGACGAAGAAAATCGCAATCCCGACGAGTAAATACGCAAAGACGATCGATGGTCCCGCGAGTTGAATCGCTTTCCCAGATCCTAAAAACAATCCTGTCCCAATCGTTCCACCAATCGCAATCAACTGGACGTGCCGATTCGATAAATCCCTTTTCAATCCTTCTTGTTGTTCCAAACCTGAACTCCTCCTTGAATGCTTTCTCTAGTTCCCCCGGTCGGACTGTTCTGTCAGTCCAACAAAAAAAAGAGACTGGACGGGTGTCCAATCTCAAAAAAATCATCAGAATAGCAAATAATCATCCCTTGACTGGCGACGCCAATTCAAAGAATCAAGATTTAGTACTACTCTTCTGTCCTTTTGCCTGAGATTGTGAACCCTTCGGCGCCGCATCATGCGGTCTCTCCAGAAGCTGCTCCTGCCATAGTGTGACCCATGACAATCATAGCTTTCTCTTTTATTCGGTTGCTGAGGTGACATAATCACCTGAATTGTTTTTAATACTAGTAATCTTATGATTGTTTGTCAACCGTTTTAGTTTATTCTTTCATTTCTTCTTTCATAGACTGAAACAGGAATCGATGTTGATTTTCTAGAAAAAGTAAATCACTACAGTCAATTAGGAGGATTAACATGAAAAAAATTTACTTGATCCGCCACTGCGAAGCATCAGGACAAGAACCGGACGCTCCGTTGACGGAGAACGGCCATAGACAAGCTAAAGAATTGGTTTCTTTTTTTGAATCCCGTTCCGTGGATCGTATCTTATCAAGCCCTTTTCGCCGAGCAATTGAATCAATCGAAGCTGTTGCTTTTCAGACAAATTGTTCCATCGAAATCCAAGATGATTTGCGTGAACGCGTTTTAAGTCGTCAACCACTGACCGATTGGCAGGAGCATCTCCAAAAGACGTTTACCGACTTTGATTACGCATGCCCCGGTGGAGAAACGAGCGCAGAGGCGACGCGGCGAATCCAAGACGTCCTGAATGACGTTTGGTCCCATTCTGCTGAGACAACTCTTCTTGTCACGCATGGCAATCTACTTGCGCTATACCTCCACTCACTCGATGCCTCTTTTGGTTTTGAACAAGGACAACAACTTCGCAATCCCGATGTATTTCTCGTGACAGAAGTTGACGATGCTCTCGTTTTCGACCAGTTAGATCTCTTCTGATTCCACTGATTGGTTGTACCGACCGTAACGTTCGAGTTCAAAAACGGTTTTCTCGAAATCGAGTAAGCCGTTTTCGATACGTATACCGAACTGAACGGCTCACTCGTCAATCTGCTTGTCTCCGGTGCCGGAATCATCGGAACTTTGTTGGTCTGAAAATCGGCAGTCGCGGAACACCGCGAAAACCGATTCTCCTGACCAGCGGACTCATCATGATTGGCAGTTTCATCGTTATGGTTGCGTTCGGCAACATCTCGCCACTCGTTTCGTACATCTTTGCCTCCATTTCCGATTTTGCGATGTACATCCAGTATCCGATTTTCACGAACTTGGCACATGAGATGAAAGGGATGACCCCGCAAAAAATCACCGTCCTCTTCGGTCTGTTTTGGGAAATCGCTTATGCGACGCAGACGATTTTCACCATCATTTGGAGCTATGCCCTCGGTCATATGGGCTATACCGTCTCGATGGTCGTCTTTTTCGTCAGCTGTTCGACTTATCTGCTGTTCAGCTTCTTCCTACCTGAAACAAAACTGAAGCAGACGCAACCCGCTTCGAAAAAAACGGCGTAACATTGCAAAAACCCATCGTGTTTCCTGACAAAAATACGATGGGTTTTTAGTTACAATAACGCGTATGATGTGATGTTGCCGCGTTGTTTACGTAACGCGAACAATGTCGAAATTAAACCTTCATGGTACGGAATGAACGTCCCTGCTTGAATCCGGGCGATGATTTCCTCCTCCGTCGCCCAGGCGACAGCTTGCACTTCTTCCTGTTGCAGGACGAGTGATGTTAAATCAACATCCCTTTCGATTAAGTAGATGTCATCAAATCCCTCGTCAAAATGTGACGTCAAATGCGGGCGCATGCCCTCAAAATCATAGCGCAGGCCAATCTCTTCAAACAGCTCCCGTGCCGCCGCCTGCTGGCTCGTGTCTCCCGCGACCGCACTTCCCCCGACGGTCAAGTCCCATAAGTTGGACCAGCCTTCTTTGAAAGGTTGCCGTTGCTGAATCAACATTTCGCCGCTTGAGTTAAACAGACAGACGTGCACGACTAGATGATAATCGCCGTCTTGTAACTTCTTTCCCCGTGTCCATGTCCGTCCTGTTTTCTCGCGGTCCGCTGTATAGATATCCCATTGTTCCATTTACTTCTTTCCCCCTGCCCAATTGTCCGCAAACAGCGTCGAGACCGTTTTGTCTGCTTTCGCCCGGTCGAGTCCGAGCACGACACTTAAAAACAGTGTCTCCGCCGTCTCGTCGAACAGTGTCAATTCATACTGTTTGATGAGGCGAACCCACCGTCTTTTGCCTTGACCGATTTTGTTTCCTTGATACGTGACACTAAACGTCATCGTCGCCCAGTTGATGTCGATCTGCAGGTCCCGGCTGTCAATCCGGTAATCCGCAAACATCAAAAACCCGGTTTTTTGAATGGTCGCAACGACACGCCCGTCCACTTCCACAAGGATATGCGGCAGCATGCTGAACGTCTGTTTCGTCACGCGGCCGACCTCGGCAGCTTCTTGTACGAGTTGCCAATTTTTCTGCATTTGCAACAACTGCCCGGTCACTTCATGCGTGACGTGTCCGGCTTCATCTTCAATCGTAAAACGACGGTTCAAATCCATCGTCTGGTTCATCAAAAGTGCTTTCATCGGTTCCTCCCTGGGTTCGGTTTATGAACTAGCCTCTTCGTCCTCTTTGACACAGTCAATTGCGACGACCAGCGCGATCAACACCTTCTCGACATCCGGGTCAAAGACTTGAATCTCGTAACTGTCACCAAACGTGAACCATTTTTTCTCGACGCTCCCGACGACTTCCCCATGACGTTTGATTTGAAAATCCATGTCCCACCAATCGCCGTCGATTTCTAAATCTGCCGCGTCAATCGTGTAACGGTCTTTAAAGAATGTAAATGATTTTTCGATCGTCAGTGTTTCGCCATCGACCTCAACAAAAAACTTCGGCAACAGGCTGAATACTTTCTTCGTGATGACGGCGACTTCTTCCCCGTCGACGCTCGAAATCGAAAAGGTCTTCGGAATTTGCATGAAGCTCCCTTCGACAAGATAGACATCCTGTTCCTGCTGATCTTGAATCGAAAAACGTCCCCGTAAACTGAATACTTTCTGTTTCATGTAAAGTGTGTGCATGGCTCTTCATCCTTTCGAAATTCAGAAGTTTTATTATCCTACGCACCACACTAGTATTTAGTTTCAACACAATACGAATATTTCACATAGTTAGTTAGGTTTGTTAGCGTCTCGTGAGTGGTATCGGATTAAGACTACAGTTCGCTTAGGAGGTCCACTCATGCCCATCCATACCGTCATCTTGATTACCTTACTTCTGCTCGTTGCGCTCGTCTTCATCGTCCCGCTTATTGTCGTTCTCTACTTATGGGTGACCGATTCACGTCAAAAAGAACATGCCGTCCTCCGAAATTTTCCCGTCCTCGGTAAAATGCGTTATATCTTAGAAAAGATGGGTCCGGAACTTCGGCAATACCTGTTCTTGAACAACAATGAAGGAAAACCATTTTCCCGAAACGATTACAAATCAGCCGTCATCGCCGGTAAATACAATTCACGGATTCTCGGTTTTGGATCAGAACGTGACTTCGATGAAGCCGGTTTTTATATCCAGAATGCCCTCTTTCCGACGAACCGCGATGAACTCCGGGTCGCGAACGATAACAAAGTTCCAACCTACTTATATGAACTCGATCAAGATAATTTATTCACCCGGAAAGAACATCTCGTCGAAAAACAAGTCGCGCCCTTTTTATTACAGGACGACGACGCCCCCATCATCGGTGAAGCGACGTGCCGCCAGCCGTTTCAAGTCCGCGGACTGATTGGACAATCGGCGATGAGCTTCGGTGCACTTGGAGACCGAGCGATCACTGCGCTGTCGATTGGCCTCGGACGCGCTCAAGGCGCCTGGATGAACACAGGCGAAGGCGGTCTGTCCGACCATCATTTAAAAGGCGACGTCGATATCATTTGCCAAATCGGTCCCGGACTGTTTGGCGTCCGGACGGAAGACGGTGACTTTTCATTCGAAGAATTTGAACAGAAAAGTCAAATTCCCCAAGTCAAAGCATTCGAATTAAAACTTGCCCAAGGTGCAAAAACGCGTGGTGGTCACCTCGAAGGTGAAAAGGTCACACCGGAGATCGCCAAAGTCCGGAAAGTCAAAGCCGGTGTCGGCATCGATAGTCCGAACCGCTTTAATGAGTTCAAGACGAACGCCGAGATGCTAACGTTCGTCGAGAAGTTACGCGACATCGGTGGGAAGCCGGTCGGCCTCAAAATCGTCGTCGGGAAAGTCGATGATATCAAGGATCTTGTCGCCTATATGGCGGAGTCCGGCAAACACCCTGATTTCATTACGATTGACGGCGGCGAAGGCGGGACCGGGGCGTCGTTCCAGGAGCTCGCCGACGCGGCGGGTCTTCCGATCAAATCGGCGCTCCCCTATGTCCATCAACTCCTCGTGGCATACGGGATTCGTGACCGGATCAAACTGTTTGCGTCCGGTAAGTTGATCAGTGCCGATAAGATTGCCGTCGCCTTAGGGCTCGGTGCTGATTTCGTCAACATCGCCCGCGGCCTGATGTTCAACGTCGGTTGCATTCAGGCGCAAGTCTGTCACACAAACCATTGTCCGGTCGGTGTCGCGACGACGGATCCGAAACTGCAAAAGGCCCTCATCGTCGACGAGAAGAGCTTCCGGGTGACGAACTACATCATCTCGCTTCGGGAAGGGCTCTATAATTTGACAGCAGCGGCCGGACTTGAAAGCCCGACGCAGCTGACGGCAGAACACATCATCTACAAGGATCAAAATGGTCATGTCACGAAAGCAACGGCGCTGAACTACAATCCATTGAAATGATTGACGTGTGCAAGCAGCTGACTCCTACGATCTGTGGAGTCAGCTGCTTGCACTTTTTCTGCAATACGCTTAAAGTATATAGTTGATGAAATTTTAATTGAACAAAACGAATTACCTTAAGGAAAGGGTTTTATATACGATGAAAAACAACTTTTGGCAGGACCTGCCACGACCATTTTTTGTACTTGCACCAATGGAAGATGTCACCGACGTCGTCTTCCGTCACGTCGTCGCGAAAGCAGCGCGGCCGGATGTCTTCTTCACTGAATTTACGAACACCGAGAGTTACTGTCATCCGAAAGGCAAACAGAGTGTCCGCGGACGCCTCGAGTTCACGGAAGATGAACAGCCGATGGTTGCCCACATTTGGGGCGACAAGCCGGAATATTTCCGTGAGATGAGTATCGGGATGGCGGAAATGGGCTTTAAAGGCATCGATATCAACATGGGTTGCCCGGTCCAGAACGTCGCCGTCAACGGAAAAGGATCAGGCTTGATCAACCGTCCCGACGTTGCGGCCGAACTGATTCAAGCAGCGAAAGCCGGCGGTCTGCCGGTCAGCGTCAAGACGCGTCTCGGCTATTCGAAAATCGAGGAGTGGCACGACTGGTTACGCCACATTCTCGAGCAGGACATCGCCAATCTGTCGATTCACCTGCGGACGCGTAAAGAAATGAGTGCCGTCCCGGCGCACTTCGAACTGATTCCGGAAATCAAGAAACTCCGCGATGAAATCGCGCCGCAAACGCTCCTGACAATCAACGGGGACATCAACGACCGGCAGCACGGTCTGGAACTCGTCGAGCAGTACGGTGTCGACGGTGTCATGATCGGTCGCGGGATTTTCCATAACCCGTTTGCGTTCGAAGTCGAAAAGAAAGAGCACTCGAGCGAAGAGTTACTAGGCTTGTTACGTCTGCAGCTCGACCTGCACGATCAGTATTCAGCGGAATTCGAACCCCGTCTGTTCAAACCGCTCCGTCGGTTCTTTAAGATTTATGTCCGCGGTTTCCGCGGGGCGAGCGAATTGCGCGCCCGTTTGATGGAAACGAATTCAACGGACGACGTCCGGGCGCTGCTCGACGAATTCGTCGAACAGGAAGGCATTCACGCCGTCAATTCGTTTTCGATTTAATGTAATCATGTGAAAGAGCAAGGCCACGCGCCTTGCTCTTTTTGTCGTCAGTTCGCTACCGCTTCCAGTCGAATCTTTAAACAGGTGAATTCAAATGGTGTGTCGCAGGTCACCCGTTCAAGCCGCCGCTTTCCGACACGCCGGTCGAGCAAGGCAAAGCCGCGGATAAAGGCATGGGGATGCGTCAACGCTTCTTCAATTGATAGTGTCGGGTACAACAGAAAATCCTGTTGGACGGCATAATTGGCATGCCATCCCTCTTGTTCCAACTCCCGTTCGATTTGCTGGTCTAATTCACTTGATGCCTTATACCAGTCTGATTGAAAGATTTCCAACGTAATCTGTTCCGGCTTTTCCGGCAAGCGGTTCTTCACCAACGCATAACGACGATCTGACTCTAATGTAAAACGTAAATCTTCGGCCTTAAAAAAGGGTTTTCCATCCAGTGTCATCCAGACTCGAGCTTCGCCGTCATGAAAATGACGATCGACTGTTGCATAGAGATTTATACGTGTCTGAAGCGATGGTGCGACAAACGACAACATCTGTTTTTTTATTTTTGAGAATTGCATCGGGTCCTCCTTTTACACACATCAAACACCAGGCAGCAACTGACTGCCTGGTGTTTAGTTTACCCGTTCTTCATATCGAACGACTCCGTCAACGTGAAAGTAATTTGCTTCACATCAAGACCCCCGAGCGTAAAGTAGAGCTTGAAGTAATTATGCGGATTAAAGACGAAAACGTCTTTCGTTTGCGTCACCCATTCGCCGTTCGTCCCGTTGAATGTAAAGGTCGCGACCGGCATATTGTTCGCAAACAGCGTCACCGGCATCTGCGCCAGCTCACCGGCAAACGAACGTACTTCTAGCGAAACATGATACATACCTGTCTCTTCTGCAGTCACAGCAAAAACATGACTGTTCCCAGTTGACGTAACAAGTTCATCGAAGACCAGTGGCACACCACTGATGAGTGGTTGATGCGTCATGGCTTGTTCGTTTGTATCCATTGTTTCTTCTGGTAATCCTATCACTTCAACTGTCGCTTCTTGACCAAGCGCCCGTTCCATGACCGGTGAGCGGAGAATGAAGCGGCAAATGTTTGATGCACTCCGGAGTAGCTCCGCCCGTGTCAATGTGCTGTCAGTGATTGATGTTAATGTATCATCCTCAAACGGATTGGCACCCGATTCACCGACGACCATGTATAAATCGTTTTGCGAACGGACCATCGCTGCCGTTTGTTGACGGTTCGCGTCCGTTCCTTCAGCATTGATCTTCGCCCACCAGTCGGTCATGACGACACCTTCAAAGCCCCACTCGTCACGCAGAATCCGTGTATTCTGATCGTAGAGTCCTGCGGTCCAAAGGCCATTGACGGCACCATACGTCGTCATGATCGCATAGGCCTGTCCGCGTTTGACAGCATGCTCAAATCCTTTGAGATAAATCTCCCGTAAGGCCCGTTCCGAGACAATCGAATCGAGATCATGGCGATGGAATTCCTGGTTGTTGGCGCTTAAATGTTTAAGTGTTCCCGTCACGCCGACCCGGTGCATCCCGTCCAGTTCAGCGACCGCCATCATCCCCGTCAGGTGCGGATCTTCCGAGAAGTACTCGAAATTTCGCCCGTTGAGCGGATGACGGTGAATGTTCATGCCCGGTCCGAGCAAGGTATCGACGCCGTTTTTCCGAAGTTCAAGACCTGTCATCTCAAACAAGTCCGCCACGAGCTCGACGTTAAAGGTCGAGGCGACAAGCGTCCCGTTCGGAAGTGAAAAGGCTTTTGTTCCGATATCCATCCGGATGCCGGACGGACCGTCGGCACAGCAGGCTGCCGGGATCCCGAACGCCGTCAGCCGGTCGGTCACGCCGCCAAACGCCGCCGCTGTTCCCGGTGTGACACGCGGTGAATTCATCCCTTCACCGCGCACGATTGCGGCGAGATCCTCATCCGTCAACTGATCGAGGAACACGTCGAGTGATGTGTTGCCTTCGTAAACGTCCTGCAATGTCAGTCCTTGATCGTCCGAGTAGATCCGCTCTACGGGACGTTCCGCTAAGCGACGGGCTTCCGGATCAATCGTCCGCAGCGGTGTTGCTTCGTACGACACGTCGTAACCGGTCTCCGTCTGTTGCGGCTTCAAGCGGTCGAATGCCGTGACCGGTGCCATGTTTTCGCTTAACGTCTCGATCACCTGTAACTGCCCGATCGTTTGCGTGGCCACGTGCGCCGCCGTCCGGACATCTGTTCCGACGTACAGATGATATGCTCCCGCTTCGATGACGTAAGACGATTTATGACCGGTCAGACCGGAGTCATCGTAGCTCGCGTATTCCGTCAGTGGAACCGTTAACGTCAGCGTTTCACTTTGACCCGCTTCAAGGAGTTGGGTCTTCGCGAACGTCACAAGTCCGCGCGCCGGATTGCCGAGCTTCCCTTGTGGTTTCTCAAGATAGACCTGGACGACTTCTTTTCCGCTGTGCTCTCCTGTATTCGTGACGGTGACGGTTAACGTCACCTGTTGATCCGTCATATCGACCGTCTCCGTCGCGACGTCAAACGTCGTATACGATAAGCCGAATCCGAACGGATAGAGAACGTCGTCTTTCGCAAACGTCTCGAAGTAACGGTACCCGACATAGATGTCTTCTTTGTAAATCGCCCGGTCTTCGTGACCGAAGTACGGTGTCGACGGATACGCATCAAGTGAACGGGCAATCGTATCCGGCAGTTTCCCGGATGGTGTGACAGCGCCCGTCAAGAGATCGACCAAAGCATTGCCGCCTTCCATCCCGCCTTGCCATCCGTACAGAATCGCACTCGGATTGAAATCGACTGCCCACTGCATATCGATGACGTTCCCGACGTTCAGTAAAACAACCGTCTTCGGGAAGGTCTGCGAGACTTTTTCGATCAACGTCAACTCGACGTCCGTCAGCAGATAACTGCCCGGGTCCGCCGTGTTATCCCGGTCTTCACCGGCTGTCCGGCCGATCATGACGATGGCGACATCTGACTGTTCCGCTGCGGCTGCGACCAACTCATCGCTAACCGGCATTTCTTCCTGTGACCATGTTTCTGCCGCCCAACCTTCCCCTTTATCAAACGGGTGATCTTCGAGCCATGCTTCATAGACGTCGAGTAACGACTGGTTCAGTGTCAAATCCGGATGACGTTGCAGGGCTTCGAGCGGACTGACTACGTATGAGACGTTGACCATTCCACCTGATCCTGTTCCACTTTTATAATAATTGAACTGATTGCGTCCAAAAACAGAAATCGTTGTCCCGGTAGCAAGTGGTAACGTCTGATTATCATTTTTTAACAGGACCGCGCCTTCTGCGGCCGTCTTTCGTGCAAGTGCTGTATAAGCGTCCCAATCTAGCGTGTATGTCGTCATCTGCTCATCCCCCTATGGTGTTTGTATCAGATTTTATCTCAGCAAACCGTTTCTGAAGACCGTTCGCGATTTCCGTGATGCAGTCTTCCGCTTGCGGGTATTGCCCGAGTTTTTCAATGAAGGCATGATCCATGCCGTTGTACTGAATCCGTTTTGTTTTGACGCCGGCCCGCGCGAGTTTCCGTCCGTACGCTTCGCCTTCAAGACGGAGGTAATCGTACTCTGCCGTGATGATTAACGTTTCCGGTAATTCTGCCAGCTTGTCACTGAAGAGTGGTGAGACGTGCGGATCCTGTACGTCCGTCGTCCCTTGCAGGTACAAGCGGTTTAACAAGCCATCCGTGTCTTCAAGTGCTGTGACAATCCCTTCAAGTAACTCACGATTTTCGTTCATCTCGTACGCGTCAAGACGCCACTCGAAGTCGTCCGTCGGCAAGGCGGCAAGATTAACGACCGGATAGAGCAGGACTTGGTACTGGATCATCTCTGTCTGTTGTTCGCGGTCAAGCAGGGCACAGACGGTCGCCAGGTTGCCGCCGGCACTGTCGCCGGCGACGGCTAGCTGCTCGCTGTTGATGCCGAGCTCATGCGCCTGTTCGTAGACCCATCTGACGGCCGCGAAACAATCGTTCAGACCGCTCGGGAAAGGATGTTCCGGTGCCAGCCGGTAATCGACGGAAATGACGACGACGTGCGCCCTTTCTGCCAGCAACTTACACGGGTGCTCGACCGGTTCAAGCGTCCCGCCGAAAAAGCCGCCGCCGTGAAAGTAGAGAACAGCCGGTAACGGTTCCGTCGACCGGGGACGATAGATTCGTGCCGGAATCGGTTGCTCGGCACTCGGTATCGTGATGTTTTCCGTCGTGATGTCTGTCGTCGTCAGATCAGTATTGATCCAACCCATCCCGGCCCGTGCCGCTTCGAGTGAAAATGGTGCTGCCGGTTGACTGTCTTGTTGTTGCTGCATCACGTCAATGACCCGTGGATCGAGCACACCTGTTTCTTGGCGGTCCGGCACCGGTTTGATGACGACTTCAACGCCATCTTGCAGTTTACCAGTCGTTTTTTCCGCTAACCGATCGACCAATTGCTGATAATCCTGTCCCATGCATCTTCCTCCTTTAACTCCATCATTTGCTTGCTTATCAGAGATCATTCATTTGTAAAAATAAGTATCGAAACCGCTTTCGTAAATATTCAAAAAATTTTCAGGATCCCTTTATCAATAAAAAGATACCGCTTACAAAACCAATCATACGCATCTTTATCCGATTAATCAATCATTCTGGATGATTCAAAAAAAGCCACTTATCTTTCGCGCGCTTTCCTTACCGGAATGACGTAAAATGAGTGGCTTTTTGACTTAACTTAAAATATTTTCTTCGGAAACAAGCTTAAAGCCGTCAATAATCGTATCTTCCTCGACTTCAATCAACAGACACTGTTTACCGTTGTAGTTGACCTGTTTGATGTACTTCAAGTCTTGCGGACTGACCGTGATGTTTGCGACTTTCGTATTGATTTTAATCGACTTCGCTTCATAGTTCGGGACGATGTTGCTCGCCTTCATTTCGTATGCCGTATCATCGATGACCGTCTTAAAGGCCCGCTCGACCTGTTCCGTGTCGACGTCTTCGATGCCGCTCGCTTTTAGGACCCGTTCGACTTCTTTGACGTCAAGCATCGGGATTTCTTCCGGCTCGTCTTCTTTTTCATCCTCAAACACAAGCAGGTGATTGACTTCCTCATAGACGCCGGCAAGCGTTTTTGAATCGACTTCTTCGCCGATGACGAGTTTGACGATTTCTTCAAAGACCGCTTTATCTTCTTCCGCCGTCACGATCTGGTCCCCGTTCAGGACATTTTCGATGAAGGCAAGGTCCGGTTTGTTCGGTTTACTCGCCGTGTAGAGGACACGGTTGACGTCCGCCGCATTGTCCGTAAAGCACGGGAATAAAAAGCCGCCGATTGGTGAAGCGAGTTTAATGACCGGGTTGATCAGCAGGTTCGACTTAAATTCGAGATCGACATAGTCAAAGACAAGCGACTGTTTCGGTAGTTCCGTCTGGTTGAGACTGCTGAGGATGAATGGCGTCGTATAGACTTCATCGTTTTTATCGACCTCCGTCTCGTCTGCCTGCCGTTTCGTCGTCTTGTAATACTGCCCCCGGATGAACGTGACGACGATATCGTTGTCGTACTGCACGTCCTGAACCATCTTCAATGCAATCTGTTGCATTTGCTCCGTCCAGTCTTCCGTTTCTTCCGTGTAGAGTCCTTCATACAGCAACTGCTGCGTATGGCCCGTCGCCCCTTCTTCCGGCTGCTGGAACTTGACTTCAAACAGCTTAATGTCGAGTTTACCGGTCAAGACTTTTTTAAAGTTCGCGAGGAACAGCTCCTGTTGCTCGAGTTCGAGAAAAGCGAACGGCCGGCTTTCTTCATAAAAGATTTCACTCGTTTCCTTGCGGATATATACATTATAAATTTCGTTGATTTTAAGTAGTTCCGAGTCGACCTTAAAATGGCGACGGATATCACTGATGTCTTGTTTGTTCATGATGCGATTTCAGCTCCTTGGCGTTTGAATTCCTCGTGGCTCCTAAAAAAGGAGTGCCTCCTGTCCGAATCGAACAGAGGTACCCCTTTACTATACAAGATTTGAATCAGATTCGCTGACAGAGTTCAATTCTTTGCCCGGGAACTGAATAAATAATGTCGAATTAGATAACCGACCAGAACAATCAGCAACGCGATGGAAAAGTAGACGATGAAATTCAGCGCGACCGGCAGAAAAATCGAGACGACATAAATGATCATCACCGTAACGGCATAAAACAGTAAAAACTGGCTGATGGCTTTCAATGGATTTCTCCTTTCGACGGAATTCGTATCAATCCTGTTCGAAGGCTCTAAAACTGTAAGAGTTCGTAATTGGTTCATGGATCACCAATTCGTAGCCGAGACCTCGTTCATCCGCTTGCTCGACAATCGACTCAATCTGAACCGTATTAAGGTGGCGTTGGACGAAGACGAGTGAAATGGCTACCGCGAACGCTAAACCAGTTAAAAGAACGATAGATGTAATAGATGAATGTAACCTTTTTTTCATGGTCTCAGCCCCTTTTTCAATTAATACGTTTTATTTCATCGAAAGTTCCTAGTTTTATTATTATGGCAGTTTTATTATTATGGCAGTTTTATAAATCTACTTTCTTTGTGTCTTCATATTGTCCATGTCAATACCATTTAATTTTTGTAATTTTTACATGATTTCAACCCTTTAAAAAATATTCAATGGCATACTGAAAAATGTAAGAGGATTCTCTCATCATAACCTACATAAGAGGAGGCAGTTCATGTTCCAGAAACTCAAGTTACTCGCCGTATCCGTTGTCTTGTTCCTCACTGCATTTCAGTTCGACCTTTCACCCGTCTCGGCACTCCCGTCCGGACTTCCGTCAAAAGCAACCGCTCAGTCTGAATTAAATGCATTAACGGTCAAGACCGAGGGCACGATGACCGGTTACTCCCGTGATCTCTTCCCGCATTGGAGCAGCCAGGGAAGCGGCTGTGACACACGTCAAGTCGTCTTGAAACGCGATGCGGATTCTTACGTCGGCAATTGTCCGGTCACGTCCGGCTCATGGTACAGTTATTACGATGGACTGACGTTCACGAACCCGTCCGATCTCGACATCGACCACGTCGTGCCGCTCGCTGAAGCATGGCGTTCTGGGGCAAGCAACTGGACGACGACGACCCGTCAAGCATTCGCAAACGACCTCGAAGGTCCGCAACTGATTGCGGTTTCTGCAAGCTCGAACCGTTCAAAAGGAGACCAGGATCCATCAACATGGCAACCGACACGCTCGGGTGCAAGCTGTGGTTACTCGAAGATGTGGATCCATACAAAAAGTCGCTGGGGCTTAAGTCTCCAAGCAGCTGAAAAAACAGCATTACAAACGATGTTAAACACATGTTATTACTAAAAGAAGCACACATTCCCCATAAATCAAGTTATCCGGAAGGACTGATTCGATGGAAACGAAAACCTCTACTTTCACCGCCACGCATGGTGTGATGACAAATGAAGTCGGCGTCATCCGCGGTGAACTGGAATTACGGACGACATGCCAGGAGGACGGCATGCTGGAGCTTGCGATTTTATATGCCGGTGCAACAGACGTCTATACCTTACCAGGGAAAGATTATCAGTTATATGATGCCCGCGATCATGACGTGGTACACCGGATGTTAGCAAACGTGCTTGAACGTACTTAAGAAGAGAAAAAGCAGCCATGGCGAAGGTTCTCGTCTTGGCTGCTTTTAAATGTTTTATCGTCCGATGCGACGAAAGGCAACAATCACACCGACTGAACTCATTAAGAATGCAAACAGAATATACGCATCGCTCTTCGTATAGTCTCCACTCGTTTCTTCACTGTCTGCATTGTTACTCGCTTCATTATTTAAGGGTTGATTGTTATTTGGATTTTCTCCATCAGCATTTTGAGGCGGTCCTTGTCCTTGTCCTTGTCCTTGTCCTTGTCCTTGTCCTTGTCCGCCCCCCATATTTTCATTGAGGTACGTCTTTTTCTCTTCAATCGTCATCGTCTCAAAATCATCTGGTAAGGCGATTGGCAGATTTCCAGATTGAATCTGTTCGACAAATTGATTAAATTCTTCATCTGTCATCGAGTTAATATCGGGTCTTGGCCCCATATTCCCTCCTGGTTGTGCTGGTGCACCTTCTTCATTCGTAGTTTGTTTATTATTGTCTGGGGTTTGATTTGCAGCTGAATTGTTTTCAGCTACCTCGTCAGCGTCAACCACGAGTTCACCCGATAATTGAGCTAATATTGATTCACTGCGTTGTTTAGCAAACTCTGGGAGACTGTTTTCACCACTGACACCTTCTAAAAATTCTTCCGTTGTAAAGAATTTAGAAGGATCGCTGTCGACGTAGGGTTCTAATAAGATACCGAGCTTCGACGTAATAGACTCCACGTTTTCTTCAGTTAAAATTTCAGTCGCAATTTCTTCCAGATACTCCTCGTATTGCTTCGATAAGGTTTCGTCACTTAATAGTACGTTCAACAAAGGACGTTCAGATAAAGTTGTACCAGAAACGGGCTGATCTATGCTGAAGTTGATCGTGTCTTCACTTAATAATTCTCCAGCCTGCGTTCCGCCACCTTGATTCCCTCCACCTGCTTGAGGAGTTACCGGTTCTGCATCTGTATCAGACTCCTGCGTGGGCGGAACTTGTTCCGGTCTAGTTTCAGGAGCTGTTACTTCTTCACCTTGTGTGTCTGCACCATTTTGTGTAGCTTCTTCGCCCGGTCCGCCTTGACCACCGGGTCCACCCTGACCGCCACCACCCATGTTAAATCCACCAAACGACATATTATAATCCCAAGGTAAAATCGAAAATTCACCGTCTGCATCTTCGTAGAGATAATAATTATGCTTCAGTTGGCCTTGATAACTATCTAAGCTGACTAAAGACGTGTTCAGGGCAAAATAGCGGAGCATCTCATCCGTATTCAGGTAATCCTCATACCCCTCCCCTTCATTGATGGCTTTCAGCATCGAGATCAGTTCAGATTCGTCTACACTTTCTTCATTCATTTCAACTTCGATACCGTCATAATCTTCAAGTGAATCACTTATATAAACCAAATCACTACCTGTACCGTCCGGCTTATACAAGTACCCTTCCGTCGTATTATAATTTTGGGCGATAAACGTCTCGTCAATTGCTTCTACACCGAGCATCAGTCCATAGTATTCTCCATTCACCATGACCTTCATGTAGGCATGCTCCGGTGTCTCTATTCCCATTTGCTCCATCAATTCATAAGAAACAAACTCTTTCATTTGTGTCGTGTCACTAAAGTTGTTATTTAAATTGAGTTTGGATAGACCATAATAACTTTGATTGGAATCATAATAGTTAAAATCTACTTTTAAGCTATACCGGTCTGAATCTTCATCACGAGCAACTGATGTTAATGAGGAGTTTCCTTTTGTACGGATGGCTACATTCGAAACTTCTTCTCCATTAATCGTGATAGAAGCTTCTTTATACTCCTCCTCAAGCGGATTTTCAATCAAATCCTCCCATTCATCGTCATCCATTGAAATCTCAATAGTAGAAACTTCATCTTTATTAAACATGGTTTCGTCATACGAATACGCAGAATTTACTTTTTGTAGTTGAAACTCTTGAACCGTATAAAGGCTCCCCACTGTAAAGAAAATCGCAACGAGCATTAACGTGATAATCCATCTTTTTTTTATTAACATTTCCACCCCTCCATTACGTAAATCTTAAGTAATCCGTTTAATTGAAACAGCGGTGGCAGCAAGAGTTTTCTTGCTGCCACTTGAGGTTCTCTCTTTTAATTAGGCAGTAAAGTTCCCGTCGTAACTGATCATGACCGCTGATTGGACACCTTTCATATCTGAAAGTGTGTTTAAAAATTCCATATCGTCTTCTTTAACACGAATTTCGTAAGTCACCTCAAACTGATTACCGGGTAACACAGACTTTGATTTGACTGTATGTTTCTTCGCATAATTCTTGACGACATGATCCACTAATTCAATGACTGAATTTTCGTTATATTTGATAACAAGTAAATAAGGATTTTCGATTTTGATTTTATTCACGAACAAAATTAAAACTAGACCAATGGCGATAGAACCTAATACTGCCAGAGGAACGAATCCTGCTCCACATAAAATCCCGACTACGATTGCCCAGAAAAGATAAACAATGTCCATCGGATCTTTAATCGGTGTCCGGAAACGGACGATCGATAGCGCACCAACCATACCAAGAGACAACAAGACATTTGACGAAATCCCCATGATAATGAGTGAAGTCGCCATCGTCATGATAATCAGCGAGATGTTGAACGTATGAGAATAAATCACGCCGGCAAATGTCTTTTTATATACCGTGTAAATCAATAAACCTAAAATAAACGCTGCCACTAAACCGATCAAAGAATCAACAATTGAAAAGCTCGTTGTTTTCTCTAAAATATTGGACTTGAAAATATCATCAAAAGTTATATTTTCCATTTCTATTCCTCCAAATGACTAATCTTTTATACGTTAGTCTTTTTTATTATCCGTACATTCGACTCATTTGATATTTTGAATACGTTCCTTTTCGTCTGTTACCAATCTGAAGAAGTTTTTTTATGACATCCGGTAGAAATTCGTCATACTTAATTTCTAAAATGACGACATCCGGATTCGTTTCAATCATCGGCAAATCAAAATTGAGAACGTCATTATTTCGAAAACTGGTTTTGATATCACTGTCAAACGTGACCCGGACATTCCCGTAATGATAAATGAACACTTCACGTTCATAATCCACTACGGTCATTGGTTTGATGTGATACATCTTCATTTCAATATAGAGTTCACGAATCAACATTCGTTCATCATGTTCCATCCAAGAAATCTCGCCATTTCGCATGTCTTCATACTCTTCAATACGAATGCGACATTTTTGTTTGTACGTGAGATTATTACGCTTACTTTTCTTCTCCAAATGGAGAAGACTGATACGATGGTCATACAACCGCACACGAAATTTATCTCGGTCGTAGTATCCTTCTTTTTTTTGCGTTAGCACTTTATTATCGATGTTATCGAAATACACGCTTCGAATATGATATTTGCCTTCCTCGTTTGCATGAGGATCGACCTCCATGACGTGCTTCAATCGATGGCGAAGCAGGTAACAATCCATTTTTGATAGCTCGTGCTTAAGCTCCGTCCGCCCTTGTACACCATTCAACGTCTTTGCCTGCATAGTGTTCAACTCCCTTTTAATAACTTCCTCATGCCTTGATTATTAAAGATGAACCTTAAAAATTGCTTAAAGTTTTACGCGATTTGAACAAAAAAAAGAAATCACAAATGCGTGATTTCCTTTTTAGGCAATTTAATTTGAAAAATACTCCCTTTTGATTCACCAGTGTCGACTACTTTAATTGTGCCGCCATGACTGACGACAATCCAGTGGGCGATTGCTAAACCTAGACCGGTCCCACCGGTATCTCGTGTTCTCGCTTTATCTTCTCTAAAGAATCTTTCAAAAATTCGTTTTCTATTTTCTGGACTTATTCCAATGCCTGTATCACTTATTTCTATGATTATCTTATGTCCTTCCAGATATGTTTTCACCCCGATACTTCCATTTTCCGCGGTAAACTTTAATGCATTATCCAACAGGATGACGAACAGTTGATGCATCCTACTCTTATCTGCTTCAATTTCTATCGGAGTATTTACATGAAGCCACATCGTTTTATCTTGCATTTCAGCAATTTCAAGATAGGGCTGACAGACACGTCGTACAAAATCATCTAAGTGGAACGTTTCTGTACTTAACAGGGTTTCCAATGAATCTGCACGGGCAAGCGTTAGCAAGTCGGTCGTCAGCTTCGACATGCGTCTTGTTTCAGATAAACTGAGTGCAATGCTCTCAAAAGAGTCTACAATTTTTTCATTAGGCTGGACCAATAACAATTCAAGCTTATTTTGAATGATCGTCAACGGGGTTCTTAACTCATGCGAAGCATTTTCCACAAATTCAGCCTGGCGATCCCAGGACTTAATGATTGGTTGCATTGTTTTTTTGGATAGTAAATAACTAATCGTAAGAGAAAGAACAATGCTTACAATTGAACAAATCAGTAAAATCCATCTGAAGTTTTCGGTTAGACTTTCTTCAGCATCTGTATTAATTAACAGTTGGGTGTAGGAAAAATCATCACTCTCATCATTCTCGTAAGACAAAGACCGAAAAGTATATTCATCCTTTAAGCGAACCTTCGTGACTTCATTCAAGGACTCTTCGTTAAAGTTTTGGTCTTCAAAATAATTTTGATAGAACTGCGTACCAATCTGATCTTCATTTACATTTTCGCCCTCACTATTCCACCGTAAGACAATGATTCGTGGATTTAACGGGGGCGCCAGCTGGTCCGGTTGTCCACGGTCAGCCGGCAGATTTTCTTGCTGATCTAAGTCTTCACGTTGTATTTTTTGTTTGAAATTATATAACTCCTCATCCGCTTTTTTATAAAGCGTACTTTGAACGAGTGTAAAAATAATCACGCTGAATATCGCAAAAATCAGCGTAAATGCAATAAAGTTCAACGACATAAACGTAAATTGCTGCTTGCTTATTATCTTGTTTTTATTCATGCGTCCTGACCTTCCTCGGATAACATATAACCTAATCCACGAAATGTCTTAATGTAACGATCGTAATCATATGCCTTTAATATTTTACGAAGATGACTTGTATAGACTTCGACGACTGTATTCGTCGTATCTGATTGAAAGCCCCAAATCCGGTCAAATATTTGTTCTTTCGTCACAATCGTTTCTTTGTTGTTAATGAGATACTCAAGTAGTTCAAATTGCTTTCGATTTAACTTAATCGACTCTCCGTTTAAAGTGGCAGTTTTAGTTTTTACATTCAGAATAAGCTCTTTAAACGAAATATTATTTTCTTTGAAATGCCCAATTGTCCTTCGAACGATTGCCTCTAACCGTAACAATAATTCTTCCCGGTGAAAGGGTTTCACTAAATAATCATCTGCACCTAGACGAAGACCCTGTATTTTATCATCAATCGCATCTTTAGCTGTTAAAATAATTACGGGTGTCGTGATGTCCTTTGACCGTAATGCCTGTAATACTTCGTATCCGTTCATAAGCGGCAACATCAAGTCTAAAATAATAATGTCATGGATGTTTTGCTCAGCTAAATAAAGCCCTTCTTCTCCGTCAAACGCTTGAGAAGTTTCATATAATGTATTCGTAGACTCGACAATTGTATTGGACAGCATCACATCATCTTCAATAATTAGTATTTTCATAAAATCCTCACTTTTCAATTTAAACTTTATTCTGCACCACTGAGATTAGAGAAGAAACAATCTATTTCGCACGTGTAAAGTTTACCGTAAAAAAGATTGTATCAGACTAAAGATTAAACGGTATCATGGTCCGATTAGAGTCGCTAAGTATGCTGATTTTAACTAAACCTTACATCCTTTATTTGATGTGTCTAACACCTTCTTAAAGGTTTGCAATTTTTTCATCTAGCGTAACACAATGAAATGCCATACAAATCAATTGCTTATTTTAATTTTGTAGACACAGAAAAAGGAGTTGTTTATTTGCACCCATCACATCGTCAGTTGATTTCCTATATAAATGATATCAAGGAACGAAATCATAGTAGTGCTGCTGCCTTAGTTGTCATGCAGAATGACAAGATCATTTTGGAGCATTATGAAGGATTTCATTCCAATGCGGAATCAAACGAAATTGGTATAAATTCCATGTTCAACATCGCTTCCGCTCGCAAAAGTTACCTGGCGTTAGCAATTGGATTTGCCTTGTATGAAAAGAAACTTCATAGCCTTGATGATTTGATATCCAAATACTTGAGCAACTACGATAATAACGTCTTGCAGGGTACAACAATTCGACATCTTGTCACTCACTCACATGGGCTGAATGAACGACCAGATGGATCGATTTACAGAGAGTTCGATGCTGGCAAAGGATGGGCCTATCGTGGCATCAACGTCCGAATCATGACTGAACTTTTCAAGGATATATACGGGTATGATTTCACTCGATTGTTAAAAGTGCGTGTCTTCAGTCCATTGGGATTTGAGTATACAGACTGGTCAACGGAAGCAGCAAAAAAACTAGTTCAAGTCATCGATAATCCTGATTCGAAAGCAGATTTTGCACTTTACCCTTCCGATGATGGCATGGGTTCTAACCTACACACCACAGCAAGAGAATTAGCACTTTGGGGAAATCTTCATCTGAACGATGGTCGTCATGAAGGCATTCAAATCGTCCCGAAAGAAGTCATTCAACTCTGCACCTCTATTCAAAGTCTTGAATACAACGATACACATCTTCCTGCCAATGGACTGTTTTGGTACGTGCAAGATAAACCACGAGATAACAGCGAGATAGGAGAGCGCGTCCCGCAAGAAGCCTATCAAATCCTCGGAAACACAGGTCCCCTCTTACTCGTGATACCAGAAAGTCGTCTTGTTGTCGTACGGATGTATAATAAACGGTACAACTTTGGTGGAGACAACTATCTTCATTATCTTCGTGAGTTTAGTAATCTAGCCTCGGACACGTTTTCATTAAATACACGATGAATGCTTAAACTGCACACATTTACTACGGATTATGACTAGTAAGTTCCCCTGTTCTGTTACTTCCATGCAGCGCATAAAAAAGACGGCCATCCACATGACCGTCTTGTATCATTCATTCAGTAAAATTCAACCGTCACATCGTTATACCCGTTTGTTTTAAGGAAAGAGGTTAATAGTTTTTTGATTCGTTCATCTGCTTCTTTCAAAAAACCCTGCTCGATTTTTTCCTCTTCAATTTTTCTTTTTTCTTTATTAATGTCATCGAAAATCTGCTGGGATTGATAGTCAGAAAAAATATTCCCTTTGACATCCGTTACCTTGGCTGTATCTGTATCCGCTACATTATCAAGAATCGTCGCATTCGGAACCTTAACGTATAATTGCTTTGCTGTTTCGTCATAAGATAACTGTAATTTCGAAAGGTCCGTTCCCGCTTTTAAATAACCATCATATTCAATTAGTTTGATTGCCTCTGCTAGCTTCATGTCGGTGAACGGTACCTTTTTACTGCTTCGACTGACTATGACTTTGCTGTATTCATATTTCAAAGTAGTCCATTCCGATAATTCTACTAACCGTTCTTTTACAAGAGCAGTGTCAGAGCTTTTAGTCGTAGAAAAGAGAGAAGGTTTGAAATAGAAAACGGCTCCCGCACCGATTACTCCGAGAATCACTAAAAGCACAGACATATTTATAATTAGTTTTTTCATCTTTAAAATCTCCTTAAGTCTGTATCATTACACTCCTGGCATAGAGAATATGTCAAAATTTCGTTAAAAAGAGTTGATGTGATTGCCAGACATCATACCCCCCCTTGAGTTTTACGCTTCTTGATACTGATTAGACTCCATTGCTCGTTTACATACCGCATAACATTCTTCGATATGTGCATTGCCCAAGTATTTCATCGCACCAAAGCTGATTCCGGCCGAGACGGCCTGGCCCACAAAAGGAACGTACTTTGTGACCTGTTTAATTGCCATTTTAGCTCCCATTTTTTTCAGTAACTGTGCCACTACTGTTTTTGTAATGTACTTACCGACTAGTTCACTGCCGACGGAAGAAATGATAATCGCAAGTCTTCCTTTTATCTCAGAATCGAGCTGATCAATCTGTTCCGGGGATAATCCAAACTTACGGTTAATTGCAGGAAGAAGTTCCATCATGATGACAACATCCGCTCCGACATCTGCCCCGGGAATCGGCACGACCGCTGCTGCGGCTGAAGCCGATGCTCGTTTATTCACCATTGCGTTACACTCTGCTTTAATACGATCTAACTCTGAAATAGAAATAGGTAACATGTTATTTCCTCCGGTCCTTAAATTAATTTCTATACTAATAAAAGATAGAATTTCATAATAAGTATCGGTTTCATTCCTTAATTTTACAATGGTTTTTTATTATTTACTGTCAATAGTGATTTATTCGTAATACCTCAAACCTTGCGAACATAATGCTTATAAAAAAAGATTACTTGCTAACTACTATGTAACAGTCGCTGCTCATTTTTTTATTCAGAGGTATCATACTGATGTATCTTTCCACTCATTCACTGCCGTTTCTAAAACGTACTCTTTTAAATTTTCCTTCTTTGTTTCAATAATGACTACATACTACATACTACATACATAAGAAAGACCATCTGAAACGCTTCTTAACGTTTGAAATGGTCTTTCTTATCAACTCTATTCACTTATGATACGGCTCATTCCGATTAATCCGATATGCCCGGTAAATCTGTTCACAGAGAATCATCTTCATCAATTGATGCGGAAACGTCATCTTCGAAAATGAAATCGTATCGTTTGCCCGCTGCATGACTTCTGGTGCTAATCCAAGCGATCCACCGATGACAAACGCGATTTTACTCTTGCCGTACGTCGCCAACCGATCGAGTTCTGTCGCAAACTGTTCACTCGTCCGTTGCTTTCCTTCGATAGCAAGTGCGTAGACATGAACGTCCGGTCCAATCTTCGCTAAAATCCGTTCGCCCTCTTTTTTCTTCACTTGCTGCATCTCGGCGTCACTCAATTGTTCCGGTGCTTTTTCGTCCGGGACCTCGATTTCTTGAATCGAACAATAGGCGCCAAGCCGTTTTGTATATTCGGCAATCCCTTGCTTCAAGTACTTCTCTTTCAGCTTTCCGACCGTGATAATGGTAATTTGCATCATTTTTCTCGCTTTCTGACAGAAAATTCAGGAGTTATCCACAGAGTTATCCACATGTCCACATGTTGATAATTATTTTTTGCTTGACACAAGATATGTTGCGGGCTGATCACAGTACTCACAAGTGACCGTTTTTTCTGAATTCACTTCTTCCAAAATCGGGTATTCTTCCGTTTCATCGACGACTTCGTCAAGTGCTAACTCGACATGTTCCAAACAGACATATTTATCCACAGGTCTTCTCCTCCTTTTCAGTTATCCACAGTTATCCGCTACCAGTATAACAAAAATCGGCTTCTTCAACCGCTTAAAAGTTATCCACATGCGTGGTATTCTCGCTTCTTTTCGTTCCATGATTAAGCTGCTGCTCATCGTGTCGGCTGCACGCGACTCCTACAGGAAAAAGCACGGCTCGTCCGTGCTGTCAGAGGAAAACGAGACCCTGGCATCTGCCGTCAGGCAAGAAGCCACCGGCTCGTTCCTCGCCTGAGGAAAGCGCGTGACAGCACATCACGATGACTCTTTCTCTTTCTTTCATACGCCCATTCATATCCCCAAACAAAAAAACTACCCGTACATGTACGAGTAGTTAATCTGAATCTGTTATTGCACCGTCGCCGCTTGTGCCGACAACTTCACATCAAGGGACTGTTTATCCCCATTCCGGTAGAACGTCACTTTGACGGTCTGTCCAACTTTCGCATCACGGTACAGGACACTCTTGAGATCTGCGAATGAATTAATCTTTGTCCCGTCGATTTCGACGATGACGTCATTTGCTTTCATCCCTGCTTTTTCTGCTCCACTGTTGTTTGTCAGACCGACGACGACGATTCCTTTCGTCACGTCACTCGGCAGTTTCAGGCGGTCCTCACGGTAGCCGCTCGGGAACTCCTGGACGTCCCGAATCTGAATCCCGAGTTGCGGGCGAATGACTTCACCGTTCTGTTCGAGGTCACGCATGATTGGTAACGCTTCGTTGATCGGAATCGCAAAACCGACACCTTCGACGCTTGCTTCCGCAATCTTCATCGAGTTGATCCCGATCAATTGACCGGACGTATTGATCAGTGCGCCGCCCGAGTTCCCGGGGTTAATCGCCGCATCCGTCTGGATGACTTCCGTGTTGAAGTCCTGCTGTCCGTCCTTGTTCGTATCGACCGGCACCGTCCGTTCCTGGGCACTGATGACACCACGTGTGACCGAGTTTGCGAAGATCCCGAGCGGGTTGCCGATCGCAAGGACCGTTTCACCGGCACGTAACGTATCGGAGTCACCGATTTTCGCGACCTGTGTCACTTTTGCTGCATCGATGGATAAGACGGCTAAATCATACGTCGGATCTTCGCCGAGGACTTTCGCTTCGAGCGCCGTTCCGTCTGATAACGTGACCGACAAGCTGCTTGCCCCTTCAACGACGTGATAGTTCGTCACGACATAGGCTTTATTGCCATCTTTTTTATAGATGACGCCGGATCCTGCTCCTGTCTCTTGATCCGCACCGCGGAATGAACTTTGTAAGTTCGTCACACTGACGACGGCTTCTTTCGTTTTACTGACGGCACCGACGATATCATTCTCGGCTTCCGTCGCTGTCGTCGCTGCCTGTTCCGTCGTCACCGTCGCGGCTGGTGTCGGACTCGTCATTTGATCACGGGCAAATGGCCAGGCGATCAAGGCAATCAGTAAGGCGCCGATGACGCCACCGATTAAGCCGACAAAAAATGCTTTACCACCGCCACCACGCTTACGTGGAGGTTCGTCTGTTTCTTCATATGGTTCACGATAAGGACTGACCGGTTCTTCTTCAGTCGGTCGGCGCGGTGGAAATCCGCTCTCCTCATCGGTCGATTGATTGATCTGTTCCGATTCATTCCGTGGTTCTTCAGGTCGATCCATCGGCACATGCCTCCTTCTTAAACTCTCTTTACACAAGTATACCCCCATCACCTGGCAAGTTAGCCAAATGTGGGGGTCTTTTGAGCATATTCAGTAATTTCCCATAATCAGAGCTTCAGGAGTGGTGTCGGAATGACGGGATCGGTATCAAGCAGATGAATCTTGCTGAGGTCGACATCCCGGCTCGCCAGTGTCTGGGAGACACTCATCCGGGCCAGTTCCTTCATGTTGTTGTCCTTGCTCAAATGGGCCATATGGATCCGTTTCGTCCGCTCGTCGAGCACCTCGCTCATCGCGACCGCCGCGTCTTCGTTCGAGACGTGACCGTAGTCGCCGAGGATTCGGCGTTTGACGCTCCACGGATAATGCCCCATCTGGAGCATCCCGATATCATGATTCGCTTCGAAGATATAGGCATCGGCACCACGGATCGTCCCTTTCATCCGG
This sequence comes from Exiguobacterium sp. s133, assembly GCF_018618595.1. Classification (NCBI taxonomy): domain Bacteria; kingdom Bacillati; phylum Bacillota; class Bacilli; order Caryophanales; genus Exiguobacterium; species Exiguobacterium sp. s133. The sequence continues at coordinate 156,833 of NZ_JACSMK010000006.1, forward strand.
TCCGAGACGTAGCCGGTATCCGTGATGTGCGCGAGTCGTTTCCCTTCATGGGCGAACTGGAAGAACATCGGATCGGCTGCGTCATGGCTGACGTTAAACGATTCGACTTCGATATCACCGAACTGTTTCACTTCGCCGACTTCCCAGAGGAACTTCAAGGCGGGATCAATCTTGCCGATTTTTGCTTCCATCGCGTCCCATGTCTTTTGGTTCGCATAGAGCGGGATGTTGTACTTGCGGGCTAAGATGCCGACCCCTTTAATATGATCCGAGTGTTCATGGGTGACGAACAGCCCATCGATGCCTTCCGGTGACCGGTGAATCTGGTCGAACAATGCAAGCATTGCCTTTCCTGTCAATCCGGCATCGACGAGCAGCCGGCTTTGTTCACTTTCGATGTAGAGGGCATTTCCCGTCGAGCCGCTCGCAAGAACGCTATAGTGTAGGCTCATCGTGTATTCCTCATTTCTCTGAAACTGTATCGAGGCGTTCGATCGTCTGAACACCCCCGTCAATCGCGTTGACGAAATAAAGTTCTTCCCCGTCGAGTTCGATCTGCCACGTCGGCGGTAAAATCTGGACCGATTTTGTCCCTTCCGTCACGAGACAGAAATAGCCAAGCTTATGGCCTGTCATTTTTTTCGAGGCCGGGAAAAGACCTTGCTCCGACAATTGGATGACGGCTTCGCTCGCTGACAACAACGTCACGTCCTGTGCTTGGCGGACGACTTCGTTCAAGTGACGTTGCTTATAGCTGACGATTTCCTTGTCATCGTTCAGCTGCAGGACGAGCAGAGACGGACCAATCATCGCCTCATCGTCCCGTGATTGCTCCGGTGTCGAATACAGCGGTTGTCCTTTATATGTCTGCACGAACGTCAGTTCATTTTGTTTATTATCAAACTTCCAAAACGTGTAGTCTGAACCGTGATTAACGGACGACTGGACGAATGAAGTCGCCGAGTCGCGCATCGCTTTTGCGTCGAGCGGTGACGGCTTCGACAACCGAACAGACCATTCGACCTGATTTTTGACTGATGTGATCGCATCTTTAATCGGTGAGCTCTCTTTTGGTGCCAGTGAGCTCGAATCGACTTCTGCCGTCAAATAACCGATGTCGCGAGATGCGGTCTGCAGTTGTTTTTCGTCAATCTTCCGATCTTTCAAAATCGTCTTTCCGGACGCCGTCGTCGCGACGATCCGTGGTTCAATCATCCGATCCATCAATTGAACGACCAGGTAGACGTTCAGGATGAGGAAAGTCAGAATCAACAACGTCTTTGCTTTACTCCAATCCATTCAACATTACCCCTCATTTCCAATTGCTTGATCGACTGTGCTCCATTCTCCATCCCGTTTGACGAACCATGCCGGTTCAAACAGGGCGTAGCGACTCGTCGCGATTTTGTATGTCATGCTGTAGCCGACTCGAATTCCGGTGATGTCCTGCATAAGGTCTGCTTGCTCCAGCTCTTTCACCGTCTGTTCAATCGTCGGTAACGTCGTTTCCTTTAACAAAAGTTTCCGGTCTGCCCGTAACATGCTCCGGCTGATCGACCGGATTTGATTTTCTTCGAACGTCATCTTGATCGTCGCTAAATCAAATTCTGGTTGTTCGAGCAACGGGCCAATTTCGCCGAAGACCGGATAACGATTCAAATAGAGACGGAAGATTGCCGTTTGTTGCTCTTCTTGACTACTCATTTGATCGAAGTAATAACGGAAGCCACTGCGTTGTGTGACTTGGTCGAGCCAGCCCCCATGAATATTGATGTAGCTGACGAGCGTACTGTAATCGACTGCCGTACTTTGTGTATTCGGTGACAGCGTGTTGAAACGATAGGCATTGTAATCCCGGTCGTACGTCGAGACGCTGACCCCATCCGTCAACACGTCGAGTCCGTCTCGTCCCTTGATTTGCTGCACGTTCGTATTCGCTGTGAAGAACGCACTGCGGATCCGGTCGAGTGGTTTCGGGTCCTGTCCGACTTCGTCATAGACAAACACTTCTTCAAGACGAGGGGTCGCTGTTGCGACGTACGTGTAGTCACCGCCTTTAAGCTCGACCTTCGTCATCGGTTTTTTCTTATCGTAGGCAAAGAGGCGTTTTAAGACTGTCTCGTCGCCGACCAATTGAAAGTCTTTAAAGCGACCAGTCGCTGACTCGAGCCGAAGAATCGGTCCGTCATAATCGAGCAGATAGAGCCGTTTAATCGGTTCAGCCATCGCAATCTCTTTTTCACCGAGTAGTTCTTCAAGCATCGCTGCCGTGACCGGTGTCGGGAAAATCATCTCGACACTCCGTTTGCTGAGCGGGATGTTTGAGGCTTTATCCGTCAAGACGAGGACACCGATATCAAACGAAGCACCAATCCGGTTCAAAATCGTCCGCCCGATGATTTGTGTCTGATAGGCTTCCACACCATTCGAATAGACGACGAGTTCGGGATTGACGAGCTGATTACTCTCAACCGTCTTTGAAGCATCAATCTCATTAAACGATACTTGTTCCTGCTCAATCGATTCACTACTTGGATGATATGTCCAAAGCATTGCCGTCTGAAAAATAGAACCACATACAAGTAGAATCAGCAGGGTCGTTTTCAGTCGTTGCTTCATCATCCGGCATCCACCTCTTCAATCACTTCATAAGGAAGGGTAAAGTAAATCGTCGTACCACGTCCCCATTCACTTTCTGCCCAAATGTCGCCGCCATGTGCCGAAACGACATCTTTCGCGATCGAGAGACCGAGACCTGTCCCACCAATCTTCCGTGCCCGTGCCTTATCGACACGATAGAAACGTTCGAAGATTTTTTGCAGGTTCGCTTTCGGAATCCCGACTCCCTCATCCTTGATGCTGATGACGATCCGTTTCGCCCGTAACATCGTCCGGACAGTAATCGTTCCGCCTTCCGGTGAATACTTGATCGCATTCGTCAAAATGTTATCGGCAACTTGAATCAACTTATCCTGGTCCCCACGAATATAAACTTTCCGTTTCATGATTTTCCGGCGGAAGCGAATCCGCTCCGGTTTTGTCATGTCATGACGATCGAGAATTTCATTAATGAACTGGATATAGTCGAAGCGCACTTTATTCATCTTGTATTCCTTACTATCCATTTTCGACAGTTGCAGGAGGTCTGTGACGAGACGAATCATCCGCTCCGTCTCATTTTGTGTCGTCTCAAGGAAGCGTGGTGCCAGTTCTTCGTCTTGATAGGCCCCTTCTGCGAGTGCTTCGAGATAACTCCGCATCGTCGTCAATGGAGTCCGGAGTTCGTGACTGACGTTCGCGACGAACTCGCGGCGGTCCTGTTCGACTTGCTCTTGTTCCGTGACGTCATGCAAGACGATGATCATTCCGGTAATCGGTCCACTGTGTTTCTTGACGGGCGAGAAGAACGCCCGGACGAGGAACAGTTCATCCTCACTACTGAAATCAAGCAAGCGTGGTGGCATTGTTCCGTCTTCCGGAATCATGAAGTCATCCCCGAGTGCGAGTAAATCCTTCAGATTCGTTCCGACCATGCCTGCCTCTTCGACGCCGACGATGTCTTTTGCCTGATCGTTCATCAAGATGACACGGAGCGTCCGGTCCGTCGCGATCACACCGTCCGTCATGTTTTCGAGGACGCTCGTCAACTTCCGTCGTTCCGCTTCCGTCGTCGCGTTTGCTTCGAGCAACTCGTCGGTCAATTCGTTGAACGACCGGGCCAGCTGTCCGATTTCGTCATCGGAATAGACTTTTACTTTCCGGGAGAAGTTCCCCCGGCGCATCTCAATCGCTTGCCGACGCATGTCGGAAATCGGTCGCGTGATCGTTCGAGATAACAGCACCCCGAGAATCGACGTGATGACAAGTGCAATCACTGTTCCCGTCGCTAGAATGCGGGTGACCTGTTGCATCTGTGAATAGATCGACTCCATCGATGCCCGGACATAAATCATCCCGATCGTCGAACCATCACCTTCTGACGTGACAGGTACGGCGAAGATTCGGATTTTATCTTCATTCGGATCAAGGACGGTATCGATTCGGGTCGAACTCGTCGCCTGTGCTTTTTTGATTAACGAGTTTGTCGCCCGTTGCCCCACCGCCGACTGGTTGTCCTCATCCGACGTCGCTTGAATGACAGAATCCTGGTCGATGATTTGGACTTCGAGAATGTCGTTCCTTGAAGTGGAGCCACTACTAAACTCAGACAGCAGCTGCCCAAGAGACTCAGACAACTGCCGTTTAGAGGCTTCATCATCGCCTGCCTTATCAAATTCCTTCCCGACATTGTAAGCTACAAGTCCGGCTCGATCCTCGACAGATTTTGAGAAGTTTGTAATGTACTGCTTTTCAAGGGAACGAACGAAATAGACTCCAATGACTTGCATCGCGACTAAAATCAGTAACGCGTAAATGACGACAAGTTTCCACTGGATGGATTTAAAGAAGTTCGTTCCTTTTAACATAGTTATTCATTCTCCCCATCTTGGAGATAATAACCGACACCACGACGTGTCATGATATAAATGGGTGTACTCGGGTTGTCTTCGACTTTCTCACGTAGACGGCGTACCGTCACATCGACCGTCCGAACGTCGCCGAAGTAATCATAGCCCCAGACTGTCTGAAGAAGATGTTCGCGCGTCATGACTTGTCCGATGTTCTTCGCTAAATAATGCAACAGTTCGAATTCACGTTGTGTGAGTTCGATTTTTTCTTCACGCTTCGTGACCGTATGCGAATTCAAATGAATCGTCAACTCACCAATCGTAATATCATCAGGGTCATCACTGACTGGTTTTTCATCACGTCCTCGTTTTCGCATGTTCGCTTTGACACGTGCGAGTAGCTCGCGTGAACTAAATGGTTTCGTTACGTAATCATCCGCACCGAGTTCCAGTCCGAGTACTTTATCGATTTCTGAGTCTTTTGCCGTCAACATGATGATGGGTGTCTCAAGTGTTTTTCGGACTTCACGACAGACTTCCATCCCATCCATTAAAGGCAGCATGATGTCGAGCAAGATCAAGTCTGGTTTGAATTCCTCGACCTTCTCAAGTGCTTCAACGCCATCATTGGCAACAGCGACGCTGTAACCTTCTTTTTCAAGTTTAAATTTTAATATATCCGCAATCGGTTGTTCGTCGTCGACGACGAGTATTCTACGTTCCGTCAATGGGTGTTCCCCCTTAAAAAATTTCTATTCAATCTATTTTACCTGTTTTTTCGGCATATAGAAAGGTGGCGACGGAAACTACCGACGCCACACCTCTACCATTCAACCGATTTCATGTGGAACGTTCCACGTGAAACATTACTTTTAGTATACGCTCTTATCCTTTTGTTTGTGAATTATTTCGCTTATCAAAAGATATAAAAAAACAGGTGCGGCACCGATTGATGCCACGCCTGTTTGTATTCGACTTATGCTTCTTCGTAAAGATCGCGAAGGACGACTGTCTGCTCGCGACCTGGTCCGACCGAGAACGTGACGAGTGAAATGTTCGTCAAATCTGCGATCCGTTTTACGTAGTTTTGAGCATTGATTGGAAGGTCTTCAAACTTACGAATCCCTGTAATATCTTCTTTCCAACCCGGTAACTCTTCGTAGACCGGGACACACGCTTCAAGATCACGGAAGCTTGCTGGGTACTCATCGATTTGTTTTCCGTTGAATTCGTATGATGTACAAATCTTCAACGTTTCAATCCCGGTCAAGACATCGATCGAGTTCAAGGACAGGTCTGTCAAACCACTCGTCCGACGTGAGTGACGAACGACAACCGAGTCGAACCAACCGACGCGACGCGGACGACCTGTCGTCGTACCATATTCGCGACCGACTTCACGGATGTGATGACCGATTTCATCGAACAATTCCGTTGGGAACGGACCATCACCAACACGTGACGTATAGGCCTTACAGACACCGACGACGTGGTCGATACGAGCAGGACCGACACCGACACCTGACGCGACGCCACCCGCTGAAGCATTTGATGATGTGACGAACGGATACGTTCCGTGGTCGAGATCGAGCAAGACACCTTGCGCTCCTTCGAACAACACTTTTTCCCCTTTATCGAGGCTATCGTTGACGACGACTGATGTATCGCAGACATACTTCGCGAATTCTTGACCATACGCGTAGTATTCTTCAAAGATATCATCAAAGGCAATCGGCTCTGCGTCGTACATTTTCGTAAACATCCGGTTCTTCTGTTCAAGCACGATTTGAAGTTTTTCAGCGAACGTTTCTTTATCGAGTAAGTCTGCCATCCGGATCCCGATCCGTGCTGCTTTATCCATGTAGCACGGTCCGATTCCTTTCAGCGTCGTTCCGACTTTCGCGTCGCCTTTTGCTTCTTCTTCGAGCTGATCTTGCAATTGATGGTATGGCAAGATAACATGAGCACGATTTGAAATTAATAAGTTATCCGTAGAAACACCACGATCGTGCAGATACTTTAATTCCTTGACGAGCGATTTCGGATTGACGACTAGGCCATTTCCGATGACACATTTCTTGTCTGAGTAAAAGATCCCTGAAGGAATCAAGTGTAACTTATACGTCTCATTATTGAATACGATTGTATGTCCTGCATTGTCCCCACCTTGATAACGAGCGACGACATCGGCTTTTTTCGAAAGGAAATCGGTAATTTTACCTTTCCCTTCGTCGCCCCACTGTGTTCCGACTACTACTACTGATGACATATTCTCATCCACCTCCACGTACGATTCAAAACCACGACTAAGTGTAACGCGGAAAAAAACAGAAGTCAATCAAATACCGAACAATTAATTAATGTATTTCTGTTTCGTTCGTTTAATTACTCCTTTCTGCTTCCTTTTTTCCTTTACTTTCAAGATATCGAAACATAATGATTCTTCCCGATGACTTCGTTTGTCCAAATCGTTATGCTTCCTTTATGTGCTTTACTCTCGTCTTGTTTATCAAAATCGGGGGCTAGTCTACAGACAAGCTCATATCGAAACCTTTTACATACGCCCGCCGCGCTTTTCCTCTCCGAATCGACTTCTGAGCGGCAATCCCTTGCGCCGCTTCGCTTCGCTGCAGGGTCGCGCCTGATTGCTGTTCGTTCGAAAGCGATTCAATTCGGAACGCGCGACTCAACAAATCGATCCCCAATGATCCATACGACCCGCTACACAAGCCAACCGTTTCGCTTTTCGTGACTCCTACGGGAAAAAGTGCAAGATTTCTTGCACTGTCAGAGGCAGGCAAGACCCTGCTCCGTGTTCGTCAGAACAAAGGGGCAACGGCTTGCGCCTCGCCCGAGGAAAGCACGAGAAGAAAGAAACGGTTGTCAGCTCACCTCGTTCATAAAACACGCTACCCACATGCTTCGCTTTTCGTGACTCCTACGAGAAAAAGCACAAGACGTCTTGTGCTGTCAGAGGCAGGCAAGACCCTGCTTCGTGTTCGTCAGAACGAAGGAGCAACGGCTTGCGCCTCGCCCGAGGAAAGCAGAAAGCAAAAAGCAAAAAGCCTCGTTCACAACATTGAATTTATCTTGTCCACACGTGAACTAAACTAACACCTCAGTCATGATTTTCTACAAACAAAAACACCCCGACCTGGTTAGATCGAGGTGTTGCTTGTTACGCCGGTGGAGCATACGAATTACTCGGCTCAAGATCGACGAATTTATTAAATTCTTTCCGGAAAGCGAGTTTAACCGTACCGGTCGGACCATTCCGCTGTTTCGCGATGATGATCTCGATCGTATTCGCATCTTCCGTTTCTTTGTTGTAGTAATCGTCCCGGTATAAGAAGGCGACGATATCCGCATCTTGCTCAATCGCCCCTGATTCCCGGATATCCGACATCATCGGTCGTTTATCTTGACGACTCTCCACACCACGCGAGAGCTGCGATAAGGCGATGACGGGCACTTCGAGTTCACGTGCGAGCGACTTTAAGGAACGGGAAATCTCCGAGACTTCCTGTTGACGGTTGTCGCTTGAGCGACCGTTCCCTTGAATCAACTGCAAGTAATCAATCATGATCATGCCGAGTCCGTGCTCTTGCTTTAAGCGACGACACTTCGCCCGGATATCATTGACACGAATCCCTGGCGTATCATCGATGTAAATCCCTGCTTGTGACAAACTACTCATCGCGAGCGACAGTTTACCCCAATCTTCATCTTCGAGTTGCCCCGTCCGGAGACGTTGCGCATCGACGTTGCCTTCTGCACACAACATCCGCATGACGAGTTGTTCCGCACCCATCTCAAGACTAAAGATGGCAACATTCTCGTCGGCACGGGTGGCGACGTTTTGCGAGATGTTCAAGGCGAATGCCGTCTTCCCGACAGACGGACGGGCGGCGACGATGATTAAATCGTTACGCTGGAACCCGGCCGTCACTTGATCGAGGTCGCGGAAGCCGGTCGGAATCCCGGTCGTTTCACCGCTTTGCTTATGCAATTTATCAATCGTCGCATACGCGCTCGTCAAGACGTCAGAAATCGGGATAAAGCTTGCGCTCCCCTTGCCTTGCGATACTTCAAGAATCTTCCGCTCTGCCTCATTCAGCAGGACGTCGACTTCATTTTGTCGTTCGTACCCGTCTGTGACGATTTCATTCGCTGTCCGGATTAAACGGCGAAGCGTTGATTTTTGGTCGACGACATTGACGTAATAATTGATATTCGCCGCTGTCGGGACACCTTCCGCAAGCTCACCGAGATAGGCAAGCCCGCCGATTTCTTCTAAGACACCGAGCGTACTCAGTTCCGCCGTAACTGTGACAAGATCGATTGCTTCGCCACGGTCCGACAACACGAGCATCGCTTCAAAAATCCGTTGGTGTGCCGCCCGATAAAAATCGTGTGGCAATAATCGTTCGGACGCACTGATCAATCGATCAGCATCAATCATGATCGCCCCAAGGACGGCTTGTTCCGCCTCGATACTTTGGGGTGGCGTATTTTGCATTACATCACTCATCACCGATCCCCTTTTCTAATCACGCTTCTTTGACCTGAACGTTTAGCGTCGCTGTGACTTCATTGTGCAGTTTTAACGGCACTTTCGTGAATCCGAGGGCTTTGATCGGGTGTTCAAGCTCGATTTTACGTTTGTCGATTTTGTAACCCATGCTCTTCAATGCTTCTGCAATTTGTTTACTCGTGACTGAACCGAAGACACGACCGCCTTCGCCCGCTTTCGTCGAAACGACAATCGTTTCTTTTTCAATCTTCTCTTTTAACGCTTCCGCGTCGAGCAATGCTTGTTTCGCTTGCTCTGCTGCTTTACGTTCATGTGCTTCATGTTGTTTTAAGTTCCCTGTTGTCGCGGGACGCGCTAATTTCTTTTTGAATAACACATTGTTCGCGTATGCATCTGCGACTTCTTTCACGTCTCCTGCTTTACCTTGTCCTTTAACGTCTTGCAATAAAATAACTTTCATTCGATTTCCTCTCCTTTTGTTTCATCTTCTAGATAACGATCGATTGCTTGTCTTAATTCATCCGCGACCGTGATGATCGATTCCGCCATCTGCGTCGCCGCATTCGTTAAGTGACCACCGCCACCTAACGTCTCCATGATTAACTGGACATTGACCTCACCGAGCGACCGGGCACTGATTGCCGTCCGGCCATCTTGGAGCTCTGCGATGACGAAGGCGGCACGGATTCCTTGTAAGGATAACAGTTGATCCGCCGTTTGGGCGATCAAGACTTGATCATGGATGACCCCTGGCTCCGCTGTCGCGATTGCCATACCGGCCTTATAGATTTCCGTCCGCTCGAGAATATGCGACTGTTCGACATACGTCTCGAGGTTTTGACTAAGGAACTCTTGGACGAGGACCGTGTCTGCGCCTTGCGAACGCAAGTAGGAGGCCGCATCAAACGTCCGCGAGCCTGTCCGGATCGTAAAGCCTTTCGTGTCGACGATGATTCCTGCAAGTAACGCCGTCGCTTCAAGCATTGACAGCTTTTCGTTCGTCGGTTGGTATTCAATCAACTCTGTGACGAGTTCTGACGTCGAAGATGCATATGGTTCAAGATAGACGAGCACCGGCTCCTCGATGAAATCTTCTCCGCGACGATGATGATCGATGACGACCATTCGTTCGAACTGATCCAGTAATGCCGGAACGACGACAAGCGACGGTTTATGCGTGTCGACGATAATCAATAACGCTTGATCGTCGACGAGTTGCTCAGCTTGGAACGAATTGATGAAACGCGACTCCAGTTTCTCGTCTTCACTGATTTCCGACATCATCCGTCGAATCCCTTGACCGATTTCTGCATCCGGTAATACGATATGCGCTTCCTTATCGTTCATCTCGGCAAGCTTGAGAATACCAATCGATGCTCCAAGTGAATCCATGTCAGGATTTCGATGACCCATGACGAGGATTCGACTCGATTCCTGCATCAAGTCACGCAACGAATTGGCGATGACCCGTGCCCGGACACGCGTCCGTTTTTCTGTCGGATTCGTTTTCCCACCATAAAAGCGGACTTTCCCGTCACGTTTGATGACGACCTGGTCACCCCCGCGTCCGAGTGCTAAGTCAAGACTCGACTGCGCCATCTGACCGAGAACAGGTATCGCGTCACTGCCACAGCCAATTCCGATTGACAGCGTTAATTGCACCCCACGTTGACTCGTCTCGTCTCGGACAATGTCTAAGATGGAAAACTTCGTCCGCTCAAGAATCCGTAGATTCTCTTCTGTCGTCACGACAAAGTACCGGTCTGAGGCGGTACGTTTTATATAGGTGCCGTGATCCGCCGCCCAATGATTCAATAACTGGGTGACCCGACTATTTAATTCACTTCTTAATTGATCTTCAATCCCCTGCGTCATCTCATCATAGTTATCGAGATAAATGACGCCGATGACGGTTTGATTGTCGACGAGTTGTTGTTCAACTTGCGCCTCTTCTGTCATATCAAATAGATAGAACGTCCGATTTTCACGATTCGAGAAGACACGATAGACGGACTCACCAATCTCAAGTGTCGCTTGATCTTCATCCGTCGCCATCATTTCAACGAACAAGGGATCGAGATCGAGTAACAGATGCCCCATTGCCAAGTCGTCGAAGATTTCACGCATCGGATCATTGAACCATGTGACGTGCGTTTCCTCATCATATAGTAAGATTCCAATCGGCATATTCGTCAAAGCATCTTGCCCTGTATCCTCGACTTGAATCGATATTCTTTCGACATATGCTTCCCAGGACTTTCGTGCCCGCTGCTCTTCTAATAGATGAAGGACAAAAAGAACAGTCGTCACGAACGCACCAATTGCTGCGATGATTGGATTACTAATTGCGACGACGAGAAGTAGACCGACGATTAATAGATACGGAACGAAGCGAACAACCCGCCGTTCCCGTTCTGATGATACTTGTTGACCTGACTCCATCGCGTCCTCCTTAAATACTTCTAATTAAAAATTCGTTAACTTGTTTATTATAACCGAAAAATAGGACCGGTTGAAAGGGAAGCGAAAAAAAGCGCCCCTCCTTCGAAAAGGAAAAGCGCTTCACCGTAATCAGTCAGCTACGTATGGGATTAAAGCCATTTGACGTGAACGTTTGATTGCGATTGTAAGTGGACGTTGGTATTTCGCTGAAGTACCAGTCACACGACGTGGAAGAATCTTACCGCGTTCCGAAATGAAACGTTTGAGAAGTTCTACGTCTTTATAATCGATATGAGTGATGTGGTTCGACGTGAAGTAACATACTTTACGACGACGTTTTCCACCTGGACGACGTGCCATGTGATTAACCTCCTTTTTAGAGTAAATTTTTCAGTCCAACGTTCCCATTAGAATGGGAGATCGTCGTCTGAAAGATCGATCGAACTTCCACCGCTGAACGGATCAGCGCCGAAGCCCGAGTTCGATGAAGATGAAGCGGGTGCTGGCGAGGAAGAGTTGTTCTGCTGTTGCTGTGAACCCCATCCTGCAGCATTCCCGTTTCCACCTGTATTTGAATTCGAAGAATAGCTGTCACTATCTGAAGAACGGCTTGCATTGCGTGATTCTAGGAATCGAACACTATCCGCGACGACTTCAGCACGATATCGACGTTGACCCTCTTTATCGTCATAACTGCTAATCTGTAGGCGACCCTCGACACCTGCGAGGCTACCTTTTTTCAAATACTGAGCAACGTTCTCTGCTTGCTTGCGCCATACGACGCAATCGATGAAATCAGCTTCTCGCTTCCCATCTTGTCCCGTAAATGGACGGTCACATGCGAGTGTGAATCGCGTTACCGCAATCCCGCTCTGCGTATAACGCATTTCAGGGTCACGAGTTAACCGACCGACTAAAACGACGCGGTTAATCATCAGAATCACTCTCCTGTTTCAGCTTATTTCTCGTCTTTTGTGATCATTAAGCGAACGATATCGTCACTGATCTTCATGAGACGGTCAAGTTCTTTAGTAGCTGCTGGTTCAGCAGTCACGTTAAGAAGAACATAGAATCCTTCACGCATATCATTGATTTCGTAAGCGAAACGACGTTTACCCATTTCAGTTGTTTTTTCAACTGTACCACCGTTGTCAGTGAGGACTTTGTTGAAACGCTCAACTAGAGCTTTTCGTGCTTCCTCATCAACTTCCGGACGGATGATGTAAAGTACTTCGTATTTACGCATATCTGTCACCTCCTCTTGGACTGGCGGCTCGATTCATCGAGCAAGGAGCAATAATTCATTACTCACATTTGTTAATACTATCAAAGTATTTTGGTTTATGCAATAACGATTCGTTCGCTCTGCTTAAACGTTGAAGCGGAATGTGACAACATCGCCATCTTGGAAGACATATTCTTTACCTTCAGAACGGTAACGTCCTTGTTCTTTGACTGTCGCCATGTTTCCAGCTGCTGCTAAGTCATCGTATGCGACAACTTCAGCACGGATGAATCCGCGTTCGAAGTCAGAGTGGATGACACCGGCACATTGTGGTGCTTTCATCCCTTTTTTGAACGTCCAGGCACGAACTTCTTTTTCGCCCGCTGTGAAGTATGTCGCGAGACCGAGCGTGTTATAGGCTGCATGGATCAATTGATCGAGACCTGACTCTTCGATTCCGAGGTCAACGAGGAACTCTTGACGTTCTTCCGGTTCGAGTTCAGCGATTTCTTCTTCGATCCGGGCACAGATGATGATGACTTCCGCCCCTTCTTTTGCTGCAAACTCACGGACGAGACGAACGTTTTCGTTACTGTCTGCATCCGCGACTTCATCTTCCCCGACGTTTGCGACATAAAGCATCGGTTTCATCGTCAACAATTGGAAGTGTTTCACGATTGCCGCTTGATCTTCGTTTAATTCTGCAAGACGTGCTGGTTTTTCGTCTTCGAGCAATGCGAGGACGATTTCAAGTGCTTCGAGTTCGCCTGCTGCGTTTTTATCACGTGACTTAACTTGTTTTTGGACACGTTGGATCCGTTTTTCAACCAATTCGAGATCGGCCAAAATCAACTCGAGGTTGATTGTTTCGATATCATCGATGGGTGATACTTTACCTGAGACGTGTGTGATGTTTTCGTCGATGAAGCAACGGACGACCTGACAAATCGCATCGACTTCACGAATGTTTGCTAAGAATTTATTTCCTAATCCTTCACCCTTTGACGCGCCTTTAACGATTCCGGCGATATCCGTGAATTCGAATGCTGTCGGGATGGTCTTCTTCGGGTTGACGAGTTCTGTCAATTTACGAAGACGTGCATCGGGTACTTCGACGACACCTACGTTCGGATCGATTGTTGCGAACGGATAGTTCGCCGCCTCGACACCTGCTTGAGTAATTGCGTTAAAAAGTGTTGATTTTCCTACGTTTGGTAAGCCAACGATTCCTGCTGTTAATCCCACTTGGAATTCCTCCTTTTCGGTATTTCCTAGGAAATCCGTGCTAGCGGCCGCAGTGGGTAGATTGATTACACCACGTCAGCACATCTTTCACAATTATAGATAGTTCAATTTTTTTAAGCAAGGAGATGGGAATTCTTTTTTAAAGAGTTTGCTAATTCACCTAGCCGCTTAATCAAAACTTAGACTTCTCCTTAACCTTTTTTCCACCATTAGCGTTCTGCTTTGTAATTAAAAAAGACCGAGGCACCTATTAAGCGCTTCGGTCGTATTTGATAAAACTCATTCTGGTAAGACTTTTTTTAACCGCTTATCAAAATCGCGCCGTGGCATTAAGATGCTTGCCCCACACCCTTGACATTTGATGCGGATGTCCATGCCGACACGAATGATTTGCCACCGGTTCGTTCCGCATGGATGTTGTTTCTTCATTTCGACATAATCATGGAGATTGTACGTTTTTGGCATCATTGATTTGTTCACCATTCCCTTGATCTGTAGTGTTCATCATGACCATATGCGGGTACGGAATCTGGATTCCTTCCGCTTCGAGACCTTGTTTGAATTCTTTACGCATCAAACGTCCCGCTTGAAAATGTTGCATCGGTGGTACTTCTGCCATCATGCGGTACGCAACGCCAGAAGAATCAAGCATTTGGACACCGAGTATTTGAATCGGTTCAACGAACATATCGGCATATTTCTTCGTCGTCGCTTCCGAGATGTCGTTCAGAATCGTCTCGACCCGGTCGAGATCCTCTTCATACGGAACTTGGACATCGACTAAGGCAAAACTGTTATCGACCGAGAAGTTCGTCACTTGCAGGATTTGCCCGTTCGGAACGATATGAATCTCGCCCGTCAGACCTTTCAGCTTCGTCGTCCGAATACCAAGCTCGATGACAATCCCTTCAATCACGCCGACGCGGACATAATCACCGACTTTGAACTGTCGTTCGAAGATGATGAAGGCACCTGTGATGATATCTTGAACCAGGTTTTTCGCACCAAACGAAATGGCGAGACCGGCAATCCCTGCACTGGCGACGAGCCCTGTGATGTTGATTCCGAATTGACTGAGCACGGTCAGTAACATGACAATTCCGAGGACGTAGCGAATCGCATTTTGTAACAATTTGAGTAACGTCTCGTTTTGTCGTTGCGCTAAATAATCATGCTCGTTGATTTTTCGAATCGTAAACAAACGGGCGACTGCTCCCGTCATGATCCGTGTCAGGATATAAAATCCGGCAATGATGATTAACGCAATTGTCACCTTGAGTCCAAACCGAATCCACATTTCTGTGTCCGTCACTTGCGCAATCAACTTATCGACCTGGGCGACTGATTCTTTCACATCTTGATTGGTAGCCATTCTCTTCATCCTTTCATTTCTCTCTATTACGACAGTATACGTGATTTTAAATCAGTTTCAACTTAAAGAACCGATTTCGACGTTAGTTTTCTTGAAAAACCGGGAAAGGAAAATCATTACAGAACACCTTCACTCTCGCCAATACACCATGACGTAGACACCTAGAGAAGAAAGGATGATCTAGAGATGAACTTCCGCTTTCATTCACATGAGCCAAAGCCCTATTCTTTCTTTTTAGAGCATACAGAGCCGTTTGCGAAAGAACGATTAGCTGAACAATTACACGAGCAAGTCGCTGCGACGAAAGAAACACGTCCTGTCGTTCTCGTTTGTATCGGTTCCGATCGTTCGACGGGGGATTCCCTCGGTCCACTCGTCGGTACATTCCTCGAAAAATCCCGTCCCGCTCATATGCATGTGTATGGCACATTAGCCAAACCGGTTCATGCCTTAAATTTAGCTGAAACACTTCACTCGATTCAAACGACCCATTACAAACCACTCGTCATCGCCATCGATGCTTGTCTCGGACGCTTATCGAGCGTCGGTCATGTCTTTTTCTCGGAAGGTCCTCTCGCACCCGGAGCCGGTGTCCAAAAAGAATTGCCTGCTGTTGGCGACTTCAACATCAAAGCCGTCGTCAACGTCAGTGGATTCATGGAAATGATGATTTTGCAAAATACCCGACTCCATCTCGTCTATGAATTAGCTGAACTTGTTGCCGACAGCTTCGCCTTACTCGATGCGAAACTGGCAGCGGAAACAAAACGAACGACGATTTCCTTTACGCCCCGTTCGATCTAAACAGCACACACTACAATTAAAATAAGGACAAGCGAATCCTTACGACTCGCTTGTCCTTATTTTTTTGTCATTCTTCTTCCGGCAACAAAATCTCAAGTATCCGATTTAAATCCTCTTCGTCCATAAAATCGATTTCTAGTTTCCCTGCCTGCTTCGTCATCTTGATTCGAACACTGGCCCCGATCCGCTCCCGTAACGCGTCTTCAATAAAATGAAGTTCAGTCGTCTGTTCAGAAACATGCCGCTTTTGCTTACGTTCGCGGAGCTCTTGCTCAAGACGACGGACATTCCAATTCTCCGTGATGACGCGTTCCGCCATCCGCTCGATTTTTTGCGGGTTTTTTAAAGCGAGCAAGGCACGTGCATGCCCCATCGATAAACGTTCTTCCATGACTGCTTGTTGGACGAGTGGCGGTAACTGCAACAAGCGTAGACTGTTCGTGATGTGCGAACGGCTTTTTCCGACACGGCTCGCAAGTTCTGCTTGCGTCACTTCAAACTCTTCCAACATTTCGGCATACGCCATCGCTTCTTCAATCGCACTTAAATCAGCGCGCTGAATGTTTTCAATCAAGGCAAGCTCCATCATCCGCGTATCATTGGCCTCGATGATTAAGACGGGTACATGAACGAATCCGACTTGTTTTGCTGCCTGATACCGGCGTTCCCCGGCGACGATTTCGTAAAATCCATCACGTGGTCGAACGACGATCGGTTGAATCATCCCGTGCTGCCGTAAAGAATGTGCTAATTCTTGTAATGCTTTTTCATTAAACTGTTTGCGCGGCTGACCTGGATTCGGTCGAATCGCCCGCAGGGGTATCTCATTCACATAAATCTCTCCTAAACGTAGCGGAAGGCACGACCGCAGTTTACGGACGTGCCTTCACGATGCGAATTCGCACCTCGACATATTCTTCACAATCTACTTCTTCTTTTTCGACGGTCAATCCTGTCCGCTCAATCATGTCGACTGAATCACGTAGTGTATTCAACGCAATCCGTGTATCCCGTGCAAAACTTTTATGTCGCTTCTTCGGCTTTTTCGGTGTCAGTAGACGCTCGACACGCTGTTCCGTTTCTTTGACATTCCATTCGCGTTCCATGATTTCCGCTAAGACTGAGATTTGAAGATCTGCATCCTTTAAAGGCAACAAGGCGCGCGCGTGACGTTCCGTGATTGTCCGTTGCTTCAATGCCTCGCGAATTTCAGCTGGCAAACGCAACAGACGTAACTTGTTCGCAATCGTCGACTGACTGCGTCCTAGTTTACGTGCTAAGACTTCTTGCGTAATGTGTTGCATCGCAAGCAATCGTTCATATGCTTCTGCTTCTTCGATTGGAGTCAGTTCTTCCCGTTGTAGATTCTCAATCAATGCGAGTGCAGCTGTCGTTTCATCGGTCATTTCCTTGATAATTGCGGGAATCGTTTCCCACCCAAGTGATTGAACCGCTCGAAAACGACGCTCACCTGCGATGATTTCATAACCTAGCCCCTGTTTTCGTACTACGATTGGCTGTAGTAACCCATGTTCTTCAATCGTCATCGCCAATTCTTCAATCCGCTCCCCATCAAAAATCGTTCGGGGTTGGAATTGATTGGCAACAAGCTCTGTCAGCTTTAGCTCCTGAAGCGTGTCTCGGGGATCAAGCTCAAGCGGGACAGGCTGTCCCCCTTTACCAAGCAGTTTAGCAATTGCATTTTTCACGTTCGCGCACCTCACCTTTATCAGTCATCGTTTCACGTGAAACGGTGTTTAACTCAGTGGATCTTTAGCCGGTGTTCCCGCCTTACGCGGATATTTCCCGGGTGTTAATCGTTTTTTATCTACAATAACGATATTACGCTCACTTTCCTCACCTGGCAATTGGAACTGGAAACTTTCCCGTAAATTACCACCAAGTACTTTGAGTGCCGTTGCGCCTTCTTCTAACTCTTGCCCTAACTTCGCTGCCTTCAAGGCAACAAATTGTCCGCCGACTTTCGCGAGTGGCAAACAGTATTCTGCAAGGACTGACATGCGGGCGACGGCGCGTGCCGTCACGACATCAAAATGTTCCCGGAACTGTTTGTTTTTACCGAACTCTTCGGCCCGACCATGATGGAACGCGACACCTTCAAGTTCAAGTTCTGTCGCGAGCATGTTCAAGAAGCCGATTCGTTTATTCAGTGAATCGATGATCGTGACTTTTAAGTGCGGGAACATGATTTTAATCGGGAGGCTCGGGAAACCGGCACCGGCTCCGACATCACAAACGGTTTCGACTTCTGTGAAATCAAAGTAGAAAGCCGCTGTGATCGAATCATAAAAGTGTTTCAAGTAAACATCTTCTTTATCCGTGATCGCCGTCAGGTTCATTTTTTCATTCCATTCGACGAGCAGTTCATAGTAGCGTTTGAACTGGTGTAATTGTTGTTCTGAGACGTCGAGACCTTGCTCGGCTAAAGCCGTTACGAATTGCTGTTCGTTCATGTTATCACTCCGCAGTCAATGCGTATTGGCCTTGCTCGATATAAATTAGCAAAATCGAGATATCTGACGGGTTAACCCCAGAAATCCGTGATGCTTGTCCAATCGAGAGCGGACGCACTTGGTTTAGTTTCTGTTTTGCTTCAATCGCGAGACCATTGATGACATCGTAATCGAGTCGATCCGGAATTCGTTTTTGTTCCATCCGCATCATACGTTCGACTTGGTCGAGTTGTTTGTCGATATAACCTGCGTACTTGACTTGGATTTCGACTTGCTCGGCCGCTTCCGCTGACAATGCGACAGGTGGCTCTGTCATGTCTGCAATCATTGCGTACGTGATTTCCGGACGTTTCAATAACGTAATTGCGTGCAACGCTTCTTTCAACGGTGAGACACCGATTGCTGTCAGTTTTTCGTTGACGTCTGGTGTCGCTTTGATGACGACTTTTTCAAGACGTTTCATTTCGCGACTGATTTCGTCTTTTTTCAGTTCGAGTTTCGCATGACGCGTATCATTGATCAGACCGAGTTCATGCCCGATTTCAGATAAGCGAAGATCGGCATTGTCATGACGGAGTAAGAGACGGTATTCAGCACGTGACGTCAAGAGGCGATACGGTTCGTTCGTCCCTTTTGTGACGAGATCATCAATCATGACACCGATATACCCTTGCGAACGCGACAAAATCAATGGCTCTTTGCCTTGAACTTTAAGCGACGCATTGATTCCAGCCATGATGCCTTGTCCGGCAGCTTCTTCGTAGCCGCTCGTACCGTTAATTTGTCCTGCTGTGAATAACCCTTCGACCCGTTTCGTTTCAAGTGTCGGCCACAGTTGTGTCGGAATGACCGCATCGTATTCGATTGCATAGCCGGGACGCATCATTTCTGATTTTTCAAGACCGGGAATCGAACGTAAGATATCATGTTGGACATCTTCCGGTAAGCTTGTTGATAACCCTTGGACATAGACTTCTTCCGTATCGCGACCTTCCGGCTCGAGGAAGATTTGGTGACGCGGTTTATCATTGAACCGGACGACTTTGTCCTCGATTGAAGGACAGTAGCGTGGGCCTGTTCCTTTAATCATGCCTGAGAACATCGGTGAACGGTGTAAGTTCGCGTCAATCAATTGGTGTGTGTACTCTGTCGTATACGTTAACCAACATGGAATCTGCTCCGTGATCATCTGAGTCGTTTCATGGCTGAACGGTAAAGCAACCGCATCCCCTGGTTGGATTTCGGTTTTTGAATAATCAATTGTTTTTCCATCGATTCGGGGTGGTGTCCCTGTTTTGAAGCGCGCGAGCTCGAACCCGAGTTCCTCGAGATGCTTCGATAGGTTGACGGACGGCATCTGATTGTTCGGACCACTCTCGTATGAGAGTTCGCCGATGATGATTTTCCCGCGCATGAACGTTCCTGTCGTAATGACGACAGCATTCGCCCGGTACTCTGCTCCCGTATTCGTCACGACACCGACACAGCGTCCATCTTCAATCAATAGACGTTCGACGAGTGCTTGACGTAACAAGAGGTTCGGTTCATCCTCAAGGGCTTTTTTCATTCGATTTTGATACTCAAATTTATCTGCCTGCGCCCGGAGTGCACGGACGGCCGGACCTTTTGATGTATTGAGCATTTTCATTTGGATGTAAGTCGCGTCGATTGCTCGTGCCATCTCGCCACCTAATGCATCAATTTCCCGGACGACAATCCCTTTTGCGGGACCACCAATCGACGGGTTACAGTACATGAATCCGACCATGTCGGGATTCATCGTTAACATCACCGTTTTCGAACCCATTCGCGCTGATGCGAGTGACGCTTCGATTCCAGCATGTCCGGCTCCGACGACGATGACGTCGAATTCACCTGCTTGATAAGCCATAATTTCGGTTCCTCCTTTTATGAATCAACAACCTGACAGTGCAATTATTTCCCTAAACAAAACTGGGAGAAAAGTTTATCGAGTAGACTATCTTGCGCCGTATCCCCATTGATTTCGCCAAGCGTATCCCATGCCCGGCGTAAATCGATTTGGACCATGTCGATCGGCATCGCTGCTTCTGCCGCCCCGAGCGCATCTTCAATCATCTGACTCGCTTGTTTAATCAATTGAATATGACGTGCATTCGAGACGTACGTCATGTCTTGGCTTTCAACACCTTGTTCGAAGAAGAGGGCTGCGATTGCTGCTTCGAGGTCGTTGACGCCTGCTTCTTCAAGCAAGGATGTCGTGACGACCGGGCGTCCTGCAGCCAGTTCTTCAACACGTGTTAAGTCGATTTGTTGCGCAAGGTCACTCTTGTTGACGATGATGATCGCGTTCATATCGCGAATCGCTTCAAACAACAAAATATCTTCTTGCGTCAATTCGTCATTCCCGTTTAAGACGAGTAAAATCAAATCCGCCGAATTGAGTGCCTGGCGTGATTTTTCGACACCCATTCGTTCGACGATATCTTCGGTTTCCCGAATCCCTGCCGTATCGATCAACTTGAGCGGTACACCGCGGACATTCACATATTCCTCAATCGTATCACGGGTCGTCCCTGCGATATCCGTGACGATTGCTTTTGCTTCTTGCACCAATGTGTTGAGCAAAGATGATTTCCCGACGTTCGGTCGCCCGATGATTGCTGTCGACAGGCCTTCACGTAGAATTTTTCCTTGGCGCGCCGTCCGGAGCAGTTCCGTCAGGATGCGGCGGACTTCCCCAGCATCTTTTTGGACGATTTGTTGCGTCATTTCTTCCGCATCGTATTCCGGGTAGTCGATGTTGACTTCAATCGAAGCGATCGTCTGTAACAGCTGTTCGCGCAATTCTTGGACAAGCTTCGAGAGCCGCCCTTCGATTTGACCGATTGCAACCGTCATCGCCCGGTCCGTTTTCGCACGGATTAAGTCCATCACGGCTTCAGCTTGTGATAAGTCGATGCGCCCGTTCAAAAAGGCGCGTTTCGTGAATTCACCTGGTTCTGCTAGACGAACATCAGGTTGTGCCAGAATGAGTTCGAGTACACGATTGACCGCGACGACTCCACCATGGCAATTCAATTCGACGACATCTTCGCGCGTAAACGTCTTCGGCGCCCGCATGACACTGACCATTACTTCATCGACGACCTGCTCCGTCTCGTGGTCAACTAATTTCCCGTAATGAATCGTGTGGGTTGGTACTTCCGTTAACTGATTCGCACCTCGGTACACTCGGTTTGCCGTTGCTACTGCTTGCGGACCTGATAAGCGGACGATTGCAATCGCCCCTTCGCCCATCGGTGTCGAAATCGCGGCTATCGTATCAAATTCCATCATTCGTCATTCACACCTCGTTTTCTTCTATCGTTTCTATGATTAATTGATGAGTTAGTTATAAATGGGTATAACGTGACAACTATACACGAAAATGACTCAAAGAAAAAGAGCGACACTCTGTAAAAACGGAGTATCGCCCTCATTTGTGATTAACGTTTCTTTTTCGGCTTTTTCGGAGCAGGAGCTGCTTCGGCCGCTTCTTTTTCACGTTTTGAAGCAATCGTTGCTTCAGTCTGTAATTTGATCTTCTCACGCATCGGCTTCATGATCACGATCGTCACGATGATCGAGAAGATATAACCAACGACCCAGTAAAGTGACAAGGCAGAGGGTAACGTCACACCCATGACGAAGATCATGACCGGGAAGACGTACAACATGATTTTCATCTGCGGATTATCTTCTTGCCCTGCCATCGAGAGTTTCTGTTGCAGGTACGTAAAGACTGCTGAAAGAATCGGTAAGATAAAATATGGATCTGGCTTTCCAAGATCGAACCAAAGGAACGTATGCTTGAAAATATCCGGCGTGTAAATGATTGCGTTATAGAAGGCAATCAGGATTGGCATTTGAATTAAGATCGGTAAACAACCTGCAAGTGGATTGACGTTATGCTCCTGATAAAGCTTCATCATTTCCTGTTGCAATTTCTGTTGTGTTTCCTGATCTTTTGAACTGTATTTCTCACGCAGTTTCATCATTTCTGGCTGGATGACTTGCATACCACCCATACTCTTCGTCTGTTTAATCATCAACGGTAAGATGACAAGACGAACAATCAATGTCGTAATCACGATTGCAATCCCGTAATCCCCGTTAAAGTATTCTGCAATTTTTCCAATCAACCAAGCCATCGGCCAAACAAAATAATGTTTCCAGAAACCTTCTGTGTCAGCAGTAATCGGTTCACCTGTTCCGTATGTTCCAGGTGTACAACCCGATAGAACAACCGCGAGTACTGACATCAGTCCAAGTGTCAACCAAATCTTAGTTCTCTTGTTCATAATTCCTCCTAATGATGTTTACCCTTTGTCGGTCAGACTCCTTCTATAGATAGAATCAGGAAAGACCGTTACAAATCAAACAGAATATATTACGTATTTATTTAACTTGCCGCTTCCAGACGCCGGAACGCTTTAATACATGCCGCAAACTATCTGCGACTTCTTGCGCAGTCATCTTCGCAGCTGGATTGCGGGCGATGATTACAAGATCATAATCTGGTGCAATCGAAGCTTCATGTAACAAAAATGCTTCACGAAGGTACCGTTTTACCTGATTACGTACGACAGCATTTCCGATTTTCTTACTCACTGATAAACCAATCCGAAAATGAGCTTGCTGGTCTTTTTTTAGTGCGTATACGACAAATTGCCGATTGGCGACAGAGGCTCCTCGAGTAAACACCGCTTGGAACTCCTTGTCTTTCTTGACGCGGTATTCCTTCTTCACCTTGATCACACTCCATCCTGACATCACGAAAATTCGTCGTCTTTCATCATATCATAGAATAATCCTGCTTCGCGAGAGGGGGTTGTGACAAAAGCACGAACACCCTTAAAAAAAAAGCAAAAAAAAGATCACCTCAGGCATCGCCAGAAGTGATCTCATCATCGCTCGATTATACAGTCAAGGCTTTGCGGCCTTTAAGACGGCGAGCAGCCAAGATCCGGCGGCCACTCTTCGTTGCCATGCGCGCACGGAATCCGTGAACTTTTTTGCGCTTACGGTTGTTTGGGTTGAAAGTTGGTTTCATTTTAGTCTGCACCTCCTTTAAAAATTACTCTATTAAAAAACATCGTTTTCTACTTTAAGGCAGTCTTGTACATTATATAAATCAAAAGGGACCTTGTCAATGAAAGTTCGTAAGAATTATCTCGTTCGATTCTATACGATTCGTTACGATAGAAATCTGGATGAGGGTTCGTATTACAAGATAGGAATCCGATCTGCATGAACACTAGGAAATTCCCCAAATTAAAACTATCCACAGACTTATCCACACTATCCACACTTTCCGTGGATAACTCTTCACTTTGTCTACAATAGTATTTTTTAAAATCAACGTCAAGGTTTGATTTTCGACTCGATTCTCCAACTATTTTTGATTTTGTGTATAACTATTTTTTTACGCTTCCTCTTTCAAAAAGTTATACACACGTTATCCACACCTTATCCACACTATCCACAGCCTGTGGGTAACTACCTGTGTATATCTTTATTTACTTGTGGATAAATCACTCTAGGCATTGCCAGGGCTCATTTCATTTGATACACTAATTGTGCATAACAACGACACGAACCAAATTGAATTTTCAAGTTATACACACCCTGTGGATAACTTTATACACAGTTTTACTTGCCTGTGGATAACGTTATCCACAGTTTTTATGTTGTGGGGATAAGTCGAGTTTCTTCATTAACTTTGTCCTGTGCATAAACCTGTGTATAGTTTTTTATATCATGATAGAAAAAGGGGGGTATTTATGAAAAACGCTGCCGAACTTTGGCATAATGTATTGTCTGTGATCGAGGAAGAAGAACGGACACCTAAGGCAAGTTATGACATGTGGTTAAAATCCACTGAAGGCGTCACGCTGAATGGAACGACACTGATCATCTCAGCACCAGCTGCATTTACCGTTACTTGGCTGGAACGTCAATACTTATCGTTACTCGAAGATACGGTTGAAGAAGTGACAGGGAGTCGACTTGATATTCAATTTATCGAGGAAGGCCAAGCAAAGAAGATGCTCGATCGTCAAAATGAGGAAGCGTCTGAGACGGTACCACCGTCTAAAACATCAAATCGTGCACAATCGTCACGAAAACCGACCGATGAGCTGGTCATGAGTGAACTCGGTCAATTGAATACAAAATACACGTTCGATACGTTTGTCATTGGATCAGGTAACCGTTTTGCCCATGCCGCTTCCTTGGCTGTAGCAGAAGCACCTGCGAAAGCCTATAATCCTTTATTCATCTATGGAGGAGTCGGACTTGGTAAAACCCATTTGATGCACGCGATTGGCCAGTACGTCCAAGATCAAAACCTTGGGACGCGGATCGCCTATGTCTCCTCGGAACGTTTTACAAATGACTTCATTAACTCGATTCGGGACAATAAAACCGTTGAGTTTCGGAACAAATACCGGAATATCGATGTTCTATTAATAGATGACATTCAATTTCTCGCAGGAAAAGAGCAGACGCAAGAGGAGTTTTTCCACACATTCAATGCCCTGCACAATGATCAAAAACAAATCATCATCTCGAGTGATCGACCACCAAAAGAAATTCCGACACTTGAAGATCGGCTTCGCTCTAGGTTCGAGTGGGGATTGATAACAGACATCACACCTCCTGACCTTGAGACACGGATTGCGATTTTGCGGAAAAAAGCCAATGCCGAGCAACTTGATGTTTCTAATGAAGTCATGCTCTATATCGCGAGTCAAATCGACACGAACATCCGCGAGCTCGAAGGGGCGCTGACGCGTGTCATCGCTTATGCGAACCTGGTCGGACGGACGATTGATCCGAATGTTGCAGCAGAAGCGCTGCATAACATCATGCCGGTCACGGAGCCGCGAAAAGTCACGATCCGCGACATCCAGGAGTCCGTCAGTAAACACTTCAACTTACCGTTTGACGACTTAAAGGCTAAAAAACGAACAAAATCGATTGCCTTTCCCCGCCAGATCGCGATGTACCTCTCGCGAGAGATGACGGAAAGCTCTTTACCGAAGATTGGTGAGGAATTTGGTGGACGGGATCACACGACAGTCATCCATGCACATGAGAAAATCAGTATGCTCGTTAAATCGGATGGAGAAACAGGAAAAGTCATCGAACAAATTAAGCATGAATTGAAACATTCCTGAACCTGTGGATAAGCTGTGGATAAAAGAGGCTAGTTATCCACAAGTTATCCACACGCAGTTTGGCTCTATACCAAGTTATCCACCGACTTATCCACACTATCCACAGCCCCTAATACTATTATTAAAAAAATATATTATTATGTTATGATGATGTAACGCCCATTTTGAGAGGAGCTTAACGACAATATGCATATTACAATTCAACGCGATACTTTAATCCAAGCCATCCAGGACGTAGCGAAAGCTGTCTCATCAAGAACAACGATTCCAATCTTAACGGGAATCAAACTTGAAGCGCATGGTGACGGAATGACGTTAACAGGAAGCGATACCGAGATTTCAATTGAACGGACAATCTATGCGGAAGAGAATGGTACTTCTTATGTAACCGTCCACCGCGCCGGTAGTGTCGTCCTCAATGCCCGTTTCTTTGGTGATATCGTTAAAAAGTTACCAACAGACGAAGTCATCATCGAAGTCTCTCCAAACTTCATGACACGGATTCAATCCGGGACAGCTGAATTTCATCTGAACGGTCTTGATTCAGACGAGTTTCCGCGTCTTCCACAAGTCGATGGGGGACAACAGTTCCGTTTACCCGCAGATCTATTACGTTCAATGATCCGTCAGACGAGTTTTGCCGTCGCGGTTCAAGAAACACGTCCTGTTTTGACAGGGGTTAACTTCTCAGCAGATAAAGGCATTTTGACATGCGTATCGACGGATAGTCATCGCCTTGCACTACGCCGGGCACAGTTTGAGACAGAGAACGAGATTTCGTTCCAAAATGTCATCGTGCCGGGTAAGAGCTTAAACGAATTATCGAAACTGTTAGGTGATGGTCATGTCGATGTCACGATCACGAACCAGCAAATCCTCTTCAAAATGAAACATGTCCTATTCTTCTCTCGCTTACTCGACGGGAACTATCCGGATACGTCGCGTTTAATTCCGGAAGAGTACCGGACGGCTGTCCGTATGAATGCGAAGGAATTGCTTCAGGCAATCGACCGGGCATCACTTCTTGCACGTGAAGACCGCAACAACGTCATCAAGTTTGCAGCAGAAGGTACGACAGCTGTCGAAATTTCATCGCACTCACCAGAAGTTGGGAAAGTTTCGGAACAAGTGAGCATCTTGTCGCTTGAAGGCGAAGAGCTGAAGATTTCTTTCAACTCGAAATACATGATGGATGCCTTGAAAGCACTTGATGCGACGGATATTGAAATTCAATTCACGGGATCGATTCGACCATTCATTCTCCATCCGGTCGACCAAGATAACGTCTTGCAATTGATTTTACCTGTCCGTACGGCTTGATTCCCTCCCCGAGAAACCGACTTGGTTTCTTGGGTTTTTTTTGTAATCCGTATATATGTTCGTTCATTTTGCTAAATCATGAGTTTTTTAGTACAATAAAGAGTATGTCATTTATAATATGTAGGTAGGAGGAGTCAATCCATGAATCAAATCAAAATCACGTCGGAATATGTCACATTAGGTCAGTTCTTGAAGCTGTCTGATATTATCTCGAGCGGAGGACAAGCAAAACCATTTCTAGCGGAGGTACCTATTCTCGTCAACGGTGAGGTCGATCAGCGACGTGGTCGTAAGTTGCGGGATGGAGATGTTATTGACGTAGAAGACTACGGTCAATTCGTCATCAAGAACGAGGCGAACTAACGTGCGACTAGATTCGGTACGACTCAGTCATTATCGCAACTATGAGTCGCTGGAATTGTTCTTTTCTGAAAAGACGAACGTCTTAATCGGGGAAAATGCTCAAGGCAAGACGAACTTGCTCGAAGCGATCCACGTATTGGCGCTCGCGAAATCGCACCGGACGACACACGATAAGGAACTGATCCAGTGGGATGCGGAAGCAGCGCGCGTCGAAGGACGTGTCATGAAGCGGATGGGTCCCCATTCGCAGGAAATCCAGATTTCGAGTCGTGGGAAGAAGGCGAAGCTCAATCATCTCGAACAGCGGCGCCTCAGTGATTATATCGGGGCGCTCAATATCGTGTTGTTCGCACCAGAGGATTTGCACATCGTCAAAGGCAGTCCACAAGTACGGCGTCGCTTTTTAGATATGGAGATTGGTCAAGTCAGTCCGGTCTACCTGCATGAATTAAGTCAATACCTGAAAGTGTTGAAACAACGAAATGCGTTGTTAAAGCAGTTGTCAATTAAAGGGGGGGACGAGACGTTCCTCGACATTTTGACGGAACAGATGATTACGCTTGCCGTTAAAATCGTTCAACGCCGTCATCATTTCATTGCCCAGCTCGAAAAGTGGGCGCGACCGATTCATGATGGAATCAGTCGTGGACAGGAAGAACTCGTTCTACGCTATCGATCCGATACATTTAGTGATGATTCGCTGGATGTCGAAGGAATGACTGCTTCTTATACGCAGAAGTTTGGTAAAATAAAAGAAAATGAAATTAGACGAGGCGTGACGTTATTTGGTCCACACCGTGATGACTTCGAAATGGAGGTCAATGGACGAAATGTCCAGACATACGGTTCACAAGGACAGCAACGGACGGCTGCGCTCTCGTTGAAGCTAGCAGAGATTGAGTTGATTCATGAGGAGGTCGGGGAATACCCGCTACTTCTTCTAGACGATGTGTTATCGGAACTCGATGATCATCGTCAAACCCATTTACTCGATACGATGCAACAAAAGGTTCAGACGATCCTGACGACGACGAGTGTCGAGGGAATCGCACATGAAACGATTAGACAAGCGAAGTTGTTCCACGTGAAACAAGGAGCAGTTATTTTGGAAGAGACATCCTATAAAGAAACAGTAGGTGAGAAAACCGATGAGTAATCATGAAGATATGGAATTGGAACAAGGGTACGGTGCCGATCAGATTCAGGTACTTGAAGGTCTTGAAGCCGTTCGAAAACGTCCAGGTATGTATATTGGATCAACCGCGTCGAAAGGGCTCCACCATTTAGTTTGGGAAATCGTCGATAACTCGATTGATGAAGCACTGGCTGGATACTGTGACACGATTAAAGTCACGATTGAACCAGGGAACTCGATTCTAGTTGAGGATAACGGTCGGGGGATTCCGATTGATATTCAAGAAAAAATGGGACGTCCTGCAGTCGAAGTCATTTTAACGGTCCTCCATGCCGGCGGTAAGTTTGGTGGCGGAGGCTACAAAGTATCAGGTGGTCTTCACGGTGTCGGGGCTTCGGTCGTCAATGCGTTGTCGACGAAGCTTGAAGTATTCGTTAAGCGGAACGAGAAGCTCTATTATCAATCGTATCATCGTGGTGTTCCAACACAAGATCTCGAAATCATCGGGACTTCAGAAGAGACAGGGACAATGATTCGTTTCTTCCCGGACAGTGAAATCTTCCAGGAAACACTCGAATACGATTACGATTTACTTGCGACACGTTTACGTGAACTCGCTTTCTTGAATAAAGGTCTGAACATCGTCATTACGGACGATCGTGCAGAAGAACCGATTACGCGGCACTTCCATTACGAAGGTGGAATCAAGTCGTACGTTGAACACTTGAACCGCTCGAAAGAAGTTGTTCACCCGGAACCGGTCTACGTCCACGGAACGAAGGACGGCATCGAAGTCGAAGTTGCGCTTCAATACAACGATGGCTTTGCAGCCAACATCTATTCGTTTACGAACAACATTCCGACGCATGAAGGTGGTACGCATGAAACGGGCTTTAAGACGGCGTTGACGCGTGTCATCAATGACTATGCGAAGAAGTTCGGTTTGATGAAAGAAGCAGACGGTACGTTGTCTGGGGAAGACGTCCGTGAAGGAATGACGGCAATCGTCTCGATCAAACACCCGAACCCCCAATTCGAAGGACAAACGAAAACGAAGCTCGGTAACTCGGATGCTCGAACAGCGACCGATACGTTATTCTCTTCCATCTTTGAACAGTTCATGATGGAAAACCCGTCGAATGCTCGTGCAATCGTCGAAAAAGGAATGATGGCCTCGCGTGCCCGGATGGCAGCGAAACGCGCGCGTGAATTGACACGTCGTAAAGGTGTCCTTGAAGTAAGTTCACTTCCTGGTAAATTGGCCGACTGTTCATCGCGGGATGCAACGATTTCAGAAATTTATATCGTTGAGGGTGACTCAGCGGGTGGTTCTGCGAAATCAGGTCGTGACCGTCACTTCCAAGCGATTTTACCGATCCGTGGTAAAATTTTGAACGTTGAAAAAGCCCGTCTCGATAAAATTCTCGGCAGTAACGAGATCCGGACGATCATTACCGCACTCGGAACGAGTATCGGTTCAGAATTCAACATCGAAAAAGCACGGTATCATAAAGTCATCATCATGACCGATGCCGACGTCGATGGTGCCCACATCCGGACACTCCTGTTGACGTTCTTCTACCGGTATATGCGTCCGCTCGTCGAGCATGGTTATGTCTATATCGCACAACCGCCGCTATACGGAATCAAGCAAGGGAAAAACATCACGTATGTGCATAACGAACGTGAGCTGAACGAGGCCTTAGCCGCACTTCCAGAAAACGCGCGTTACGACATTCAGCGTTACAAAGGTCTCGGTGAGATGGATCCAGAGCAACTTTGGGAAACGACGATGGATCCGAGTGGTCGTCAAATGCTTCGGGTTGAACTTCAAGATGCCATCGAAGCGGATGAAGTATTCGATATCTTGATGGGAGATCAGGTAGAACCACGTCGTGACTTTATCCAGTCGCACGCGCATTACGTGAAGAACTTGGATATTTAACGTTGAATAGAGAGGGTGGCCAGACGAATGTCCGATCAACAAGGAATCATTAAAGATATAAATATTAGTCAAGAAATGCGTACATCCTTCATGGATTACGCGATGAGCGTCATCGTCGCACGTGCACTTCCTGACGTACGTGACGGTCTGAAGCCAGGACATCGTCGTATTCTTTATGCGATGAACGATCTCGGTATCCGCGCAGATAAGCCACATAAAAAATCTGCCCGTATCGTCGGTGAAGTTATCGGTAAGTACCACCCACACGGTGATTCTGCTGTTTACGACACGATGGTTCGGATGGCACAGGACTTCAGCTACCGGTATGAGCTCGTGGATGGACACGGAAACTTCGGTTCTGTCGACGGCGACTCTGCCGCTGCGATGCGATATACGGAAGCCCGTATGTCAAAAATCGCGATGGAAATCGTTCGCGATATCAATAAAAATACCGTTGATTTCAAAGATAACTATGATGGATCAGAGCGCGAACCAGAAGTCTTACCGTCGCGTTTTCCAAACTTGCTCGTCAATGGATCAAGCGGGATCGCAGTCGGGATGGCAACAAACATTCCGCCGCACCAATTAGGTGAAGTCATCGATGGCGTACTTGCGCTAACGCATAACCCGGAGATTACGATTTCCGAGTTGATGCAACACATTCCAGGTCCTGATTTCCCGACAGCCGGTGAAATCTTAGGTCGAAGCGGGATTCGCCGTGCCTATGAAACGGGACGTGGGTCAATCATCGTTCGTGCGAAAGCAGAAATCGAACAAGCTAAAAAAGACCGCGAGCGGATCATCGTGACGGAACTGCCATATCAAGTCAACAAGGCGCGTCTCGTAGAAAAAATCGCCGATCTCGTCCGTGAGAAGAAAATTGAAGGCATTACGGACTTACGTGACGAATCCGATCGTCGTGGTATGCGGATCGTCATGGAAATTCGTCGTGACGCGAACGCAAGTGTCATCTTAAATAACTTATATAAACAGACATCGATGCAAACAACGTTTGGTGTCAACATGCTTGCGATCGTGGGTGGTCGTCCGAAAACGCTGACACTCAAAGAGATGCTCTATCATTACCTCGAGCACCAAAAAGAAATCGTCCGTCGCCGGACACAGTTCGACCTTGAGAAAGCGGAAGCACGGGAACATCTTCTTGCGGGTCTTCGCATCGCACTCGATCACTTGGATGAAGTCATCAAAATCATCCGAGCGAACCGAACGGCTGATGCGGCACGCGAACAGTTGATGGATCGGTTTGCTTTGTCTGAGAAACAATCGCAAGCGATTCTTGATATGCGTCTTCAACGTCTAACAGGACTCGAACGTGAGAAAATCGATGCTGAATATGATGAAATCATGCAGCTGATCACGGAACTCAAAAAAATTCTCGAAAGCGATGAAGAATTGCTTGAATTGATTCGGACGGAACTCGAAGAAGTGAAAGAACGCTTCAACGACAAACGCCGGACTGAAATTCGGATGGACCACATCGAATTCGAAGATGAAGATTTGATTCCTGAAAAAGATATCATCATCACATTGACGAGCAGTGGATACATTAAACGTCTCACGACGGATTCGTATCGTGCACAACGTCGTGGTGGTCGTGGTGTCCAAGGAATCGGTACGAATGATGCGGATTATGTAACACGTCTCTTATCGTGTTCGACGCATGATACGATCCTGTTCTTTACAAACCGCGGGAAAGTCTACCGCATCCGTGGGTATGAAGTACCTGAGATGAGCCGGACTTCAAAAGGTGTGCCGATCATCAACCTGATTCAGATTGAACGCGGTGAAAAGGTCGAGACGATGATTCCAGTTAACTTTAAACGATACCTGGAAGAGCAAAATGTCGTCGAAGAATCCATCATCGAAGCGACAATCGAATCGGATGACGACGTAACACCGGAAGAAGAAGCGGAAGAGGTACTTGATGCAGAAGAAGTCATGCAGGATGAGCAAAAATCATTAATCTTCATGACACGTAAAGGACGCGTTAAACGTTCGCCACTCTCTGCTTATGCCCGGATTAATAAAAACGGTCTGATTGCGATTCGTCTGTTCGAAGACGACGAATTGACATCTGTCCGTCTCGCATCGACAGACGATGAAGTCTTTACCGTTTCAAACCGTGGTAAGGCGATTCGTTTCCCGATCACAAACGTTCGTTCAATGGGACGTGGTGCGCGTGGTGTCAAAGCGATGAAACTAGCAGAAGAAGATATCGTCATCGGCATGGAGCTTGCGCGTGAAGAACAAGATGTCCTCGTCATTACGGAAAAAGGATTCGGGAAGCGGACACCAATGACTGAATTCCGAAGCCAGACGCGTGGTGGTAAAGGATTGATTGCAAGTAAAGTGAACGACCGGATTGGTCAAATTGCTGCCCTGCGAATCGTTGACGTCGATGATGACATCATGATCATGACAGAAGGCGGAATCGTCATCCGGACCGATTCACAAAATATTTCACGTGTCGGACGTAACACACAAGGTGTCAAAGTCATCCGGATTGAAGAAGGTGACCGTGTCGCTACCGTCGCGAAACTGAAAAAAGAAGAAAACGAAGAAACGATCGTTGATGAGCTGTCGACTGTCGTGGATGAAGAAAACATTTCTCCGGTTGTTGAAGCAGAAACAGTAATCGAAGAAACAGAAGAATAACATCAGTATGGAATAAAGAGGTACAGCAGAGTCGGACGGTAGATGTCCCTACTCTGCTGTTTTTCTACAAATAAAACTGATGAGAGAAAGGGACGAGGTAAGATGCGTATCGCAAGCGAGCGACTCATCATCGGCGATCGGGTAAAGGAGTCAGTCTTTTTACATACCGATATACCGATTGTCGAAGCTGGAAAAAAACTAGGGACAGACGAACTAAGACGCCTGAAACGGTTTTTGATTAAGGAAATCGATATTGAGGAACGACCAGAAGGTCTAGTCGAAGAAAGTCAACAAGAGATGGTTCGTCTTCAAGAAGTAAGCGAAAATCCATTCGAAGAACTTGTTGATTCCTATAATCAAGTCTTCACCTCATGGGAACAAGGTTTCACCCCGAATACATATGAAGCTTTGAAATGGGTTAAAAACTCGATGCCAGACACAGTTCGTCGGGAAGACATTTTACCGTTTTTCCTTGAACGGGGAACGGAAGCATATACAGTTCGCCATGCGGTTTATCGAGGTGCACTCGCTCAGCTGTTAGCGGAAGCAGTCAGAAAAGAACGAAAGATGATTCAAGACTTATGGACAGCCTCTTACTTTGCAGACTATGGACTTGCACGTATCATGGAGTGGCGACATACAAAACGATATGAAGCGATGCAACAAGAGATTTTCCATCGGCATCCGGCGATGGCTTATCAAGCCTTACAAAACGATACTGTCATTTCAGATACGGTCAAACGTTTAATCGTCCAACACCATGAACGTCTAGACGGATCCGGTTACCCATTAAAAGCCACGGGTGATAAAATCATGGATCATACACGTCTTTTCATCGTAGCAGATGTTTTTGCGGCAATGACAAGCTGGCGTCCATACCGGGAGGCTTATACGGCATACGATGCATACGTTCACCTAAAAGCGCGGCCGATGCAGTACGATTCGAAGTACGTTACATTACTCGGACAACTCTTATTGCCGATTGGAATCGGAGATCGTGTTTTGATGAGTAACGGAAAAATTGCAACTGTCGTGCGGAAGAATGTCATCTTTGATCGTCCTGTCATCGTCTATGATGAGCAGAACCAGCAAGTCGTGAAAGACTTAATGGAAGACCGGCAGTTGAACATCATGCAGCTGATGGATTAAAGCAAACTTACTATATAGAAGAAACGCGTAGTTTAATCAGTCTGTAGATCAACTTTTATGAAGAGGGAAACATTTAGGTGGATCTGCTAGGAATAGGTTAGTTTTCTGTTTGAGCCGTATGTGACAGGTGTCCTAAAAAAGGTGAATGCTAAAAGTCGAAAGGTACGGCTCAAAAACAGGAAGACGTGGCAAAAGCCACTTATACCAACAAAAAATGAAAGTCTAGTCAAAAGTTATAAAACAATTTTTAATGAAATTAAAATTAATTATCAAAAATGCTTGCACAATAATAAATCGCATGGTATATTATTTCATGTCCTAAAGAGGACGCACGCTTGAAACGAACGAAAAAAATTCTTTTAAAAAGTTGTTGACTTATCGTTCCAGACTTGGTATTCTAATTGAGTCGCCAAAACAGGCGCGGACGAACTTTGAAAACTGAACGATGAGGCAAAAAACGTATCTTCGGATACAAACAATGAATGAAGCGCAAGCTTCGTCAACGTGACTTT